>NZ_JBEZLM010000004.1:0-456372 GCF_040652095.1 Streptomyces sp. NPDC048290
CCGCATACGAAGCGAGAAAGGCATCCGCTGGGGCGGACGCCCCCTCACCACCGCCGCCTGACCAACCCGGCGAACCTATCCGGTCACAGCACTAGCGGGGCTGGTCGGTCAGGCGGGCGGCATCCGCGTAGGCGGTCCGGATCTCCTCCTGCTGCCATGCCAGCTCAGCCGGGGCGGGTGCGGGGTCCATCCGCCCGAGATCGGCGGCCAGCGCGTCACCCGCCGACTGGAGGTGCCACGCGGCCGGATCGGTCGCCATCAGCACACCCCCACATGCGGGTGCGGACGCGGCGGACGGACCGGCAACGGCGGCTTGGTCCTCTCGTGCTCAGCGGCGGCCATCACCGACCACCCCGCACACATGCCGCATCCTCGCTGCGCTTGTTCGCTTCAGCGTTCTTACGCGAGAGCTCCTCGCGCTCTCGATCTGTCAGACTCGTCACCGGGCGCCTCCACATCAGGTGCCTGCCGCGGTCCCGGGTTGCCCCCCGGGGCCGCTCTTGTGTCGAGCCGGGCTCGTGCTCGGCTCCCCGCGCCCCCGCCTGTACGTCCCAGCGCAGCGCGCCGGACGGACAGGCGGGAGAGGCAGCCGACCGCAGCGTCAAAGCTGCGAAGCCAGAGCGGACCGGAAGGACTGTGCAGGCGCCGACCGTCCGGTCCGTCCGGCGGCACCCTGGTATGTCGTCGGCTCATGCCGACCTCCCGCAGATCGCAGGGACACGGCTTTCGCCGGTCCGCCGTTGCCACAGCGGACCGGCCCCGAGCCGGGGAATCGGGCACGTCATCGTCACTGCTCTGACGCCAAGCAGGGCAGCGCGCACCAGGTGGACACGGGCCCGGTTGACCTCCCAGAAAGGGAGGGATGATCCGGACCGTGCTTCTCCAGAGCTGACACGCAGGACAGGCCACGTACGCCTGCCACGAAGTGGCTGCCAGCGGCCGTCACCCGGGCCGTTGCGGGGACGGGGCGTGAGTCCCCGTCGATCTAGTCACTGTTCAGTTCTCAACCAACGGACGCTTCCTTCGTAATCACCCCTGCGGGCTTTCCTCCGGGCGCTGTCAGCGCAAGAGGGCACACTTGATGGTGTTGCACCTCTTGCTCAGCTTGTTGGTACAAGCTGATGCAGTGATGGTGCACCCACCGACCGTGAGCCGTCAAGAGGATTGGGCCTACATGTACCAACAAGTTGAGCGAGTGCGTCATGATGGAGGCATGAGGATGCAGCCGAAGTACCGCCAGGTGGCACACGCTCTACGCCGAGAAATCGCAGATAGGACGTACCGGCCGGGCGAGCGACTGCCGTCCGAGAGTGATCTGATGAAGCGCTTCGGCGCATCGCGGAACACGATCCGAAACGGATTGAGTCTGCTGGTCGGCGAGGGGCTGATCACGTCCAGCCAGGGACTCGGGTACGACGTACGGTCGCACGAGGTGTTTCAGCTCAACGCCTCAAAGTTCGAGAACTTGGACTTCCCCCAGAACGGGGACGCGTACAACACAGACGTGACCAACGCCGGCCGCACGCCACACCAGACGTTCCGAGTCGAAGTGCTGCCCGCCTCAGAAGACCTTGCCGACCGCCTCAAGGTCAGCGCTGGCACTACGGCCGTATTGCGGTTCTGTCATCGCTACGTGGACGACGTTCCTTGGTCCACTCAGGCCACCTACTATCCGTCGTGGCTGGTAGATGAGTCGCCACGGTTGGCAGAACCCGGAGACATTGAGGAAGGGACGACGCGTTACCTGGCCGCTCGGGGCATCGAACAGATCGGGTACTTCGATGAGATCGAGACCAGGATGCCGACCCCGGAGGAAGCGCACCTTCTGGAGATCGGCCCTGGTGTGCCGGTGATGCTCTGGACACGCACCGGCTACTCGGCGGACCGGCCGATCCGGTGCACCATCACGACGTTTCGCGGCGACCTGAACCGGATGAACTACGAGATTGGCGACCTGGGCGCCCGGAGCGAGAACACGTGATCATCACCCCCGCAGAGCCCCATGACGTAGCCAAGCTCCTGACTTTCCGCCAGGAGGCCGCCACTTGGATACGAGGACGCGGATCAGACCAGTGGAGCCGCCCCTACCCAGCAGACAAACTGCTGGCCACGGTTGAGGCGGGCACGGTGTTCATGCTGCGCGATGGGCACACGACGGCGGGCACCATCACTCTCACCCCAGATGCCGAAGACGGCTTGTGGACCGCGGACGAGTTGGCCGAGCCTTCCATGTTCGTCAACAAGCTCACGGTTACCCGTGAGTACGCAGGACGGCAGCTCGGCGCTCGACTGCTCGATTGGGCTGGAGATCGAGCCCACCGGGCAGGGGCGCGCTGGGTCCGGCTCGACGCGTGGACGACGAACACAGCTCTACAGCGGTACTACCTCGGCCAGGGTTTTGCCCACGTCCGCACGGTGTGGGAAGGCACGGCAGTGAACGGGGGGCCCCGGGTATCCGGGTGGCTTGCACAGCGCGCCGCGCGTCCGACTGAGCACGGATTCACGGACCGCACACCCGCCCCCGCCCGGCTCCCCTTTGCCGCCTGAGGCACAGGGGAGGCGCCAGCGGTGGACACCTCCCGTCTCAGTTTCCGTCTCATTCACCCCCGTCCGGAGCCGTTCACAGCCGTCCGCAGGGACGAGTTCCGGTACTGGCGTGAACGGGCCTGAACGACCCCGCATGACCGCCTGACCAGCACGAACAGACCTCGAAAGCGAGTGTGGCGCAAGTCACCGAGGGTTCAAATCCCTCCGCTACCGCCAGCCAACGAGAAGGGCCCCGTCGAAAGATGGGGCCCTTCTCGCATGTCTCACGCAGGGGGTCGGGGGAGACGGTCGCGGGGGATCGGCCGTCTCCCCCGGCGGGGACGGACCCTCAAGTACACGCCGGTCACGGGGAGACATGGCGCGTACCCCGCAGTGGGGGTCCGTCCCTGGCCGCCGCGGACTCCTGCCAGAACCGCCCGGCCACCACTCCAGGGTGGCCCGCGCCGCCGCCCGGCGGATGGCGGCAAACGGCCCCACCGGTTGGGCCGTTGGTCCTCAAATCAGACCTGAAGCTACACTCACCGCCGTCAGCAGCGACGAAGGTCACAGCCGAGATCACAGCCGAGATCACAGTCAAGGGTCACAGGGGAGGCCGCGGTGGCGGTGAACGCGAAGAAGATCGCCGTCTACGTAGTCGTGGTCTTCGTGCTGTACTTGATCATCACGGACCCGGCGAAGGCCGCGGACTACGTCCAGGTAGGGTTCGAGGGCATTTCGAACGCCGCCAAGGCCATCGGCGACTTCATGACCTGGGTCGTCAACGGAGGGAAGTCATGATCCGCCACCTGGTGCTGTTCAAGCTGAACGAGGGCGTCTCGCCGGACGACCCCCGGGTCGCCGCCGCCGTCGCGTCGTTCGACGGCCTGGACGACCGGATCGAGGAACTGCGCGAGTGGGAGCTGGGCCGCAACATCAGCGACCGCCCCATCGCCTACGACTTCGCGATCAACTCGGTCGTCGAGGACCCCGCCGCCCTCCGGCGCTATCTGGAGCACCCGGACCACCAGGCGGGCGTGGCCCTGTGGCGGGCGGTCGCCACCTGGGTGGTCGCCGACTTCGAGATCTGACCGACATCTGACCGACCCGGACCCCGATCCCGACGGCGGCACACGGCCCCCGGGTCCCTGGGTCCCCTGGTTCCTCTGGTCATCAAGCCCTTCGCCACCACGGCGGAGGGCTTTCCCCTGCCCTTTTCCTTGCCCTTTTCCCGGCTCTTCCGCCGCCCTTTCCCTGCCCCTTTCCCCGCCTCTCCCCCGGCTCTACCGCGCCTCGCGACCCAACTCAGCCTCAACACGGCGTAATGCGGTGCTTGCACACGGTGCACATGTCTTGTGATGCTATGACCGCTTTTGACGAATGAGTTGACAGATTACGAGGTGGAGTTGACCGTGCCGGCCAGTACTGCGCCTCAAGCACCGCCCCAGGAGTCCCCGGCGAGCGCCCCCGCCCCCGCCGTCACCCCTGCTCAAGCCCCCGGCCAGGGTCCGGCGGGCGGTGCCCCGCAGCGCAGCAGCCGGGGCGCGGACACCCGGGCGCTCACCCAGGTGCTCTTCGGCGAGCTGCAACAGCACCAGCCGGGTACGCCGGAGCACAACCGCGTGCGCGGGGCGCTCATCGAGGCCAATCTCCCGCTCGTGCGCTATGCCGCCGCCCGCTTCCGGTCCCGCAACGAGCCGATGGAGGACGTGGTCCAGGTCGGCACCATCGGGCTGATCAACGCCATCGACCGGTTCGACCCGGAACGCGGTGTGCAGTTCCCCACCTTCGCCATGCCGACCGTGGTCGGGGAGATCAAACGGTACTTCCGCGACAATGTGCGCACGGTCCATGTACCGCGCCGCCTCCATGAGCTGTGGGTCCAGGTCAACAGCGCGACGGAGGACCTCACCACCGCCTTCGGGCGCTCCCCCACCACCGCCGAGATCGCCGAGCGGCTGCGGATCTCCGAAGACGAGGTGCTGTCCTGCATCGAGGCCGGGCGGTCGTACCACGCCACCTCGCTGGAGGCCGCCCAGGAGGGCGACGGCCTGCCCGGACTCCTCGACCGCCTCGGCTACGAGGACCCCGCTCTCGACGGGGTCGAGCACCGGGATCTCGTACGGCATCTGCTGGTCCAGCTTCCGGAACGCGAACAGCGAATTCTGCTGCTGCGGTACTACAGCAATCTGACCCAGTCCCAGATCAGCGCGGAACTCGGGGTCTCCCAGATGCATGTCTCACGGCTGCTGGCGCGCAGCTTCCAGCGGCTGCGCACCGCCAACCGGATCGACGCCTGACGCCCGGCACCCGACCGGGCGCACCGGGAACCGGAGCGGCCGGTGACGCGTGACCGGCTGGGCCGCCGCGCGGTAACCGGAGCGGAGCCGCCGGGGGCCGCCGGGGACCCGGACGGGCGGATACGGAAGAGCCCGGGAAGTGGACCGGCGCACAACCGAAAGCCAGAGCGACCCATCACCGCCACGAGCGAATCGCTCACCAGGGATGTTGGCATCGGAATCGGGTTGAAACACCGTCACACCGCCTCTTTCCAGGGCCGATTCGCGTCTCGCATGTCGACATGTCACTACAGCGTGTTGCCGACATGTGACATTCTGCCGGAAGCGCGTTTGCCGTGGCTCCGGCTCCGGTATTCAGGTGAAGGCTGCGCTCCTCGGCAGAGGAGTGGCCACGACCGTCCCGCGACCCAAAGGGGGTGGCATGTCCGCAGACCAGGGCAGCTCGAAGGTGCTCACGCTGACGAAGAGCGACGCGGCGCCCGAGGCGCTCGACACGCTCGTCCCCATCGTCCCTATCGACGCCATCGACGCCACGCCGGCCATGGACGCCTCTTCGGCCCTCGCGGCCGACCCGGCACCGGCCCTCCCGGCCGCCTCGGGCGCCATCGACACCCGCACGCTGTCCCGCTCCCTGTTCCTGCGCCTCGCCGCGCTCTCCGAGGAGAGCCCCGAGCGGGCGTACGTCCGGGACACCCTGATCGAGCTGAACCTCCCGCTGGTGCGGTACGCGGCGGCCCGGTTCCGCTCGCGCAACGAGCCGATGGAGGACATCGTCCAGGTCGGCACGATCGGGCTGATCAAGGCGATCGACCGGTTCGACTGCGAGCGGGGCGTGGAGTTCCCGACCTTCGCGATGCCGACGGTCGTCGGGGAGATCAAGCGGTTCTTCCGGGACACCTCGTGGTCCGTGCGCGTCCCGCGCCGCCTCCAGGAACTGCGGCTGGCGCTCACCAAGGCCAGCGACGAGCTGTCCCAGAAGCTGGACCGCTCCCCGACCGTCACCGAGCTGGCCTCGGTCCTCGGTGTCTCCGAGGAGGACGTGGTCGACGGCCTCGCGGTCGGCAACGCGTACACCGCGTCCTCGCTGGACTCCCCGGCCCCGGAGGACGACGGCGGCGAGGGCTCCCTCGCGGACCGCCTCGGCTACGAGGACACGGCGCTGGAGGGCGTGGAGTACCGCGAGTCGCTCAAGCCGCTGCTGGCCAAGCTGCCGCCGCGCGAGCGCCGGATCATCATGCTCCGCTTCTTCGCCAATATGACCCAGTCGCAGATCGGCGAGGAGGTCGGCATCTCCCAGATGCATGTCTCCCGGCTGCTCACCCGGACCCTGGCGCAGCTGCGCGAAGGGCTGATCTCCGACTGAGCCGGGCCCTCGGGGCGAGGCGCGCGACCCTTCCTTTCTGATGGATCGTCAGCGACCATGGCCCGATGCTTCCCGCGATACAGCGAGCGGTCTCGACGGTTGCGTTGATTTCGACGGTTTCGTCGGTTTCATCGATTTCGACGGTCCTGACCACCGGCCGTCGGCGCGCCCTGATCGGCGCGTCGGCGGCTGCTGTGTGTCTGGGCGCGGCACTGGCCGCGTGCGGCGGCGGTGGCGGCGGCGGGTTCGTGGCGGTCGGCGCGGGCGGCGGACGTACGCCGACGGGGGGCGAGGCGTCGGCGGAGGTACGGCTGGTGCCGCTGGACCCCTCGGGGACGGGCGGGCCCGCCGGGGCGGGGGAGGGGTCCGGGGGCGCGGTGGGGGGTGCGCGGGGGGCTGCGGGGGCTTCCGGCGGGGGTTCCTCGGCTGAATCCTCGGCCGGTTCCCCCGCTGGTTCCCCGGTCGGTCCCTCGGCTGAATCCTCGGCCGGTTCCGGTGCGGCTGCGGGTTCCGGTGGGGCTTCCGGGTCCGGTGAGACGTCCGGTGCGTCCCCTCGGCCGTCAGCCGACCCGTCCACGGCCGTACCGGGTGGTGGGTCCCCTCGCCCCCGGCCGCCGCAGTCGCCGTCGCCCACCGGGTCGGCCGGGCCCGCCGTGCTCGGCGTCGGCGAACCGGTGGTCGCGGCCACCGGCAAGCGGTACTGCGAGGACGTGACCCTCGCCTTCCACAACACCGGCGGCAGCGCGGTCGCTTCGGGCACGGTGACGTTCGGGACCCATGTGATCGGCGCGCTGGGAGTGGACTGGGCGACCTTCGAGGCGGCCGAGCCGCTGCCGGCGCCGATCCGGGCCGGGGCACGGGTGACGAAGACCTGGACCGTGTGCGTCGACCGGTTCTGGGAGGGGGCGCTGATGCTCGGCGCCCATCTGGAACACGAGGTGACGGTGGCGTACCCCGGCGCCGAGCCGGTCTTCATCCCCCGGGAGGGCGAGCGCGCGCGGTGACGGCCGCCCCGGGAGGGAGCGTTACTTCAGCGCCAGCCAGGCGACCGCCGCGACGATCACGACCGCCGCGATCACACCGATGATCAGGCCCAGCTTGGGGCCGGAGGAGGTCTGCTGGGGGCGGCTGCCCTGGGGGTCGTCGACGAAGGCGCGGAACATCTGGGTGCTGCCCGCGGGGTCCGGGGTGCCGTGGGGGTTCTGGGAGTTGGCCATGGTCCGAGACCCTAGCGAAGTCGCTGGCGCTGGCCTAAGCGGGGTTCGGTGAGCGGTGTTTTTGGGTGGGCGGCGTTGGGATTCCTGGGGGCTGTGCCCCCAGACCCCCCTTCGGCCTGGACGGCCTCGTCCTCAATCGCCGGACGGGCTTGAGGGGGCTGGGCCCGGCCCGTCAGGAACCGCCGGTCGGGCGGGGAGGGCGGGGCCGGTCCATCGGGAACCGCCGGGCGGGCTGGGGGGCGGGCCTGAGGCGTCCGGTCGCACGATCCGCCCATGAGAGACCTCGCGCCTCACCAGCCCCTTTACACCCGGCAATACTTGCCTTTGCCAAATTTTTGCTGCCCCTAGCATCCTCTTGATTGCCTTCAGCAACCAATTATCCCTATTGTTGCCTGAAGCAACGAAAAGGGGAGGGTGGCCCGATGGCGGAGCCGACGCGGTACGCCGAACTGGCCCGGCAGCTCAGTGCCGTGGGCGCGGTGAAGCGGGAACTGGCGCGGAATCTGTCGTCCTCCTGCCCGGCCGGATCGGTGGCCGCGCTGCTGGTGGTCGAAGAGCACGGGGATCTGCGGATCGGGCGGCTCGCCGAGCTGCTGGCCGTCGACATGTCCGTGACCAGCAGGCATGTGGCCCATCTCGCCGACCGCGGGCTCCTCGAACGCACCTGCGACCCCGCCGACAAACGCTCCCGCATCCTGCGGCTGACCCCCGACGGGCGGTCCGTGCTGGACGAGTTGCAGCGGCGCAGCACCGCGCTGCTGGCCGAGCGGCTGAGCGAGTGGACCGACGACGAGGTCGGTGAACTGACCCGGCTGATGGCCCGGCTGCGGGCCAGCTTCGGGGACGTCCGGGCGCGTGCGACCGCGAACACCTGACCGACGAACGGCAGCAAGAGAAAAGGAAGTCCATGGCAACGACCACACCGGCCGGTGTGCGGGCCCATGCCAAGCACGGGGGAGGCGGGGGAGCCGTCCACGGGGAGCCCATGTCGCACCGGCAGATCATGGAGGCGCTCACCGGGCTGCTGCTCGGCATGTTCGTGGCGATCCTGTCGTCCACGATCGTCTCCAACGCGCTGCCCGACATCATCAAGGACCTCGGCGGCGGCCAGAGCGCGTACACCTGGGTCGTCACCGCCTCGCTGCTCGCGATGACCGCCTCCACCCCGCTGTGGGGCAAGCTCGCCGATCTGTTCTCCAAGAAGCTGCTGATCCAGATCGCCCTGGTGATATTCGTGCTGGGTTCGGCGGCGGCCGGTCTTTCGCAGAACCCGGCGACCCTGATCACCTTCCGGGCCGTGCAGGGCATCGGCATGGGCGGGCTGTCGGCGCTGGCCCAGATCATCCTGGCGGCGATGATCTCGCCGCGCGAACGCGGCCGGTACAACGGCTATCTCGGTGCCACCTTCGCCACCGCCATGGTCGGCGGTCCGCTGATCGGCGGGGTCATGACCGACACCGACTGGCTCGGCTGGCGCTGGTGCTTCTACGTGGGTGTGCCGTTCGCCGTCGTCGCCCTGGTCGTGCTCCAGCGGACCCTGCATCTGCCCGCCGTCGTCAAGCGGCGGGTGAAGGTCGACTGGGCCGGGGCGTTCTTCATCACGGCCGCGGTCTGTCTGCTGCTGGTCTGGGTCACCTTCGCCGGGGACAAGTACGACTGGGTGTCCTGGCAGACGTACGCCATGGTCGGGGGGACGATCGGGCTGCTGCTGGTGTTCGTGGCGGTGGAGGCGCGGGCGAGTGAGCCGATCATTCCGCTGCGGCTGTTCCGCAACCGGACCATCACCCTCGCCTCGCTGTCCTCGCTCTTCGTCGGCATCGCGATGTTCGCGGGGACCATCTTCTTCTCGCAGTACTTCCAGCTCGCCCGGAACGAGTCGCCCACCATGTCCGGGGTCCTCACCATCCCGATGATCATGGGTCTCTTCGTGTCCTCCACCGTCTCCGGGCGGGTCATCACCCGCACCGGACGCTGGAAGGGCTGGCTGCTCACCGGCGGTGTGCTGATCACCGCCGGGCTGGGGCTGCTCGGCACCATCGAGTACGACACCGCGTACTGGCGGGTCGGCGTCTTCATGGCGCTGCTCGGGCTCGGGGTCGGCATGATGATGCAGAACCTGGTGCTGGCCACCCAGAACCAGGTCGCCCCGGGCGATCTCGGCGCCGCCAGCTCCGTCGTCACCTTCTTCCGCTCGCTGGGCGGCGCGATCGGGGTCTCCGCGCTCGGCGCGATCCTCACCCACCGGATCAGCCACTACGTCCAGCAGGGCGCCGCCGCACTCGACCCCCGGTCCGCCGCCGCGCTGGGCGGCGCGAGCGACACCAACGGCTCCCTCCCCGACCTGGACAGCCTGCCCGGCCCGATCCGCACCCTCCTGGAGAGCAGCTACGGCAGCGGGATCGCCGATGTCTTCCTCTACGCGGCGCCGGTCGCGCTGCTCTCCCTGATCTGCGCCCTGTTCATCAAGGAGGTCCCGCTGCGCACCCAGGGGGCGCTGGCCCAGGCCGCCGCCGAGAACGAGGGCGGCCTCGAGAAGTCCCTTGAGGTGGTGGCCGTCGGCGCGTCCGGCGTGGAGGCCCGGCCGGGGCCCACCTCCGCCTCCGTCCCCTCGGGCGGTACTCCCGTGCGCGGCTTCGTGCACGGGGCCGAGAGTGTGCCCGTGCCGCAGGCCGCCGTCACGCTGATCTCGCTGGGCGGGCGCCAGCTCGGCCGTGCGGTCGCCCGGTCCGACGGCGGCTACGCGCTGGACGCGCCCGGCGCCGGATCGTATGTCCTGATCGCCTCCGCCGACGGGTTCCAGCCGCAGGCGTCGACCATCTCGGTGGACGGCGAGCCGGTCTCGTACGACATCCGGCTCAGTGGGACCAGTGGGCTCAGCGGGGTCGTGCGGGCCGCTGTGGGCGGGCTGCCGGTCGTGGGGGCCATGGTCGTGGTGACCGATGTGCGGGGGGATCTGCTGGCCAGTCGGAGCAGCGGGGAGCAGGGCGAGTTCGGGTTCGACGAGCTGGTGCCGGGGACGGTGACCCTGGCCGTCAACGCCGCCGGGTTCCGGCCGCGCGCCCTGCCCGTGGAGATCGGCGGCGGGGTCACGCGGACCGAGGTCGCCCTCGACGCCGGGGCCCGGGTCCGCGGGATCGTCCGCGCCCCGCACGGGCCGCTCGCCGACGCCCGGGTCACCCTGGTCGACGCGGCCGGGAACGTGATCCGTTCCGCGACCACCGGCCCGGACGGGGCGTACGCCTTCACCGATCTGGACGGCGGCGCGTACACGGTCGTCGCGACGGGCTATCCCCCGTCGGCGACCTCGCTGACCGTCTCCGGGCAGGGGGTCGACGACCACGACATCGACCTCGCCCACCCGGGCGCATGACCGGGCACCGACCGCACACCGAGGGGGAGTCGCGATGGGACTGAGCGCACTGGTCCGGACCCGGGACGGCTGGGCCGTGCCGGGCGCCGCCGTCACGGTGCTGGACGCGTCCGGTACGCAGGTGCTGCGCGCCGAGGCGGACGCCGAGGGGGCGGTACGGGACGGGAACGCGCTGGCGCCGGGGGCGTACACGGTGCTCGTCACGGCCGTCGGCTACGCGCCCGCCGCGCGCGGCGCGCTGGTCACCGCGAGCGGCCGGGCCGAGCTGGGCACGCTGACGCTGGCCCGGCAGGGCGGTAGCGCGCTGCCGTCGCCGGGGCTGTGGACCATCGACCCCGCGCACTCCACGGTGGGCGTGGTCGCCCAGCATCTGGGGATCTCCAGCGTGCACGGCCGGTTCACCGACTTCGGCGGGACGGTGGAGATCGCGCCGGACGAGATCGCCAAGTCCCGGGTGACGGCGGTCATCCGGGCCGCGTCCATCGACACCGGCAACGGGACCCGGGACGGCCATCTGCGCTCCCCCGACTTCCTGGACAGCGGGCGCCATCCGGAGATCACCTACCGCTCGACGGGGCTCTCCCCGGCCGGGGACGACCGCTGGACCGTGCACGGCGACCTCGCGCTGCGCGGGCTCGTCCGGCCGGTCGACCTCGACCTCGTCCACCTCGGGACGGGTCCCGACCCGTGGGGCGGCACCCGCGCCGCGTTCCGCGCCACGGCCGCACTGCGCCGCGACGACTTCGCGCTGCACTACAACCAGGTCGTCCGGGCGGGCATCACGGCGATCGGTACGACGCTGAAGGTCCGGCTGGACGTACAGGTGGTCCGGGGCGAGTCCTTGACCGGGGCCGGGGAGACACTGCCCGGGGAGTCGCCGACCGGCGAGGCGCCCGGCGCCTAGGCTGCCCGTATGGCACCCGACATCGCGACGAACACCCCCGTCTCCCGCGCCGAGCTGCTGGACTTCGTACGGCCCCGGCACCGGGCGATCCTGCTCACCCGGCGGGCCGACGGGGGGCCGCAGGGATCGCCGCTGACCTGCGGGGTCGACGACGCCGGGCGGATCGTCGTCGCCACCTACCCGGAGCGGGCGAAGACCCGTAACGCCCGGCGCGACGAGCGGGTCGGGGTGATCGTGCTCAGCGACGAGTGGAACGGGCCCTGGGTGCAGGTGGACGGGACCGCGGAGGTCGTCGACGCGCCCGACTCGGTGGAGCCGCTGGTGGAGTACTACCGGAACATCGCCGGGGAGCACCCGGACTGGGACGAGTACCGGGCGGCGATGCTCCGTCAGGGCAAGTCGCTGCTGCGGATCACTCCGGTGCGGTGGGGGCCGGTCGCGACCGGTGGGTTTCCGGCCCGGCTGGTCGAGGGGGGCTGAGGAGGGCTGAGGAGGGCTGAGGGGGCCGGGTAGCCAGGTCGCCAGGTAGCCGGGTCCGGGCGCCTCACGGCTCCTTGGCGCCCCCTGGCTCCTCGGCGCCTCACGGTTCCAGGGCGCTTCCCTGTTGCCGGGCGCGGGCGGCCATCGCCTCGATCCCCGCCACCAGCAGATCCAGGGCGAAGGCGAAATCGCGGTCCAGCATGTCCGCCACCGTGGCGCCGCCCCGCGCGGCCAGGATGTCCCGGGCGCCCGTGACCGCCTCGGCCGTGCCGGGATGCTCGCCGACGGTGTCCATCACCTGCCGGTAGTACGCGTCGGGCGTCAGCCCCGAGTCGGTGACCCGGCCGAGGAAATGGCCCTCCACCGTGCCGTAGCCGTACACGAACCGGAAGACCGCCGAGATCGCGCCCGGCACCCCCTCGTCGGGCAGGCCCGCGCGTCGCATCACGGTATGGATGTGACGGGCGAAGACCAGCGCCTGGGGGCCGATGTTGAGATAGCGGCCGGCCAGCGGGGGCAGCCAGGGATGGCGGACCAGCAGCCGGCGGTACTCGGTGGCCAGCGCGCGCAGCGGGCCACGCCAGTCCGCGTCCCGCTCCTCGGGCAGGGCGAGTTCACCGTAGACGGCGTCGAGCGCGAGTTCGAGGAGGTCGTCCTTGGTGTCGACGTACCAGTACACGGACATCGCGGTGACCTTCAGTTCGGCGGCCAGTCTGCGCATCGAGAACGCGTCGAGGCCGCCCGCGTCCAGCAGCCGGACCGTCGCCGCGGTGATCCGCTCCCGGTCCAGCGGCGACGGCCGGCGCGCGCCCCGCCGGGTGTCCCGCTCCACCAGCCAGACGCTGGCCCGCACTCCCCGCTCGGCCCTGGCCATCCGCGCCCCCTCCTCGACCTCGACCGCCGTCCCCGTGACGACAAGGCTAGAGAGCGCGGGCGGCGGACGGAATGAGGCCATACGGCCATCACAAGGGGCCCGGCGGCGGGCGGGATCAGGTAGTCCCCGCCCCCTGATCCACCTTCTCCCCCTCCGCGTCGATGTGCGGCAGGATCTTGTCCAGCCACTTCGGGGTCCACCAGGCGTGCTCGCCGAGCAGTGTCATCACCGCCGGGACCAGCAGCAGCCGTACGACGGTCGCGTCGATGAGCACGCTCACCGCCAGGCCGAGGCCCAGCATCTTGACCACGATGTTGTCGCTGACGATGAACGCCGCGAACACACTCACCATGATCAGCGCGGCACAGGTGATCACCCGGGCGGTGATCTCCAGGGCGTGCGCCACCGCCGCCTTGGCGTCATGGGTGCGCAGCCAGCCCTCGTGGACCCGGGAGAGCAGGAAGATCTCGTAGTCCATGCTGAGGCCGAAGATGATCGCGAACATCATCATCGGGACATAGCTCTCGATCGGCACCTTGCCCGCCACGCCCAGCGCCGGACCGCCCCAGCCCCACTGGAAGACCGCGACGACCACCCCGTACGAGGCGGCGATCGACAGGACGTTGAGGACGGCCGCCTTCACCGCGACCAGCAGGCCCCGGAAGACCGCCAGGATGATCAGGAAGGCCAGGCCCACCACGACCGCGATGATCAGCGGCAGCCGGTTCGCCACCAGGTCCCGGAAGTCGACCTGGGCGGCCGTCGACCCGGTGACATAGCCATGGGCGGGGGTACCGGCGACGGCGGCCGGGAGGGTGTCGTGCACCAGCCGGTTGGTGAGGTCGGTGGTGCCCGCGTCCTGCGGGGACACGGCCGAGTAGACCGTGGACAGCAGTACGTCCCCGTCACCGGCCGGGGTGAGCGGGGTGACCGCCACCGCGCCCGGCACCGCGTCCAGCGTCTTCTGGGCCTGCGCGGCGAGCGCCGCACGCTGGTCCGCGGGCACCGCCGACTGGTCCACGACGACGGTCAGCGGCCCGTTGGAGCCCGGTCCGAACGCGTCGGTCATCAGGTCGTACGCCCGCCGGTCGGTGAAGGACGTGGGGTCGGCGCCGTCGCCGATATGGCCGAGCTGGATCGAGAACACCGGGATGGCGAGGATCACGATGGTGGCGACCCCGGCGGCGAGATAGCGCAGCGGGGTGCGCTCGACCCGGCGGGCGTAGGTGTGCCACATGCCTTGTGGGGCCTCGCCGGGCGGGGCGTCGGTCTCGGCCACCGGACGGCGTACGTGCCAGCGGTCGATGCGGGTGCCGATCAGCCCGAGCAGCGCCGGGACCAGGGTCAGCGCGCCGAGCACCGCCGAGACGACGGTGACCGCGGCGGCGGCGCCCAGCTTGCCGATGAAGGAGACGCCGGAGGCGTACAGCCCGGCCAGGGCCACGATCACCGTGCAGCCGGAGACCAGGACCGCCCGGCCGCTGGTGGCGTTCGCCAGCCCGGCCGCGCGGACCGGGCTCTCGCCGTCGATCAGCCGCTGGCGGTGCCGGGTGATCAGGAACAGGGCGTAGTCGATGCCGACGCCGAGCCCGATCATGGTGGCCAGGGTCGGGGAGACGGTCGCGAAGGTGAAGGCGGCGGCCAGCAGCCCCAGACAGGCCAGCCCGGTGACCACCCCGACCAGCGCGGTGAGCAGCGGGATTCCGGCGGCGAGCACACTGCCGAAGCCGATCAGCAGGACGACGATGGCCACCGCGAACCCGATCAGCTCACTGACCCGGTCGTTGGGCTTGGGCCGCGCCAGCTCGCCCAGCGATCCCCCGTACTCGACCTCCGCCCCGGCCGCCCGCAGCGGCTGTACGGAGGTGTCGACGCCGGTCAGGTAGTCGGCGCCGAGGGTGGAGGGCATGACGTCGAACCGGAGGGTGATGTAGGCCGTCCTGCCGTCGGTGGACACCGGGCCGATATGCGGGTCGGTGGACGGCACGGTCAGCGGATTCTGCACGGACAGGACGTGCGGGAGCTTTTGCAGGTCGCCGACCGTCTGCGCCATCTCGGAGCCGAGCGTGGAGAGCGGCTGTCCGGCGTCGTGCAGCACGATCTGGGCGCTGTAGCCGCCCGCCGCCGGGTCGTGCTCCTTGAGGACCTCGATGCCGTCCTGGGACTGGCTGCCGGGGAGCGCGAAGTCGTCCGAGTATGTGCCGCCGTAGGCGTGCTCCAGTCCTTGCAGACCTCCCATCGCGGCCAGCCACGCCACGATCACGATCACGAAGTGGCGGGCACACCATTCGCCGAGCCGTTGCAGGAAGCCGGTTCTCGGCCGGTTCGGGGCGCTGGACACGCCTTCATTGAAAGCCGGGGGCCGCCTCCCGGCATCCCGGTGCGGCCGTCCGGCGGAACGGTGGGGGCGGGGTGGTGGGTGCCCCGGAGCCGCTCGTCTCCGGGGCACCCTGTCCTGGGGCGGGGCGGGCTCAGCCGGTGGTCGCCGACACCGGGCTGGTCAGGTCGTAGAAGGTGCTGGTGCCCACGGTGACCTCGGTGAAGTTCTGCTCCACCCAGGTGGCGATCTGGCCGGAGGTGCCGTCGCCGCCGCCGCCGTCGAAGCCGCCGCCGGTGATGTAGTAGTGGATCTTCCCGTCCGCCACGTACCGCTGGAACTGTGCCAGCGTCGGGGACGGGTCCGAGCTGTTGAATCCGCCGATGGCCATGACCGGGACCCCGGCGGCCAGTTGGTAGCTCGCGGCGTTCTGCGCGCCGGAGGCCGCCGCCGCCCAGGTGTACCCGGCGGAGTCCGCGAGGAGTTGCCGTGCCTCGGTGCCGACCTCGGCGCCGTCCAGCAGCCCGCCCATGCCGCCACCGCCGCCGGTCCGGCCCTGCGGAGGTCCGCCCGTGCCGTTGCGGTTGAAGGCGCCCGCCGGGGGAGCGCCCTGCGCGGTCTGCTCGCCCTGTGGGTTCGGGCCGTTGCCGCCGCCCCCGAAGCCGCCCCGGGCGCCCTCGACCGCCGGACCGGCCGTCACGATCGACCCGGTGTGCCCCACGTCCAGCGTGCTCAGGCTGTACGCGGTCGGCCCGGCCAGCGAGGCGACCGCGCCCAGCCCCACCACCCCGAGGGCCAGCGGACGGCCCAGCCGGGTGACGAAGACCAGCCCCAGCGCGGCGACCAGCCCGCCGACCAGCACCGGCCACTTCAGCCAGGGCAGGTAGTCGGGCGTGCGGTTCAGCAGGACGTACCCCCAGACCGCGGTCGCCGTCGCCGCGGCGGCCAGGGCCAGCGCCACCCAGGCACGGGAGCGCTCCTCCCACAGCACCACCACGCCCATGCCGATCAGCGGCGCGAGATAGGGGGCGAGGGCGACGACGTAGTACTCGTGGAAGATGCCCTGCATAAAGCTGAAGACCACCATGGTGATCAGCAGCGATCCGCCCCACAGCAGGAACGCCGCGCGGGCGGTGTCCGTGCGGGGCGCCTCGCGCACCAGCCAGAGGGCGGCGAGCAGCAGGATCAGCGCGGCCGGGATCAGCCAGGAGATCTGGCCGCCGACGCTCGCGTTGAACATCCGGTCCCAGCCGACCTCGCCCCAGCCGCGTCCGCCGCCGCCGACGCTGCCGGTCTCCTCGCCGTTGAGCCGGCCGAGCCCGTTGTAGCCGAAGGTCAGCTCCAGGAAGGAGTTGTTCTGCGAGCCGCCGATGTACGGACGGGAGGAGGCGGGCCAGAGTTCGACGGCCGCCACCCACCAGCCGCCCGCGACCACCATCGCGAGCCCGGCCAGCAGCAGGTGCCCGATCCGCTTGCGGACGGTCGTCGGTGCGAGGAGCAGATACACCAGCGCCAGCACCGGCAGGATCAGGAACGCCTGGAGCGTCTTGACCAGGAACGCCAGCCCGATCACCGCGCCCGCCCACATCAGCCACCGGGCGCGGGCCCGCTCCAGCGCCCGGAGCGTGCAGTGGACGGCGAGCGCCATCAGCAGGGCGAGGGAGGCGTCCGGGTTGTTGAAGCGGAACATCAGCGCGGCGACCGGGGTGAGCGCGAACACCGTCATGGTGACGAACCCGGCCCCCGCGCCGAACCGGCGGCGGACTGCGGCGTACAGCACACCGGCCGTGGCCACCGCCATCAGCACCTCGGGGAAGAGGATCGCGAACGAGTTCAGCCCGAGCAGCCGCACCGACAGCGACATCGGCCACAGCGACGCCGGGGGCTTGTCGACGGTGATGGCGTTGGACGCGTCGAGCGAGCCGAAGAAGAACGCCTTCCAGGACTCGCTGCCCGCCTGCACGGCCGCCGAGTAGAAGGAGTTGGCGTAGCCGGAGGAGGTCAGGTTCCAGGTGTAGAGCGCGCCGATGACGACCAGCGCGCCCAGGAACGCCGGGCGCACCCAGCGCGGGTCCTCGGGCCGCCCCCGCCAGACCCGCCGGAGCAGGGGCGGACGGTGGTGCGGGACCGCGGGGCGGGGCGCGGCGGACGCGACCGGGGTTGGGGGCGGGGCTGGGGTCGAGGTGGGGTCGTGGGGGGTGGTGGTCGACGTCATCGGACGTTCCTCGGCTCCGTCGTGGGGTGGGGGGCGTGGGGGTGGGGGGCGTGCGGGTGGGTGTCGTGCGGGGGGTGGGAGTGCGGGGGCGGGGGTTGGGGGTGCGTGCCGTTCAGGCCCGTGCGCCGGGGCAGGGGCGGCGGGACGGTGGAGTCCGGGGCGGTCTGCGGGCCGTACGAGGACGGCGGGCGGTACGGGACGGGCGTACCCGGCGTACCAGGTGCGCCCGGCGTACCCGGCGCGCCCGGCGTACCCGGCGTACCCGGCGTACCCGGCGTACCCGGCGTACCCGGCGTACCCGGTGTGCCCGGCGCGGACGCCGGGTACGGCTCGCGGTGGTCCGGGAAGACCCAGATGCGGAACAGCAGGAACCGCAGCACGGTCGCCGCCAGGTTCGCGGCGATCAGCACGGCCAGTTCGGTGGAGTGCCCGGGGTCGCCGCTCGCCGCGTTCAGCGCGGCCAGCGAACCGCTGGTCAGGATCAGCCCGATGCCGAACACCACCAGCCCCTGCGCCTGGTGCCGGATCACGCCGGACCGGCCGCGCACCCCGAAGGTGAGCCGTCGGTTGGCGGCGGTGTTGGCGAGCGCCGACACCAGCAGCGCCAGCGCGTTGGCCGGCTGGGCCCCGGCGAAACCCCGGAAGGCGGTGTAGAGCAGCAGATAGAAGAGCGTGGACAGCGCGCCGACCACACAGAACCCGACCAGTTGCCGGGCCAGCCCACCGGGCACATCGGTCAGCTCACGGTCGCGCGGATCGTCGCCGAACGGCCGGGTGAGCCGGTCCAGCGGCAGCGAACCGGTGGCCAGCGCCCGGCCCACCCGCCACACGCCCTTGAGGTCGTCGGCGGCGGTCCGCACGATGTGCACGGTGGAGTCGGGGTCGTCGACCCAGTCCACCGGCACCTCATGGATCCGCAGGCCCGCCCGCTCGGCGAGCACCAGCATCTCGGTGTCGAAGAACCAGCCGGAGTCCTCCACCAGCGGCAGCAGCACCTGGGCGACCTCGCGCCGGATCGCCTTGAAACCGCACTGGGCGTCGGAGAACCGGGCCTGGAGCGAGCCGCGCAGGATCAGGTTGTAGGAGCGGGAGATGAACTCCCGCCGGGCGCCCCGCACCACCCGCGAACTGCGGGCCAGCCGGGACCCGATGGCCAGGTCCGAGTGGCCCGAGATCAGCGGCGCGACCAGCGGCAGCAGCGCGTTGAGGTCGGTGGACAGATCGACGTCCATATACGCGAGGACGGGCGCGTCGGAGCCGTACCAGACCGTGCGCAGGGCCCGGCCGCGGCCCTTCTGCTCCAGCCGGACCGCGCGTACCGCGGGCAGTTCGGCGGTGAGCCGCCGGGACACCTCGGGGGTGGTGTCGGTGGAGGCGTTGTCGGCGACCGTGATGCGGAACGGATAGGGGAAGGTGCGGGTGAGGTGCTCGTGCAGCCGCCGTACGCACGGCTCCAGGTCCTTCTCCTCGTTGTGGACGGGGATCACGACATCGAGGACCGGCGCTCCGGCCGCCGCCGGGAGGTGTTCCCGGGCCGGCAGGGTGGGGGGTGAGGCGCCCGCTACGGGCGCCCGCGAGTCGGTTCGCATGACGGTGACTGTCGCCACGCGCCCTGTCGTGGCGGTGTGCTGGCACTGTGCCGTGGCTATGAGTGCTGTCGCCGGTCCATCGCGTGCTGCGGCGATCCGTCCGGGGCGGTGGGCACGGCGGGCGGATGCAGGGTGAACGCGGTGGGCAGCGCGGGCAGATGGAGCGTGAACGCGGTGTGCCCCGGCCTGCTGTCGACGCTCACCGCACCGCCGTGCGCGGTCGCCACGGCCTCCACGATGGCGAGCCCCAGCCCGGTCGAACCGGTCGCCCGGGTCCGCGCGGAGTCGCCCCGCGCGAACCGTTCGAAGACCCGTGGCACCAGATCGGCCGGGATGCCGGGGCCGTCGTCGCACACGTCCACACAGAGCCAGGGACCGCTGCGCCGCACGCGGGCGGTGACGGTGGTGCCGGGCGGGGTGTGGGCGCGGGCGTTGCCCAGCAGATTGACCAGCACCTGCTGGAGCCGGGTGGCGTCGGCCCACACCGTCGCCGGTTCGTCGGGCAGCGCCAGCCGCCACTTGTGGTCCGGCCCGGCGGCCCGCGCGTCGCTCACCGTGTCCACGACCAGCGGGACGAGATCGGTCTCCTCGAACTGGAGCGGACGGCCCGCGTCCAGGCGGGCCAGCAGCAGCAGATCCTCCACCAGCAGCGACATCCGCCCGGCCTCGGACTCGATCCGGCACAGCGCGTGCCGGGTGTCGGGGCCGATCTCCTCCCGGCCGCGCCGGGTCAGCTCGGCGTACCCGCGGATCGACGCCAGCGGGGTACGCAGCTCATGGCTGGCGTCGGCGACGAACTGCCGGACCCGGGTCTCGCTCTGCTGCCGGGAGTGCAGGGCCCCGTGCACATGGTCGAGGAGCCGGTTGAGGGCCAGTCCGACCTGGCCGACCTCGGTGTAGGGGTCGGTCTCGGACTTCGGGACCCGCTCGTCGAGGTTCACCTCGCCGCTGTGCAGGGGCAGTTCGGACACCCGGGTGGCGGTGGCGGCGACCCTGCGCAGCGGGCGGGTGGCGACATTGACGATCACCGCCCCGGCCAGCGAGGCGGCGATCAGTCCGGCGGCGGTGACGCTGATCTCGATCAGCAGCAGGGTGCGCAGGGTGGTGTTGACGTCCGTGGTGGGCAGGGCCACGTAGTAGTCCCGGACGCCGTCCGCCGAGCTGCCGAACTGGACCCGGTACCCGCCGAGTCCGGGGATCTCCGCGGTGTGCGGGTCGCCGTCGCGCGGGACAGCGGCGAGGGCGTCGGTCTGCCGCTGGTCGAGATCCACGGGCAGGGTGTAGTCGGCGGAGCGCTCGCCGACCTTCGCGGCGACGACCGTGCCCCCGATCAGTTCGGCGCCGATGGTGCCCTGCGGCTGCGGGCCGCGCGTGACGAAGTCACCGAGATCGGTGGGGTCCTTCTTGTCCGCCTTATCTGTCTTGTCTGCCTTGCCGGGCTGGTCGGCGTACGGTCCCGGACCGGCCGCCCGCTGCACGGACTCCATGAGCCGCTTGTCCAGCTCGGCATAGAGATGGGAGCGCAGGGCGAGGGTGGTGACGGTCCCGATCACCGCGCAGACCACGGCGATCAGCACCACCGAGGCGACGACCAGCCGGGTCCGCAGGGTACGTGGCCGGCCTCTCGGCCGCCGCCGCGGAAGCGGCCGTCGCCAAGGGGTCATGAGGCGGCGGGCTTGATCAGATAACCGGCGCCGCGCCGGGTGTGGATCATCGGCTCGCGCCCGGCGTCGATCTTCCGCCGCAGATAGGAGATGTACAGCTCGACGACGTTGGCCTGGCCGCCGAAGTCGTAGGACCAGACCCGGTCGAGTATCTGCGCCTTGCTGAGCACCCGGCGCGGATTGCGCATCAGGAAGCGCAGCAGCTCGAACTCGGTGGCGGTCAGATGGATGCTCCGCCCGGCCCGGGTCACCTCATGGCTGTCCTCGTCCAGCGTGAGATCGCCGACGACCAGCACGGACTCGGAGCGGCGGTCGGCGGCGCCGGAGCGGCGGATCAGCCCGCGCAGCCGGGCGACGACCTCCTCCAGGCTGAACGGCTTGGTGACATAGTCGTCCCCGCCCGCGGTGAGCCCGGCGATCCGGTCCTCCACCGCGTCCTTCGCGGTCAGGAACAGCACGGGTACGTCCGGCAGTTCGCGGCGCAGCCGCCCCAGGACGGTGAGCCCGTCCATGTCGGGCAGCATCATGTCCAGGACGACGGCGTCGGGGCGGAACTCCCGCGCGGTCTGCACGGCGCCCTGGCCGTCCCCCGAACTCCGGATCTGCCAGCCCTCGTAGCGCAGGGCCATGGACAGCAGTTCGGTGATCGACTGCTCGTCGTCCACCACGAGCACGCGGACGGGGCTCCCGTCCGGCCTGAGCAGTTCGGTGCGCCCCTGGGGCGAGGTCGTGGTCATACGGGACACCCTGTCCGGGGCCTCTTAGAGGGCCCTTTCCACAACCTGTGATTTTTCTGAGAAACGGGGAGGTGGGTTGAGGTGGGGGCTGGGGTGGGGGTTGGGGGTTCCTCCGTTCAGAAGAGGCCGTCCTGCTGGTGCTCCTCACGGGGGTACTCCCGTACGGGAACGGCCAGCTCGTCCCCGCCCTCGCCCTTGTCCCCGCCCGCAGCGGCGATCCCGGCGGGGAGGGGCGTCAGCGCCCAGCCCCGCATGAGCCGAGTGTCCAGGACGACGACCCGCTCCCCCGCGCCCGCGCCCACCCCCTTCCCCGTCCCCGTCCCCGTCCGCAGATGGAGGTCCGGCCCGGCGGCGGCCACCAGCTCCCCGCCGACCACCCCGCCCGCCACCAGCTCCCGCACCTCGCCGAAGGCGTCCGGCAGCCCCGCGAGCCCGAACACCCCGGTGTGGTCCACGACCCGCAGCGGTGCCCGTCTCAGCGCCTCCGGCCAGCCGCCCAGCGCCACCGCCCGCCCATGCAGCTCCGCGATCTCCGCCGACCGCTCCGCCCCGGTCACCGGCAGCGCCGACCGCACCGCCCGCTTGTCGGCGTACGGAATCCGGTCCGGCACGCCCAGCGCCGCCCGCAGCAGCTCCTCGGCCCGGCGCGCGGACATCAGCGGCCCGGCGCCGAGCCAGCTGAAACAGACCGCGCCCTGCTCCAGCAGCCGCGTCGGGCCCCGCTCCACGGCGGTGATCCCGACCTTGGTCAGACCGGGTCCGAACCACGCCAGATACACGTGGTACGGCCGGGGGTCGTCGGCGAGGGTGTCGGCGGCCACCGAATGCGCCCGGTCCAGCCGCGCGCACTCCTCACACCGGGCGCCCGTGCTCCGACCCGGCACCGGGGCGCGCAGCGGACAGGGGTTTCCGCGCGCGCCCACGCACGCGCGGCCCGTCCGCCCACCGCCGACCTGGCCGCCGACCCCGCCGCCCAGCCCGCCGCCGACTCCGAAGGCGACCCTTTTCCCCCAGGTCAGCGGGGACCGCCGCCCCCCGTCCCACTCCAGTTCGGGACCCCGCGCGGACCACCGCAGCCCGGAACAACGCCATTGCCCGTCCATGACCTCGAAGGGTAGGACGCGGCACTGACAGTCCCCTTGAACCGGCCGGAACCGAAACCGGAAACCGGGACCGGGGCGTCAGCCCCGCCCGAGCCCCTTCAACGCCACCGCCGCCGCCTTCGCGACCACCTCGTCCCGGCGCTCCGCGTTCAGCTTGTCCCGCGTGGTGAGCACGGACAGCAGAACCGGGTTGCCGCCGTTCTCGGGCCACAGCACGGCGATGTCGTTGCGCCCGCCGTAGCCCGCCGTACCGCTCTTGTCGGCGACGGTCCAGCCGTCCGGCGTCCCGGCGGCGATCAGGGTCTCGCCGGTGGTGTTGGTCCGCATCCAGGTGGCGAGCAGGTCCCGTTCGTCGCGCTTGAGGGCGTCGCCGAGCAGCATCGCCCGCAGGCTGCCGGTCAGCGCGCGAGGCGTGCTGGTGTCCCGTACGTCCCCCGGCCTGCCCTCGCTCATGTCGGGCTCGTAGCGGTCCATCTGCGTCACGTCGTCGCCGAACTCGGCGAGCACGGCCTGGAGGGCGTCGGGTCCGCCGAGGTCCTCCAGGAGCAGGTTGACGGCGGTGTTGTCGCTGTACCAGACGGTGGCCGCGCACAGTTCGCGCAGACTCATCCCGGTGTCGACGAAGGCTTCGGAGATGGGCGAGTTGGCGACGATGTCCTCCTTGGAGTAGCGGATCACCTTGTCCATCCCGTCCACCCCGTACTTGCGCAGCACGGCTCCGGCGGCCAGCGCCTTGAAGGTGGAGGCGTAGGCGAACCGCTCGTCCGGCCGGTGCCCGACGGTCCGCCCGGTCCCGGTGTCGAGGGCGTAGACCCCGATCCGGGCGTCGAACTCCTTCTCCAGCGCCTGGAAGTCCCGTTTGACGCTCTTGGCGTCCGGCTGCTGCGGCAGGCTCCCGGCGGCGGCCGGCGCCCCCGCCGGAGACTTCCGCTCGCCCTGCTCCCCCTGGGCGCAGGCGGGCAGCGCGGCGAGCACGAGCACCCCGGCCGCGGCGGCGGCACCCCGGCGAACCCTCTGCACATACGACGTCATGGCATGGCCTCCAGTCAGCGAAACACGGCGACGACCCGCCGCGAGGTACGGCGGCGACCCACGACGGCACACCGCGCCGAGGCCGAATCCCCAGGCCGGGACCGCCTACCGACCCTCACCCTGACCCGCGCCCGCCCCTGCGGTCCAAGACGCCCCCGCGCGAACCGATGCCGATTCGGCATGGATCGGCCACAGATTCTCCCTGGCCGGGGTTTGGCATAGTGAGAGCTGTGGATCTCCTGGGGGCATGCCGTGCGTTCGTCCATGTGAGCGAGTACGGCAGTTTCACGGCGGGCGCGGCGGCGGCCCGTATGGCGCAGTCCGTGGCCAGCCGCCGCGTCGCCGCGCTGGAACGCCACCTGGGCGACCGTCTGCTGGCGAGGTCGTCCCGTACGGTGACGCTGACCCCGTTCGGCCGTGAGGTACTGCCGCTGGCCCGTCAGCTCGTCCGGCTCGGCGACCGGCTGGAGCACGAGGCGGAGGCCGCCCGGCACCGGCCGCTGCGGCTGGCGGTGCCACGCGACTGCCCGACCGGGGCGCTGGCCCGGCTGATCGCCGCCGCGCACCGCGAGGGCGTCCCCCTGGAACCCCGCCCGGCGGGCCCCGCCGAACGGGCCGAACTGGTCGGTTCGCGCGAGGTGCGGGCGGCGCTGCTGGCGGTGGCGCCGGACGCGGCGGCCTGGACCGTACCGCTCGGTCTCGCGATGACCGCTCCGCCGGGCGCGGGCCCGGTCTACCTGGACACCTTGCGCCCGGGGCGCGCGGACGCGGCCCGCCGCCCACGCCGGGTCTGGCTCCAGCCGGAGGACGACGTACCGCATGTACGCGACCGGCTGACCCGGCTGCGGGACGCGCTGGGCCTGCGCCCGTCGCAGCTGGCGGTCGCCGACGGTCTGGCCGCGGCGGCGGCCGAGGTGCTGTCCGGCACGGGGGACGCCCTGCTGTGCGCCCCGGACCAGGCGGAGGCGCTCGGCCTGCCCTGGCGCGAGATCGGCGAACTGGCCGCGCCCCCGGGCCTGACCCGCGGATACGCGCTGATCGCCGCGGAGGACACACCCCCCGAGACGACGGAACGCCTCCGACGGGGATGCGGACGGGCACTGGGGGAGTGCGTGGGAGCGGAGTACGCGCGACTGGATCACGCGCGTCCGGATCACGCGCGCCCGAACTCCGCCCGCCCGGACGCCACCCGCCCAGACGTCCCCCGCCCGAACTCCGCCCGCCCAGACGTCCCCCGCCCGGACGTCCCCCGCCCGGACTCCACGCTCCCCGGCTCCCCCCGCCCGGAGCCGCCCCGCCGCAGAGGCACACCCACACCCACACCCCACCCCCACCACCCCGCGAAGGAGGACCGCATATGACGACGACGACCACCACAGCCGCCCTGCTGACAGAGCTTCGCGGGACACTGCGCGAGACCGGACTGCACGGTTCGTTCCTGGTCAGGGACCTGGACACGGGGGAGGAGGTGGGGATCGACCCGGACGTCGAGTTCCCGGTGGCGTCCCTGGTGAAGGTCCCACTCGCGCTGGCCACCCTGGAGCGGGCGCGGCGGGGCGAACTGGACCCGGCGATGCCGGTCGAGGTGCAGCCGGGCCGGATGACGACCCCGGGCCCGACCGGGATGAGCCGATTCCGCCACCCGGCGCGGATCGCGGTGGAGGACCTGGTCTATCTGAGCACCTGCGTCAGCGACAGCGTCGCCGCCGACGCCCTGTTCACCCTCACCCCGCCCGCCCGGGTGGCGGCGATCCTGGCGGACCTCGGGGTGACCGGGATCGCCGTACGCCACACCATGGACGAGCTGACCGACACTCCCGCGGAACGCTTCGCCGCCTCCGATGTCCATCTCGCCCACGCCCTGGCCATCGACGCCGGCACCCCGGGACGCGGCCACCGCGTCCCCCAACTGGACATCTCACACGCGAACACGGGTACGGCGAGGGCGTTCGCCGATCTGCTCGAAGCGATCTGGCACCCGACCCTCCCGCCCGAGGTGGCCACGGCCACCCGGACCCTGCTCGCCGCGAACGTCCTCCGCCACCGCCTCGCCCCCGACTTCGCCTCGGACGCCGCCACCTGGTCCTCGAAGACCGGCACCCTGCTCAACCTCCGCCACGAGGCGGGCGTGGTGGAACACACCGACGGCCACCGCTACGCGGTGGTGGCCCTGACGGAGTCCCAGGTGGCGGCGGGCCACCAGCCAGGGGTGGACGCGGTGATGGGCCAGGTGGCCCGCCAACTACGGGACCACCTACGCCTCTGGGGCGCGTAGCCCCGCCCCCTGACAAAACTCAGGGCGGAGACATCAGGGACTCACCCGGGACAGATGCCCCCCTGGTCTGACGCCCCAGAAACCCACCCCTCCGAGGATGCAACCACCAAGCCCTCACTCCCCCCCTCGGAGACCACATGCCCACCCGCACCAGAACCCGCCTGGCCACCCTGACGGCAACAGCCGCACTCCTGACGGCAGGGACGGCAGGGACGACAGCCACAGCAGCGCCCAAGACTCCGACCCCGACTCCGATCCAGAGCCACCTGGACACCTTGGTCTCCCAGGGAGCGACGTCAGCCCTGATCCAGATCAGGGACAACAACCGGGTCGCCCTGCGGGACACATCCGGTACGGCCCGGCTCCCGGGCCCCGCCCCCGTCTCCCCCACGGGCACCTTCCGCACGGGCAGCGTCACGAAGTCGTTCACGGCGACGGTGCTGCTCCAGCTGGTGGGCGAGGGCCGCCTGACCCTGGACGACCGTCTCTCCACCCACCTCCCGGACACCGGCCTCCCCCACGCCGACGCCATCACCGTCCGCCAACTCCTCAACCACACCTCGGGCATCTTCGACTACACCCAGGACCCCGACGTGGTGGACGACTTCACCGACCCGGCGATCCTGGCCCGCTGGCTCCGCACGGACCGCTGGCGCGACTGGCGGCCCGAGGACCTGGTGGCACAGGCAGCCGACCCGGCCAACCCCCCGTCCTTCCCCCCGGGCACGAAGTGGCGCTACTCCAACACCAACTACATCCTCGCGGGCCTCCTCATCGAAGAACTCACCGGCCACACCTACGCCGAGGAGATAACCCACCGCATAATCCGCCCCCTGTCCCTCACAGGCACGTCCGTCCCCGGCAGCAAGACCCACATGCCAAAGACCCCCCACGCCCACTCCTACGTCATCCCCCCGGGCCACCACCCCACCGACATCACTTCCCAAAACGTCACGGTCTCCGGCGCGGCAGGCTCCCTCATCACCACGGCCCAGGACCTGAACCGCTTCTACGCCGCCCTCGCCGAGGGCCGCCTCCTGCGCCCCGCCCAGCAACGCGCCCTGACCACCTTCATCGACCTGGGCCCGAAGGGCGGCTACGCCCTGGGCCTGGAACGTGCCCAACTCTCCTGCACCACGGTCTTCGGCCACGGCGGCGGCATCTTCGGCTACGCCACCCTCGCCTTCACCACCCCCGACGCCACCCGCCAGGTCACCCTCTCCTACACCCCGACGACCCTGTTCCCGACGATCGACCAGGACAGAACGGCATACGAGACCCTGGAGGCAGCGTTCTGCCCGCCCGACCCCACACCCTGACGCCGGGGAGCACCGGCCCGGAACTGAGAAACACACTCAGCCGATAAAGGGATGCTCCCGACGCTCCAGGAAATGACGGATTCGGAGCCGCTGCGTGTGATGCATGGGCAACTCTTCCATCTCCCCCGGCGCGACGAACCGCAACTCCGTGGACTCCTCCGAGATGGCGAGCCGCCCACCGACCACACGAGCGGTGAAGCACACATTGAACTGCCGACGCACCTCACCATCCGCATAGGCGATGACATGGCGAGGATCGGTATAGGTGCCGACGAGCCCGGTGATCTCCACGTCCAGCCCCGTCTCCTCCTTCACCTCACGGACGGCCGTTCCCGGAAGCGAGTCGGTCATCTCCATACCGCCACCTGGCAGCGCCCAGAGACCGCTGTCCCGCCGACGCTGAAGAAGCACCCGCCCTTCACCATCGGCGACGACGGCAGACGCGGCGACCACCAAGCTGTTCGGCTCCGGCGCCGCCGGGTCGTCGTAGTACTCGGTCCGTGCCATGGTCACCCTTCTCGTACGGACGACACATCGATGCAGTACTTCGCCGCCGTACGGCACGACAAACTCCTCCGTGTGAGCGGAGGTTCTGTACGCCCTGGCTGCCGTCATCCGGCGCGGCACCATAGCGGCAACTCGTCTGGCTGACATGAAAAGACCCTCAACCCGTGTTCGTCGCTTGATCGGTCTGAGACCCCGGAGACCGATCGTGAGAGGGGCCGCGGGTATGGAGTCGACGACGCCACCTATACCGGGCCGCCCACGGAGAAGAACGAGTCCGACCGCATCGAGTGGATTCCCCTCTCGGAGGTGCGGGGCATGATCGACCGCCGGGAGATTGTGAGCGGCGGCTCACTCGTCGGTCTGCTGTATCTGCTCATGGACGAAGCGATCCGCTGAACGGTGCGAGGAGTGACCGCAGCCGTGCCTCGCAGGACCCCTGCCCTGGTGCACTCCCCACACGGCACGCGGCCTCGGTACCGTCAAAGGCAGAAGTCCCGACGGATGGAGCCCGATGCCTAGCCGCTCGCTGGATCGTCGACGCCTCTTCTCCAGGGGGGAGCGCTGATGCTGGAAGAAGCCGAAGAGATCGGTCGTCGCGTGCGCCGGGCCAGGCTCCGACTCGGCATGACGCAGGCCGACCTCGCCGCCGCCCTGGGAAAGACACAGGGCTGGGTGTCCAAGATGGAGCGCGGACAGATCGAACTCGATCGCGTCGGTCTGCTCAATCGGCTCGCCTCGGAACTGCACGTCCACCCGAACGACCTGATCGGACGGCCGTACACCAGCTCCCCGGCCGAGAATCAGTGGCAGGTCTCCGCCGCAGCGATCCTGCGTGAGCTGCGCCGCTACGACCTGGCCCCCGTCTTCGACGGAGCGCCCCGCCCGGCCGGTCAGCTGTGGCAGGAGACCACCCGCCTGCACCGCCTCCGCGATGCCGCCGCGAACATCGCGATCATGCAGGTGCTCCCCGACCTGTTCCGCGAGGCCCGCGCTCTGGCCGAGGTGGCGACGGGCCATGAGCGGGAAGAGGCGTACGCGATCTACGCGGTGTGCTGCAAGTTCACCCACACCGCGGCCCACGCGCTCGGACACCCGGAGCTGGTCGCCATGGCCTGCGAACGGGCCGCATGGTCCGCACGGCTGTCGGGCGACCCGGTGATGCCCGCCGTCGCCGACTGGATGCGCATGTGGGACATGTGGGCCACCGCGGACTGGGACGACTCCATCGCCCTGTCGGACAAGGCGATGCGCGGTGTGCAGCGGGAGTACGACCGGGGTGAACCGTTGGCCGTGCGGGCGTGGGGGTCGCTGCAACTGCGTGCGGCCGTCTCGGCGGCGAGGGCAGGTCGCAAGGCGGAGGCGGAGGACCGGATCCAGCACGCGCGGGGTGCGGCCGAGCGGATGGCGGAGGCCGTCGAACCTCTGGCCCATGACCGTCACAGCCTGACCTTCTCGCCGGGCAATGTACAGATCCACGCGATCAGCGTCGCCCTGGAGATGCATGAGCAACGCGAGGCGCTGTCGATAGACCGTCGCACGAGCAAGGAGCTGATCGAGTCGCTCCCCCACTCCCGCCAAGGCCACCACCACATGGACCTGGGCCGCGCCTGGCTGTGGGACGGCAACCGCGACAAGGCGCTCAAGGAGCTGGAGAAGGCCGAGCGCATCGCCCCCCAGCTCGTCCGCAACCACCCCATCGCCCGGTCAACCCTGCGCAGCATCGTGTACGCGGAACGAGCGAGCACCCGCGAGAAGCTGCGCCGCATGTCGGACCGCTTCCGCCTCGACGGATAGGGGCCATATTCCTGCGGTTCATATGGGACCCCGGAGACATTCCTAGCTTCAGGGCATGGCAGAACGAACAGCGAAGCAACTTCCCATCTCAGGCGTAGAGTTAAGCGCTGGCGCCCCATTCCATCCCCGCCTCGGCGACCTGGCGCTCGACCTCGCCAAGAGCGGAACGATCGGCGTGGTCGTCGCGCTGCCGAGCGACACCTCGGCGTCGTACCAGCTGCGTCCGCCCGGCGGAGGAGCGGACTGGCGCGCCAGGGCGGACGGGACCACTCTGCGCCCCGTGCCGGTCCCGGTCACTCACATCACACCCATGCGCCGAGACGCCCTCTACGACCACCGCGCCCAGCAGGCCGCGCTGGCGGTGACCGTCCACCACGAGGACGGCGGCACCAGCGAGACGGTGCTCGTGCTCACCCCGGCGCAAGTCGAGCTTTACTCGATCCAGTTCGCTCGGCTCATCGCCGCCAGGGAAACCGCCCGAGAGCACTCATGGTGAGCCCAGCCGCCACCTACGGTGGCCACTCTCCGCCCGTGCCGCGATATCAGCGAACGCCGTAACAAGAGACCGGACCAGCTCTCAGCCTGGACGGCGATCCAGAGTGGTCCGGTCTTGGCATCCTGGTCAGTCCCCCGCTGCCGATGGTTCCGGCAGCCGTCTGATCGGCGCCCCATCGTGATTGCCGTCAATCGCTGCCGTCACGGCACAAACCAGAGGCCCCGTGGATTCCTCCACAGGGCCTCTGACCTTGCTGTGCACTCGGCAGGATTCGAACCTGCAACCTTCTGATCCGTAGTCAGATGCTCTATCCGTTAAGCTACGAGTGCTTGTGTTCTGTTTTCTGTCTCCATCGGGCGCCTTTCGGGCCGCTCGTGGCGACAGGAAGAACATTACATGACTGCCGCCGACATGTGAAATCCATTGCCCGCACCCGGCATGACCTGCGAAAACGGTGTTTCAGGGGCATGCGCGAGCCCTGCTCGTACGGGTGATCCCTGATCATGGACAGGGGTCGTCCCGCGGCCACCGTGATGGCCAGGCCCCATGCTCCACGCGCTCGTACCGCAGATCCGGCTCGACCCCGGCCGACGCACCCTGCGCCTCGACCGGCCGCACCACCACGATCTCGCGGTCACCCCGGCCCGCCCGGTGACCTTCCCACGGACAGAGAAAACGGATCAGGGAGCCCGGCCTGAATGGCCGGGCTCCCTGATCGATGGTGCGGAGGCGGAGGGATTTGAACCCTCGATGGGGTTTAAGCCCCAAACCGCATTAGCAGTGCGGCGCCATAGACCGGACTAGGCGACGCCTCCCGCACAACCGCTCGCGCGAGCGCGAACGGTGCGTGCAGATGATGACACAGACGAGTGTGGTGTCACCAATCGCCCCCACCGTACTAGGCAGGTGGGCGGCAGGGCAAAGGCGTTCCCGAGCGGGTCCCCGGGGGTGATATGAGGCTCGTCGCCGGGTCCCGGAAAGACGTACAGAAGGCCGTACAGAAGGGCCGTCCAGAAGGACGTGCAGAGGCGTACGGAGACGTACGGAGGCGTACGGAGATGAGCGGCGAGGAGCCGTGGCGGGCCGCGTCGCGCAACGTCCCGAGCCCTCCACCGTTAATCAGGTCATGTCTCAGGTCACCTCCGCAGCAGCCCCTTCCCGACTCCCGTCCCGACACCCTTACCGACTCCCTTCCCGGCGTCTCCTGCTCGTCGCCGGGCTCGTCCTCGCCTCTCTCTCCGGGGTCGCGCCCGTCTCCGCCGCCGTCCCCGCCATCCCCTCCGCCTCCTCGCCCGCGCTGCCGCCGCCCGTCCGGCTGGAGGACCGGGTCGTGAGTGGGCGGCTGGATGTCGTGGTCGAGGACGCCGACGGCCGGGTCACGTCGTACGACGTCTCGTGCGCGCCGGACGGGGGGAGTCACCCGGATGTCCGCGGCGCGTGTGCCGCGGTGGAGCGGGAGATGGCGACGGGGCGTGACCCCTTCACGGCGGTCGCCGCGGGCAGCGCCTGCACGATGGTGTACGGCGGTACGGCCACCGCCCACGTCACCGGCACCTGGTCCGGGCGGCGGGTCGACGCCCGCTTCGACCGCACCAACGGGTGCGAGATCGACCGCTGGAACCGGCTCGTACCGCTGCTGCCCGACCTTCGGGGCTGAGCCACGCCCGGGACGTGAGGGTTCGGGGCAGGACCCGCGCCCACCTGTGGAGGTGCCTCGACGGTATGCCCAGGGCACCTCCACCGGCCGTCACCGGCTTGTGCGACCTCTGTCCCATCCGGCGCCGCCGGCGGGACCCCAGCGCTTAGACTCCCTCCCGTGACACGTCGCGGGCAGGTTGGCAAGATGGCCCGAGCCGTCGGCAAGGTGCGGTAACAGGGAGGAAGCGTCTCGTGAGCAGCAGGCCATCCCGAGGCGCTGCTCGCCTCGCAGCGATACTCGACGCGCTGCCCGATGCGTTGGTGCTGGTCAACGCGAATGGGACCGTCGTCAACGCCAACACCATCGCGCTGGAGGCATTCGAAGCCCCGGGCACCGCACTCGTCGGACGCGGGCTGCTGGATCTGCTGCCGCAGTTCGACTCCAAACTCATCCCGGGCAGCATGCGCCGCCCCGACCACATCGACCCCCGGGCCCGCACCAAACCGACCCGGATGATCGCCCGCCGCACCGACGGGACCGAGTTCCCCGTCGAGGTGACCAGCGCCAACCTGGAGAACGGCCAGCAGGCGTACGACGGGTACGGCTACCCCTCCGCCTCCGACGAGCTGCTGATGCTGGTCGTGCGGGATCTGTCCGGGACCGTCGACACCGAGGCCGAGCTGGCGCGTTCGCAGCGGCAGACCGAGATGATCCTGCGGGCCGCCGCCGAGGGGGTCGTGGGCACGGACACCGACGGACGGATCGTCCTGGTCAACCCGGCCGCCGCGCAGATCCTCGGCTACCGGGCCGGTGAGCTGGGCGGCAAGGAGCTGCACACCCTCGTCCTGCACTCCCGCCCCGACGGCTCCCCCTTCCCCTACGACGAGTCGCCGCTCGCCGACACCCTGCGCTCCGGGCGCAAGCACCGGGTGCGCGGGCAGGTGCTGTGGAACAAGGGCGGGGAGCGGGTCGCGGTCGATCTGACCACCGCGCCGGTCCGGGACGGGGACCAGCTGGTCGGCGCCGTCATGGCGTTCACCGACCGGCGGCCCTACGACTCGCTCGCCGCCGAGAAGGACGGAGTCGAGCAGCGGCACGCCGAGGAGCTGGAGCGGCTCTCCGAGGAGCACGCCTCCGACCTCACCGCGCTGCGCCAGCGGCACATCACCGAGATCGAGGAACTGCGCGAGGCGCACGCCGAGGAACTGGCCGCCGGTGAGGACCGTTACGCGGCCCTCGCCGAGCGCGAGAAGGACCGGTACGAGGCGCTCTCCGGGCGGCATGAACAGCTCCTGACGCTGCTCGCCGAGTCGCTGCGCGGGCCGCTGGACGAACTGCGCCGCGAACTCGCCGCACTCGCCGCCGACGACGCCGGACAGCTCTGGCCCGAGGCCAACCAGGTCCTGCACCATCTCTCCGCCGGGTACTCGCGGATCACCACCCTCATCGACAACGTCCTCGGCTACCAGCGGCTGGACAGCGGCACCGAGTCCGTCGCCCGCACGAAGGCGATGCTGGACTCCGTCGTCGCCGCCGGGGTCGACGGGGCCGTCGAGCTGATCGGGCCGGGGCGGGTGCAGTTCGCGGTGCACGCGCCGCCCATCGAGGCCGAGGTCGATCCGGTGCTGCTGGCCACCGCGCTCGCGCATCTCGTCGCCGATGTCGCCGGGGTCGACGCCACCGGCAACTCGCCGGTCTCGGCGGGCGGGTACATGGACAACACGGTCGTCGTCGCGGCGGCCCAGCGCGGTGAGGTCGTACGGATCGAGGTGCGCGGGCCGTACGCCGGGGGCGACCCGGTGCACGAGCCGATCGTGCGCGGCATCGTGCGCGCCCACGGCGGGGTGCTCCAGACCCATGAGGTACCGGGCATGAGCGGCAGCGCGTTCGTGCTGGAGGTGCCGATCGGAGGGGGCGCGGGGGCGGTCGCGGCGCCCGTCCCGGCGGCTGTGGCGCTTCCGGCGGTCGCCGGGGAGCGGCCGGGCGACGAGCCCGGTGAGCAGGGTTCGGGCGGGGGGCGGCGGCGGGCCCGGCGGTCCTCCGTCGACGCGTTCCTGGACAGCGAGGTCGCGCCCGGGGCCGGGGGCGCCGAGGGCGAGGCGCCCGCGCCCACCGGGCGACGGCGGCGCCGGGCGGCGGACGGCCAGCAGCAACAGCCCCAGCTGCCGCAGGCGGCACACCAGCAGCAGCCCGAGCAGCACGCGGTTCCGCAGGGGCCGGACGACGGCACCGGCGGCACGCCCACCGGGCGGCGGCGCGGGCGGCCCGCCGAGCCGGCCCCGCCGACCTCGCCGACTTCCCCGGGTGCGCCCGGGGCGCCGTCCGCCGTCCCCACCGCACCGCTCGCGCCCGTTCCGCCGGTCGGCGCGATCGAGCCCGTCGCCGCGCAGGGGGCCGTCGTCACGGCCGCCGAGCACGCGGCCGGGGCCGCCGCGTCCCGCACCGGGCTGGGCGCGGCCGTACCGCCGCAGGGCGTGCCCGTCGGGCCCGCGGGGCAGCTCGCCCGGCAGGCGGGGGGCCGTCCGGCCGCCGCGCTGCCGCCCGCGCTTCCCGCACCGGGAGCCGCGCCGGGCGAGCCGGGCGAGGACGACGAGGGCCAGCCGTCCGGGCGGCGGCGCCGGGCGCTCGCCGCCGCGCAGGAACGGGCGGTGGCCCAGGAGGCGGCCCCCCGTACGGTGTTCGCGCTGCCGCCCGCCGAGGCGGACCGCGGCCCGGAGGCACCGCGGCAGGCGCCGGTGGCGCCCGGCGGGATGCCGGTCCCGGCGTCGATGCCGGTGCCGGTGCCCGCGCAGGGGGTTCCCGACGGGCGGGGTCGGCATGACGCCGTACCGCACGACCAGGCCGAGGACCACACACCGCCGCAGCCGCATCCCGCCGGGGCGCCCGAGGGCCAGCCGACCGGGCGGCGGCGTCGGCATGTCGCTCCGCCGCACGCGATCGAGCCGATGGCCGAGCCCGTCGCCGAGCCGACCACCGGGGACACCCGCGGTTCCGCGCGGCAGCCGTCGGCGGCGCAGCCGCATCCGACCCCGGCGCCCGGCACCCCGCTGCCCCCGGAGGCCGCCGCCGCGCAGCCCCGGGCCGCCCAGCCGCTGCCCGCCGAGGCGTCCGGCGTCCCGGTCGATCCGGACTCCACGCAGGGGCGGGCCATAAGCGTCCGGACGCTGGGGCAGGGCGTGCCCTTCACCCGCCAGGTCGCGCAGATCCAGCAGGTGGGGCAGCCGGGAGGGCAACCGGGGCAGCAGCCTCCGTCGCCTCAGCAGCTCCAGCCGGCCCAGCCGCCGCAGCCGCAAGCGCCGTCCGCGCAGGCTCCGGCACGGCAGCCCTCCTCCGGCCCGGCGCACGCCGAGGCTCATGCCCACGCTCCCGCGCAGTTGTCTCCCCCGGCTCGTCCGCAGGCCCCGGCGCCGGTCGTCCCGGCGCAGCAGCCGCCGCCGGGTGCCGGTGCCACCCCGGCGCCGCAGCAGCCGTCCGGTTCCGGGCGGCGGCGCAAGCTGGGCACCCGTACCGAGGGCGGCGGGGGCGGCGCCGAGCCGCAGGCCCGTCCGCATCCGCCCGCCGAACAGGCGGTCCCGGCGCCCGTGCCCCGGCTCGCGCAGAACTCCGAGGGCGCGGGACGCTCGTACGCCATAGGGGCGCCGGACGAGAACGCGGCCGAGGGGCCGGAGCCGCTGGACGGTCCCGGCGGTGCCGTCGAGGTGGCCGATCCGCCGCGTCCGCAGCGGCTGGACGACGAGCTGCCGCCCGAGCCGCTGGACAATCCGCGGCGGCTGCTGGTGTGGCCCGCGCCGGACGTCTCCACCCAGCAGGCGCTGAGCGACCGCGGCTACCGGCCGGTGATCGTGCACTCGCGCGAGGAGGTGGACGCGCAGATCGCCGCCTTCCCGGCCGCGCTGTTCGTCGACCCGCTGACCGGGCCGATCACCCGGACCGCGCTCCAGTCGCTGCGTACGGCGGCGGTGGCCGCCGAAGTGCCGGTGATGGTCACGGCCGGGCTGGGACAGGCGACCCGCGAGGCGGCGTACGGCGCCGACCCCGCCGTACTGCTGAAGGCGCTGGCGCCGCGGGACAGTGAGCAGCATCCGCCGCGGGTGCTGCTGATCGAGGAGCACGCGGAGATCGCGCTCGCGCTGACGGCGACGCTGGAGCGGCGGGCGATGCAGGTGGCGCGGGCGGCGAGCGACGCGGACGCGGTGGCGCTGGCCGGGCAGTTCCGGCCGAACCTGGTGGTGATGGACCTGATGCAGGTGCATCGGCGGCAGGCCGGGATCGTGGACTGGCTGCGCGCGAACGGGCAGCTCAACCGGACTCCGCTGGTGGTCTACACGGCCGCCGTCGACCAGGCCGACCTGCCCCGGCTGGCGTCCGGCGAGACCGTCCTCTTCCTCGCCGAGCGCTCCACCAGTACGGAGGTGCAGAGCCGGATCGTGGATCTGCTGGCGCGGATCGGCACGAATTAGCCGGACAGCGGGGGGGGCGGCTCCGCCGCCTAGGTACAGGTACAGGTACAGGGGATGCAGGTACAGGGGATGTACGAAGGGCTCCGGGCCCGGTACATCCCCTGTCCCTCACGGCCGTCAGAGCTGGGTGATCTCCAGCTCGCCCGCCGCGTACTGCCTGCGCAGGACCTTCTTGTCGAACTTGCCGACGCTGGTCTTCGGGACGGCCGGGAGGATCGTCCACCGCTCCGGCAGCTGCCACTTCGCGATCTTGCCCTCCTCCTGGAGGAAGGTGCGCAGCGTCTGGAAGTCCGCCTCCGCGCCCTCCTTCAGGACGACGGTCGCGAGCGGGCGCTCGCCCCACTTCTCGTCGGGGACGGCGACGACCGCGGCCTCGGCCACCGCCGGGTGGGCCATCAGCGCGTTCTCCAGCTCCACCGACGAGATCCACTCGCCGCCGGACTTGATGACGTCCTTGGCGCGGTCGGTGAGGGTGAGGAAGCCGTCGGCGCTGATCGTGCCGACATCACCGGTCTTCAGCCAGCCGTCCTCGGTGAACTTGTCCTCGGGGCGCAGGGGTGCGCCGTCGGCCCCGTTGTAGTACGCGCCCGCTATCCAGGGGCCGCGGACCTCCAGTTCGCCCGCCGACCGGCCGTCCCACGGGAGCCGTTCGCCGCCGGGGCCGGTGAGGCGGGCCTCGACGCCGGTCGGGAAGCGGCCCTGGGTGAGGCGGTAGGCGAACTCCTCGTCCGTGCCGACGGCGCGGGCCGGGGGCCGGGCCACCGTGCCCAGCGGGCTGGTCTCGGTCATGCCCCAGGCGTGGCAGACCCGCATACCGAGCTGGTCGAAGGCTTCCATCAGGGCGGGCGGACAGGCGGAGCCGCCGATGGTGACCTGGGTGAGACAGGAGACGTCCCGGGGGTGGGCGGTCAGCTCGGCGAGCAGGCCCTGCCAGATGGTGGGGACCGCGGCGGCGTGCGACGGCCGTTCGCGCTCGATCATCTCGGCGAGCGGGGCGGGCTGGAGGAAGCGGTCCGGCATCAGCATGTTGACGCCGGTCATGAAGGTGGCGTGGGGCAGTCCCCAGGCGTTCACATGGAACTGCGGGACCACGACCAGCGAGGTGTCCTGGTCGGTGAGGCCCATCGACTCGGTCATGTTGACCTGCATGGAGTGCAGATAGACCGAGCGGTGGGAGTAGACCACGCCCTTGGGGTCGCCGGTGGTGCCGGAGGTGTAGCACATGGCGGCGGCCTGCCGCTCGTCCAGCTCCGGCCAGTCGTACGCGGTCGGCTTGCCGGAGAGCAGCTCCTCGTACTCGTGGACCGTCACATTGGCGCCCGCGGCGGCCTCGGTGAGGGCCGTGCGGTCGCCGGGGCCGGAGACGACGACATGCTCCACCGTCTTGAGGTGGGGGAGGAGCGGGGCCAGCAGCGGCAGCAGCGAGCCGTTGGCTATGACCACGCGGTCGGCGGCGTGGTGGACGATCCAGATGAGCTGCTCGGGGGGCAGACGGAGGTTGAGGGTGTGCAGGATCGCGCCCATGGAGGGGATCGCGAAGTACGCCTCGACGTGTTCGGCGTTGTTCCACATCAGAGTGGCGACACGTTCGTCGTCGTCCACCCCGAGGTCGTCGCGCAGGGCGTGCGCCAGCTGGGCGGCGCGGGTGCCGATCTCGGCGAAGGAGCGGCGGTGCGGTTCCGGCTCGCCGGTCCAGGTGATCACCTGCGATGTGCCGTGGATCGCTGACCCATGGGTCAAGATCCTGGAGATGAGCAGCGGTACGTCCTGCATGGTGCTCAGCACGGCGTCCTCCCGGGGCGACTCTGCCTACGCGGCGGTAACGTTTGCGTTGATTCTGCGCACGTACCGCGCGGTATGTCACTAGAACCGGGGGAGAACCTGGCCACAGTCCGATGATCGATCACCGTCGGCACTTCGGGGCGCCGGACAGAACGCGATGGGACCGGTGAATTACGGCGAAAGCGGTGCCGCGCGGCGGCGACAGGGGGCGGGCGGGGGCGGGGGCGGACACACGGACACACGGGCGTCACGGGCGTCACGGGCGTCGCGTCCGGCTAGCGGATCAGCTCCAGCTCCGGGTCCTCTCTCAGTTTGCCGAGGGCGCGGGAGACCGCGGACTTCACCGTGCCGATCGAGACGTCGAGCACCTCGGCGGTCTGGGCCTCGCTGAGATCCTCGTAGTACCTGAGGACGACCATCGCGCGCTGGCGGTCCGGCAGTCTCATGATCGCCCGCCACATCGCGTCATGCAGCGCCTGCCGCTCGGCCGGGTCGGCGCCGGACGGCGCCGGCTCGGGCTCCGGCAACTCCTCGCAGGAGAACTCGTCCACCCGGCGCTTGCGCCACTGCGAGGTACGCGTGTTCACCAGGGCGCGGCGGACATAGCCGTCGAGCGCGCGGTGGTCCTCGATGCGCTCCCAGGCGACATAGGTCTTGGTGAGCGCGGTCTGCAGCAGGTCCTCCGCGTCACTGGGGTTGGCGGTGAGCGACCGGGCGGTGCGCAGCAGCACCGGCCGACGCGCCCGCACATACGACGCGAACGACGGGTAGGCCGCATACGGCGAGGGCCGCCGGGCGACGTCCGAAGCACTGGTGCAGACGGGTGTGGTCATGGCTCCACGCTAGGAGTGAGGCACCCTCACGCGGATCGCCCGGAGGTGCCGAAGCCGAGTCCCCCTCAGGTTGTAGGGGTAGGGCTGGCGGCACCTCCCAGAGGTGGAGTGGAGGTGGACGGGTACTGGGGGTTTCCCCTCAGGAAGGGATCGGGGGGACCCGGGGCCGGACCCGGCGGGACCGGGACACCGGAAGGCCCCGCGGGGGCGGCGGCGCCCGGGGAGGGACCAGGACCCGGGGACCCTCACCCGTCACTGCCCAGCACCACCGCCGAGGTCGGCACCCCCGTACCGGCCGTCGCGAGCACGCGCTCCGCGCCCGGCACCTGGTTCACGGACGTACCCCGTACCTGGCGTACCGCCTCCGCGATGCCGTTCATACCGTGGAGGTACGCCTCCCCCAGCTGACCGCCGTGGGTGTTCAGCGGAAGCCGGCCCTCCGTGACGAACCCGGCGGCCTCCCCGCGTCCGCAGAATCCGTACTCCTCCAACTGCATCAGCACGAACGGTGTGAAGTGGTCGTAGAGGATGCCGACGTCGATGTCGGCGGGGCCGAGGCCGGTCGCGCGCCAGAGCCTGCGGGCGGTCGCCGCGGCCTCCGGGAGGGCGGCCAGATCGCCCCGGTGGAAGCCGGTCATCTGCTCCTGGCCCCGGCCCGCGCCCTGCGCCGCGCCCAGGACCACCGCCGGGGGGCGACGGAGATCGCGCGCGCGTTCGACGGAGGTGAGGACCAGCGCCTGCGCCCCGTCCGTCTCCTGACAGCAGTCCAGCAGCCGCAGCGGCTCCACGATCCAGCGGGAGGCGGCATGGTCGGCGAGGGTGATGGGCCGGCCGTGGAAGTGCGCGGCCGGATTGGTCGCCGCGTGACGGCGGGCGACCACCGCGACCGGCCCGAACGCCTCCTCGGGGGTCAGCCCGTAGGTGAACAGATAGCGCTGGGCCGCCATCGCCACCCACGACGCCGGAGTCAGCAGCCCGTACGGCATCATCCAGCCCAGCGCCGCGCCCTCCGCCGACGGCTCGCGGTCCTGCACCCCGGAGCCGAAGCGGCGCCCGGAGCGCTCGTTGAAGGCGCGGTAGCAGACGACGGTCTCGGCGACGCCGGACGCGATGGCGAGGGCGGCCTGGAGGACCGTGCCGCAGGCCGCGCCGCCCCCGTAGTGGACCCGGGAGAAGAAGCCCAGTTCCCCGATGCCGCACGCCTGGGCGACGGTGATCTCGGGGTTGGTGTCCATGGTGAAGGTGACCATGCCGTCGACATCGGCGGGGGTCAGCCCGGCGTCGTCCAGCGCCGCCCGCACAGCCTCGGCGGCGAGCCGCAGTTCGCTCCGCCCCGAGTCCTTGGAGAACTCGGTGGCACCGATGCCGACGACGGCGGCCCGCGCGCGGAGCCCGCTCCCGGCGCCGCTCACGCCGGGCCCTCCCTGTGAGGTGGCGGCACGGGGCCCTCCGGTCGAGGTGGCGGCACGGTGAGGGCGACCCTGCCCGTCACATGCCGTCCGATGCCGTTGTCCCCGATCACCCGTACGACGATCTCGGTGCCGTCGGCCGACTCCACGCGGCCGGTCAGGACCATGGTGTCGCCGGGATGGTTGGGGGCGCCGAGCCGGATGGTGACCTTGCGCAGCACGGCCGCCGGGCCGAAGTGATCGGTGACGTACCGGCCGACGAGCCCGTTCGTCGTCAGGATGTTCATGAAGATGTCGGGGGCGCCCTTCTCCCGGGCGAGCACCGGGTCGTGGTGCACGTCCTGGTAGTCCCGGGAGGCCAGCGCCCCGGCGACGATCAGCGTGCGGGTGACCGGGATCTCCAGCGGCGGCAGGGCGGCCCCGGGCCGCGCGTACCGCCGGGCGTCCTGGACGTCGTCCTGAGTGTCGTCCTGGCTCATGCCGCCGCCTCCGCCCGGAAGACCGGCAGCACCAGATCGTCGTCGTACGCCTGGAACTCCACCCGGACCGCCATCCCGATCCGCACCTTGTCGTACGGCACGCCCGTCACATTGGCCACCATCCGTACGCCCTCCGCCAGTTCGACGAGGGCGACCGCGTACGGCGGGTCGAAGGCGGGGAAGGGCGGGTGGTGCATGACGACGTACGAGTGGACCGTGCCGTCGCCGCGGGCCGCGACCGGTGTCCAGTCGGGCGAGCCGCAGTCGGCGCAGCCGGGCAGCCAGGGGAAGCGGGGGGCGGCGCAGGCGGCGCAGCGCTGGAAGAGCAGTTCGCGGCGGGCGACGCCGTCCCAGAAGTCCGCGTTGTCGCGGTTGACGACGGGGCGGGGGCGACGGGGGCGGGTTACGGGGGCGAGCTTGGGGGCGCGGACGGGAGCGGTGGGGGCGGGAGCGGAGGCGGGCGCGTATTTGAGGATGCGGAAGCGGTGGGTTCCGGCGAGGGCGCCGTCCGTCGTCCGGATCTCCGTGCGGGTGGTGACGAAGTACCCGGTGCCGAGCCTGGTGGTCTTGGGGCCGGTGACGGACTCGATCACGGTGTCGAAGGTGATCTCGTCGCCGGGGCGCAGCGGGCGCGGATACTCCTGCTCGCAGTCCGTGGCGACCACGGAGGTGCAGCCCGCGGCGTCGAGCAGGGCGAGGAGTTCGTCGAACGGGGCCGCGCGGCCGGGGTGCCCGGAGAGGCCGCCCATCGTCCAGACCTGGAGCATGGTGGGCGGCGCGACGGCGTCGGGGCCGGTGTAGGCGGGGTTGGTGTCGCCGAGGGCCTCGCACCAGTGCCGGATCATGGGGCGGTTGACGGGGTCCTTGCCGGGGGTGGCGACGGCGGCGGGGAGACCTTCGTAGGCGGTGAGACGGGCGGGGAGGTCTTCGACGGCGACAGCCGGAGCGCCGGAAGCGGGGGCGATAGGAACAGCGGGGGCGATGGGGACGGCGGGGGCGCCGGGGTCCGGCCCCGGTCCTGCGCCGGGGTCCGCGTCGCGGACGTCGTCGGTCACGGACGTACTCCTTCGGGGCGCGGGGATCGCCGTACGGAAGAGTTTCTGACTGTCCGTCAGACGACGTCCGCTGTCAAGGTCGGCGCCTGGACGGGACCGGCCCCGGACACGCCTGCGCGGCGGTGCCGAAGCACCGCCGCGCGGACGCTGTTTCCCCACAGAGCACACCCACACAGGAGGTCGAGGGGCGGTCGGCCGGACCGGCCGCCCCTCGGCTCACCAGAAGATCGGGGTGAAGTTGACCGCGACGTTCGAGTTGCCCTGGTTGATCGCGGTGAACGCGGAGCCGTCGACCTGAGCTGTGTTGCTCTGGTTCGAGGCGCCCGAGCCGATGGCCTGCTGCTGGGTGGTGGACGAGTTGCCGCTGTTGTCGCCGCCCACGCCACTGCCGAGGCTGCCCTGAATGGCGTTCGTGACGGTAGCGCTCGATCCGTCGTTCGCGAGAGCGCCGTTGTCGGCCGACGCGACACCGGCGAGGAGCGCGGCGGCGAGCGGGAGGGCGGAGACGACGGCGATGACGCGAGCGGTACGGATGCTTGCCATGTGTATTTCCTCCGGAACGGGGACACCCGGCTTCGTGAGCCGCGATGAGTGAACTACGGCAGTTTCCAAGGCAGTTGGCCATCCGCCTCGGGGTGGTGCACGACGTCGCGAGATCAGAGTTGCCCACCGAATCCCCGGCGAACCAGACCGGAAGCCCCTATTCCCCCTGAAGCGTGATGACAAGTCGATAAACCCTTTCCTTGCCCGCATCTCCCAGGTCGGGACACTCGGCACGGCACGCCCCAAGCGGGACAAGAGGTGAAGCGTTCCGGCACTTTTCCGGCCCCGCCGACCGGCCGGGCGCGTCGCGTTCGACCCCTCTTCCCTTTCTCGAACAGACGTACGAAAATAGAGCCATGGCGACCATCGACCGGCAGGCCGGCACACTGGCCCTCGCATACGCCCTGTCAGCCGCGGAGCGCGGTCTGGCGGTCATCCCGCTGTCCCGGACGAAGCTGCCGGCACTGCGGTCCCCGCACCGCGAGTCCTCGACGCCCACCTCGTCCGCCCCCTGTCACGGTGCGTGCGGACGCCTCGGGCACGGGGTCTACGACGCCTCGACCGACCCGGCCCGCGTCCGGCGGATGTTCGCCGCCGCGCCCTGGGCCACCGGCTACGGCATCGCCTGCGGACTGTCCCCGCACCACCTCATCGGCATCGACCTGGACACCAAGTCGGGCACCGACTCGACGGCCGCGCTGCGCGAACTGGCGCTGCGGCATCTGTTCACCATCCCGCCGACGGTCGTCGTCCTCACCCCCTCCGGCGGCCGGCACCTGTGGCTGTGCGGCCCGCCGGACATGGTGATCCCCAACTCCGCCGGACGGCTGGCCCCCGGCATCGACATCCGGGGCGCGGGCGGCTACCTGGTCGGCCCCGGCTCCCGTACCGAGTTCGGCGTGTACGCGACCACACCGGGCACCGCGCATCTGCCCCCGGCGCCGTGTCCGCCGTCCCTGCTGCGGCTGCTGCTGCCACCGCGACCACGCCACGCGGCGCCGTCCGGGAGCGGCGCGGTCGGCGGACTGGGCCTGCTCCACTTCGTCGCCGCGGCCCACGCCGGACAGCGCAACACCCGCCTGTTCTGGGCGGCCTGCCGGGCGTACGAGAACGGAATCGGCCAGGATCTGCTGCCGTCGCTGATCGACGCGGCGGTCTCGACGGGCCTGTCGGAACGGGAGGCACGGGCGACGATCGGGTCGGCGGCACGGTTGGTGGGGTACCGGAGGGGACGGTGAGGTGCGGTGCGGTGCGGTGCGGTGAGGGTGGTACAGCACCGGAGGCCACGGTGAGGCGGATGGGGTACCTCACCGGAGGGCACGGTAAGGCAGGTCGGGTACGGAGGGGACGGCAAGCCGTACGCCTCCGACACCCACTAGCTTCCCCTGCCCTCTTCCCCCTCTCCCTCCCCCTCCCCCTCCCCCTCCGGCTTGGCCGCGATCCCCGTGAGGACCCGGTGCGCCGCTCGATAGCCGCGGGGACTGGTCCCGGTGCGCCGCTGGAAGTGATGGCGGAGGTTGGCGGAGGAACCGAACCCGGTGCGGGCGGCGATCTGTTCGACCGGTGTCTCGCTGTTCTCCAGCAGCAGTTGCGCCCGCTGGAGCCGGACGCCGAGCAGGTACTGGAGCGGCGGCTGTCCGGTACGGGCCCGGAAACGCCGGTTCAGGCTGCTGACGCTGACACCGGCGTGGGCGGCGATCTCGTCGAGGGTGAGCGGACGGTGGAGGTTGGTTTCCAGCCACTCCAGGGTGGGGCCGATGTCGACGCCCCGTTCGACGGCCTCGCGTTCGATCTCCTGGTGATCGGCGGCGACCTGGTCGTGGAACGGCAGCAGGATGCGCCGGGCGACCTCGGCGGCGACCCGTACGCCATGGTCGCGTTCGACCAGGTCGACGGCGAGGTCGAGCCCGCCGAAGACTCCGGCGGCGGTGTGGAAGGGCCCGTCGGCGACCGAGGGCTCGCCCGACGGCACGGTCGTCACGCGCGGAAACAGCGCGGTGAACTCCGCGAGCCGGGGCCAGGAGGTGGTCGCGCGGCGCCCGTCGAGGAGTCCGAGGGCGGCGAGAGTGAAGGAGCCGGTGCCGACGGCGGCCATCCGGCAGCCCCGGGCGGCGCACCCGCGTAGGGCGTCGGCGAGGGCGGGCGCGGGCGGCTCACGGTAGGCGCGGTGCCCGGTGACGAGGACGGTGTCCCCGGCGCCGAGCGCCCCGAGCGTGTCCAGCCCGTGGGGCACGGCGAACCGCAGCACGGGTTCGCCGGTCTCGACGGTGCCGGTGGCGGCGCAGACCCGTACGTCGTACTCGACCGTACGGAAGGCCGTGGCGGCGGTGGTGAAGACCATCGGGCCGACGGTCAGCTGATGGCCGGGCACTCCGTCGGCGACGAGTACGGCGATGACGGCGGCACGGGACTCCATGACCAGAATTTAGCGCAGGCTGAGCAGAGCACCGCTTTTTTTGCGGTACGGGGCCCCTGAGGATGAGGACAGGCACCGGAAGCGAGGGGACGCCCGGGAGCCGCGCCTCGTGGCCACGAGCTGCACCGACCCGTCCGCACACCTCCGCGCATCTGCGCGCACCTCTCCGAGGGGAGACCTCTGTGCCCAGCTCACACCCCGGCCCGGCGTATCTGACCGGCACCGCCATCGCCTTGGTGACGGCCCTGGCCCTCACCTCGTCACCGGCGACGGCGACGACGGCACCGACACCACGAGCCCCCGCACACCCCGTGGCGACAACGCACTCCCCCTCCCCGGACCGCCCCGTCATCAGGGCCCTGGACGCCCACGCGAAACCCCTGCGCACCACGACCCCGCAGGCCCCCTCCACCGCGGACCTCACCGCCCTCACCCGGATGACGGCGGACGCGACCGTCGTCGGCGTCGGCGAGGCCACCCACGGCTCGAAGGAACTGTTCCAGCTGAAGGACCGCCTCTTCCGGCACCTCGTCCGCAGCGCGGACTTCCGGGTCTTCGCGCTGGAGATGTCCTGGTCGGCGGGGGCGCGGATCGACACATACGTCCGCACCGGCGAGGGCGATCTGCGCCAGATCATGGCCGAGGAGTTCCAGGGCTCGTTCGGCGACTGGAACAACCAGGAGTTCCTGACCCTGTTCACCTGGATGCGCGGGTACAACCGCACGGCCCCGCCCGGCGACCAACTGCGTGTCATGGGCAATGACATCGGGGACGTCAACCGCGCCCAGTACGCCCGCATCCTCACCTGGGCCGACGAGCACCGCCCGGACCTGGCCCCGCAACTCCGCCGCCACTACGCCGGACTGCTCGCCCTGCCCGCCACCATGGAAGCCCGCGTCCAGGCCCTGGTCTCGGCCCCGCGCACCGAGCGGCAGGCGTACGACACCTCGGCGAAGGCGGCGTACGACCTGCTGGAGCGGGCGGGCGACACGGACCCCTGGATCCTCCAGGACGCCCGGGTGGTCGCCCAGATGACGACCCTCTTCGCCCATGAACTCCAGGACCAGGACCAGCAGGCCGAACCCAACCGGCACCGCGACCGGGCGATGGCCGAGAACACGGTCTGGTGGCAGCGCCAGACCGGCGACCGCGTCCTGGTCTCCGCCCACAACGCCCACCTCGCCTACGAGTCCCCGAACCCGACGTCCCACCCGGTGGTGCAGGGCTCGTTCCTGCGCGACCTGATCGGCGACGCGTACGTCGCGATCGGCACGTCGATCCACAGCGGCGCGTACCGCGCGATGAACCTGGACACCGGCCAGTACCAGGTCTTCGACACCGGCCCGGCGGCCCCCGACAGCAACGAACACCTCCTGGACCGCGCCCGCCCCCGTGACTACTACGTCGACCTCCGCGCCCTTACCCCCCACCCGGCGGCGGGCCCGTGGCTGGCCACCCCCCGCCCCACGTTCGTGGTCCCCAGCTCCTTCACGACCGAGCGCCCCCCGGTGGCGATGTCCCGCTCCTTCGACATCCTGATCCACCTGCACCGCGTGAACGCGTCGATCCCCCTCCCGTAACCCCGCCCCCGTCCCCGAAAAACCCGTAAGGCCCTCTGCCGACGGCTGACGCCGGTCAGAGGGCCTTACGAAGACGCGGTGGGTGTGGGATTTGAACCCACGGTGACATCGCTGCCACGACGGTTTTCAAGACCGTTCCCTTAGGCCGCTCGGGCAACCCACCCCGGGCCGGGGTGGTGATCCCCGGCGCGGGGACAAGAGTAACCGGGTTCGGTCGGGGGTGGGTCAGCTGTCGCCGACTCGGGAGTCGAGGGTCACGTCGACGGTGTTGGTCTTGCCGCCGCGCTCGTAGGTGAGGGTGACCTTGTCGCCGGGCTTGTGGGTCCAGATCTCGCCGATCAGGGTGGGGCCGCTGTCGATCACCCGGTTGTCCAACTTGGTGATCACATCGCCGGGCTTGAGGCCCGCGTCGGCCGCCGGGCCGCCCGGCTCCACCGCCTCGGCGCCGCCCGCCCCGGTGTCGGTGATCTTCGCGCCGCCGGTGCCCTCCTCCAGGGAGACGGAGGCGCCGATCCTGGCGTACACCGGCTTGCCGGTCTTGATCAGTTCCTGGGCGACGTACTTGGCCTGGTTGATCGGGATGGCGAAGCCCAGGCCGATCGAGCCGGACTGGCTGGTGCCGCCGAAGCCGTTGCCGGAGGACTGGATCGCGGAGTTGATGCCGATCACATTGCCCTTGGCGTCCAGCAGCGGGCCACCGGAGTTGCCCGGGTTGATGGACGCGTCGGTCTGGAGCGCGCTCATGTACGACGCGTTGGAGCCGCTGCCGTCGCTGGACGCGACCGGGCGGTTCTTGGCGCTGATGATGCCGGTCGTCACCGTGTTCGACAGGCCGAAGGGGGCGCCGATCGCGATCGTCGAGTCGCCCACGGCCACCTGGTCGGAGTTGCCGAGGGTCAGCGGCTTCAGGTCCGACGGGGCGCTCTTGAGCTTCACCACCGCCACGTCGTAGCCCTGCGCGTTGCCGATCACCTCGGCGTCGTACTTCTTGCCGCTCGGGAAGGTCACGCTCAGGGTGCCGCCGTCGACGGCGTCGGCCACGACATGGTTGTTGGTGATGATGTGGCCCTCGGTGTCGAACACGAAGCCCGTGCCCGTGCCGCCCTCGCCGCTGCTGGAGGCGGCCTCGATGGTGACCGTGCTCGGCAGGGCCGTCGCGGCGACTCCGGCGACCGTGCCCGGGTCGCGCTTGAGGTCGCCGCCGCTGTCGGCGGCCGAGACCGTGGTGGAGCTGGTCTCGTCGTTGTCCTTCGCCAGGGTGTAGCCCAGGCCGCCGCCGAGGCCGCCCGCGACCAGCGCGGCCACCAGCACACCGGCGAGCAGCCCGCCACGGCCGCGCCCCGAGCCGGACTTCGGCGCGGGCGTCGGCTGCTGGAACGCGGCGCCCCAGGGATCGCCCGGACCGTCCGGACCGCCCGCCGCCGGGGGCGCCGGGGGCGGCCAGGAGGCGTCCGGCGCGGAGCCGCCGTACCCGGGGACGGTGGCGTCGGGGGGTGGTGCCGTCGCGTAGGCGGGCGCCGGCTCGTACCCCGGGGTCGCCGGGGTGCCCGGCGGGAGCGGGGGCGTCGGCGCGGCGGCCTGCGGGGAGGCTGCGGGAGTGTCCACCGGCACGGGAGGTGCGGACGGGGCCGGTGGTACCGCGGTGCCCTCGTTCTCGGTGCTCACAGCTGCTCTCCTCGATCCACGGTCATCGTCACGGGTGGGCCCGGTGAGGGCCGGTCTCCGTCTCCACTGTCTTCACTCGCCCGCGTGTGTCCGCACGCACACGCACGCAGGTGTGTGCCATCAGCTTTTCCCACCGGCTGTCAGAGCACCATAAGCCGAGCCTGTGTATCCCTGACTGTTCTTTATATGGGAATACATGTGATGTTTCGGATTTATTGGGCTTAACGGATGCATGCCGACGTCCCCCGATGGCACCATGTCGCGGTGACCCACGCACCCCGGCGCGGCATCCAGGTCGTCGCCCACCGCGGCGCCTCCGAGGACGCCCCCGAACACACGCTCGCCGCGTACAGAAAGGCGATCGAGGACGGCGCCGACGCCCTCGAATGCGATGTACGTCTCACCGCCGACGGCCATCTCGTCTGTGTCCACGACCGCCGCGTCAACCGTACGTCCAACGGCCGCGGTGCCGTCTCCGCGCTGGAGCTGGCCGAACTCGCCGCCCTGGACTTCGGCTCCTGGAAGCGGACCGAGGCGTACCGCACGCGCGACGAGGAGCCCGACTGGGAGCACCGGCCCGAGGACCCGGCCGACACCTCCGTCCTCACCCTCGAACGGCTCCTGGAGCTGGTCGCGGACGCCGGGCGCCGGGTGGAGCTGGCGATCGAGACCAAGCACCCCACCCGCTGGGCCGGACAGGTCGAGGAGCGGCTGCTGCACCTCCTCAAGCGCTTCGGCCTGGACGCCCCGGCCGCCCCGGAGGAGTCCGCGGTACGGGTGATGAGCTTCTCCGCGCGCTCCCTGCACCGCGTCCGCGCCGCCGCGCCGACCCTGCCCACCGTCTATCTCATGCAGTTCGCCTCGCCCCGGCTGCGCGACGGACGGCTGCCCGCCGGGGTCCGGATCGCCGGCCCCTCGATCCGGATCGTCCGCCACCACCCGGCCTACGTCGAACGCTTCCGGCGCGCCGGGCACCAGGTGCACGTCTGGACCGTCAACGAGCCCGAGGACGTCGACCTCTGTGTCGACCTCGGCATCGACGCCATCATCACCAACCGGCCCCGCGCGGTCCTGCGCCACCTCGGCCGCTGAGGGGACGAGATGACGAGGGGACGAGGGGACGGCGGGGCGCATCGGCACAGCCGGTCCGTGAAGACGCCTGGGCCGTAAAGAAGCCCGGACTGTGAAGAGGCCTGGGCTGTAAAGAGACCAGGACTGTAAAGAAACCTGCCGGTCTCTTGACCGCGCCCCCGCCGCCCCGCCATTCTCCGGTCTCGGCCACGCCGTTTATTTCCAGCCACACACGCATCGCCTCTTGACAGTCTCCTGACGGGCTCCTGACGCCCTCGTCACAAGGTGTGCACCGGCGCGTTCGGTCCGTGTTCGATCCAGGTGAGTGCGTCACAGCACATGGGTTGGCCGGTTTCCGGTTCAGGCCAAGGGGGCATCCACACCGTGGCGTGGGGCGAAGGAGGTCTCGGGGGTGGCGTTGGTGGTGGCACAGGAGGTGCCCACGTCGTCGAGCATGGCCGTACCCCATGGCCCTGCGGGCGTGGGGAAGGCGAGACACCGGATGCGCGATCAGTTGCGCACGGGCGGTGTGGCCGAATCGGTCATTGACGATGCTGTGTTGATCCTTTCCGAACTGTTGAGCAATGCCTGCAAACACGGCCGCCCCCTGGGCGAGGCCCTGGCCGGGGACGGGGACGTCCGGGCCGCCTGGCGGGTGGACGCCCGCGGCCGGCTGATCGTCGAGGTCACGGACGGCGGCGGACCCACCCGCCCCGCCCCGGCCACCCCGTCCGTCACGGCACACGGCGGCCGGGGGCTGAACATCATCACGGCACTGGCCGACGACTGGGGCGTCCGGGACGACGCCCGGGGCGAGGTCACGGTGTGGGTCGTGGTCCACGACGACGTACGCGACCGGGCGTCCGCCCATCGCCGCGACGACTTCGCGGCCCGGGTCGGGGCGCCCGCGCTCTCGGCGATCCCGGACCTGGACTTCGCGGACGCGTTCGACGACATCGACTGAGCGGGCGAAACCCGGTCATGTGCAGCGGCTTCATGTGGTGGGCGGCACAGGACGGCTGACGCGAGCGCAGGGGTGGCGCGGGCACGGCTGACGCAAGCGCGGTTGACGCGGGCACGGCTGGAACTGGTACGGCTGATACGGCCGTGGTTGGCGTGGGCACGGCTAGCACAGGCACAGCTGGCACTGGCACGGCTGACGCGGGCACGGCCTGCACTGGCACGGCTAGCACAGGCACAGCTGACGCGGACACGGCGGGCACAGGCACAGCTGACGCGGGCACAGCTGCCACGGGAACGGCTGACGCGGGCGTCATCCTCCTGGCGCCCGATCCATCACGCCCCCCATATGTCCCGCCCCCACGCCTCACGCCCCCATACGTCACCCCCCGCACACCGCGCCCGCACACCCGTCCCGCATCCCCACCCCCGCCGCCTCCCGTCCCCCCGCACCCGAGCGGCTAGGCTCGCGCCCGTACCAGAAGAGCCGCCTCCGGGAGACACCCACCATGGCCAAGAAGCGACCCCAGACGAAGGGCGCGCGCCCACAGCTCACGGACGGAGAGGTTCCGGTCGTCGGCGCGCGGGAGCCCTGCCCCTGCGGCAGTGGCCGCCGCTACAAGGCGTGTCATGGCCGCGCCGCCGCACAGGCCGTGACGGAGCTGGTGCACCGGCCGTTCGAGGGCCTGCCCGGTGAATGCGACTGGGTGGCGCTGCGCGAACTGGTCCCGGCCGCGACCGCCGAGCTGCACCTCAAGGGCGGGCTGCCGGACGGCGTCCCGTCGGTCACGCTCGCCACGGTGCTGCCGATGGCCTGGCCCGCGCTGCGCCGCGACGACGGCTCGGTGCTGATCGGCCTCCAGAACGACACCGCCTCCGGCGACATCAGCCGTGATCTCGCCGACACCCTCGCCCAGGCGCTGACCGCGACACCGGGCACGCCGGTGCAGGGGCGGCGTGTCCCGGCCGACGGGCCCCGGCTCCAGGATCTGCTGGACCCGGAGGGCGCGTTCACGCCCGTCGTGCACACCGGTTTCGAGTTCTGGGTGCCGGACTCGGAGAACGCCTCCGCGGAGGTGACCGCCTCCCTGGAGCGGGCCAACGCCGCCGCCATCCCCACCGTCAAGCTGACCGGTGTGGACGCCGCGTACTGGTGCGAGGCCCCCGACAAGAACCATCTGCGCTGGGTCATGCCGCACCCGGAGGAGCAGCTGCTCGACGCGCTGGCCCGGCTGCACGCGGCCGGGCGCTCGGGGCTCGGCGAGGGCACCCGCCTGGTGGGCTCGTTCCGGGCGCACGGTCTGACCGTGCCGGTGTGGGACCTGCCGAGCGGGACGGGCGCGGAGGACATCGAGAAGCCGGCCGCGGAGTTCGCCGAGCGGCTGGCCGTCGCGCTGGCCACGGACGCGCCGCTCACCGGCGAGGAGCGGCGGGCCCGCGGCGGTCTCACCAACCGTCAGGTCACGCTCAGCTGATCCGCCGCCCGGCAGGTCACGCTCAGCTGATCCGCCGCCCAGCCCGGCACGGCACCGGGCGCGGCACCCCGGAGGGCGGCACCGAGAAACCCCCCGGGGTCGCCCCGCCCGGCGATCACACCCCGCGATTGCGCGCCAACTCCCGTATGCAACAAGCCAGTCGGAGTCCAAATCGGCGGGCATTTCCCGAGATCGAATTTGCTAACAGCCGATCTCTTGTTACCGTTCCAGTAGCCCGGTTGCTGGTGCATCCCCCGTCGCCAGCAACCGGGTCTTCTCATGCCCGCCGCCGGTACGGCGTCCAGGGCCCGGTCCGCCGCCCGCCGCCGCGCCGGTCAACTGCCCGTGGACGGGTCCCAGTTCGCCGGAGTCGAGTTGCTTCCCGCGCGCAGCAGCGAGGGCCCGGCGCCCGCCGCGTCCGCGAACTCCGCGACCGCCGTGTACTGCGCCGGTTCGGCGCGGGTCCGCTCCCTCGGGGTCGAGCAGTGCGCCGGTTCGTCCTCCGCGCCGACCGGACAGTGCAGGGTCACCGTGCGTCCGCCGGGGCCCATCAGGGTGAGGACGGCGGTCAGCGGGGCGCCGGTGGCGTTGCGGTAGTAGGTGCGGGCCCAGGTGTCCTCGCCCTGGGTGAGCACACATGTCTGCGCCTCGATGCCCTCGGGCGAGGTGAGTTCGGGACCGCAGCGGGCGGCGGTGGCGAGACCGAGGGTCAGGGGGGTGGCGGAGCCGGAGACCCGGGGGGACGGCTGGGACGCCGCACCAGCGGAGTCGCCGTCCGGGGAGCCCTGGGAGAACGGGGAGTCCAGGGACCCCAGGGAGCCTGGAGAGCCTGGAGAGTCCGGGGCGGTCCTGTCGGTCCCGTCGCTCCCGTCCCGCCCCGTCGGGGACGCCGCCGTACCGGCCGTACTGCCGGCACGGCCCGTGCTCGTACCGCCCGCCGGTCCCGCGGAGGCGACCGCCAGGGGGAGGACGACAGCACTCACCGCGAGGCCCGCGAGGGCGAGAAGACGGGGGTTCATGCGAGGGACGATAACGAGCGGGGACGGGCGCCCGGTTCCGGCGGCGCCCGACACCCCTACAACTCGGGCGCGCTCACACCCGTACGAGTGAGCACCTCGACGACCGTGTCGACCACGGCCTCCACATCGGGCACCCAGGGGGAGGCCGAGCCGGGCAGCGGCGCGCGCTCCCAGCGGATCTCGCCCTGGCCGGTGACGGATGGCGGCAGGGCCAGATAGCCGCCCTCGCCGTGGAACCGCAGGGAGCCGGGGACGAAGTCCTTGGCGTACAGCAGTTCGCCCAGCTGGGCCATCGAGTACGGACGGACCAGCAGCGCCCAGCGGGTGGGCGAGGCGACGACCGGGCCGAGCCGGATGCCCTTGTGGTCCAGCGCGTCGAGCGCGCGGGCGGCGGCGGGCGCGGGCAGGCTCACCGCGCAGGGCGCGGCGCCGCCGGTGGCGAGGACGATGGGGGCGGTGGGGCGGTTGGCCCACCACCAGCGGACCATCCGCGCGTCGGTGGTGGCCGCGAGCAGCCCGGGGTCGAAGGGGTGGGCCCCGGGGACCGTGCATTCGGGGTCGGGGCAGCCGCAGCGGGACCGGCCCTGCGGGTCGGCCGCCACACCCGGGAGTATCGGCCACTGCCACTGTGTCGCGAAGGTCAAAGCCGCGCCGACCAGCTCAGGTCTCCCGTCGTTCCGCCTGGACAGGAGCCTGCGTCGCCTTCCGAGGATCTCGCGCATGAGCGCTCGTTCCTTTCCGTTGCACGCCTGGCAACACCGTGGGCCACATCACACCATGTGTCGATCACTTCACTGTGCGTACCTTTGGGCGCATCACACCCCTGCCGTGAGCACGGGGAACCCCTATGGGTCGAGCGTCGGCTGCGTCCGCTGCCGTCGCGTCCATACCGCGTGTATCTGCGTCTATCAGAAGCATGGACGTGGCGTGGGGTGGCGAAGTATGGCGTTTTCGGGTCGCGCTCTTACTCTTCGCCGCCACCACGAGAGGATGGGGCACGGTCGTCGGTGGCTAAGACGCCCGGGTCCGCCACCAGGTTCCGGGTGACACTCAACCACCCCTGGCCTTCACCGAGTACGTACCCATCACGACCGCTGTGACGCTCCGTTCGAGCAAGGCCAGTCGACCTCAATCACCCGATCCATGAGTCAGTTTTAGGCCAACTTTGCCTTTCCACAAGGGGAACGGTGATCTGTCTCTTCGGACGCTTGGACACCAGGAATCCCAGCAGGACAATGCTGGACATCCCCTCACGAGTGCGTGTACATGTGGAGACACTGCTAGCGGCGCAGAATGACATGGGGGTTTGCGATGCTTTGGAGCAGTACGCACCGGCCGGAAAGCCGGACACCATGAACGCCCCGCACCCTCCGAAAGTGGCCGGAATCGATTCCACGGTTCCCTCATCCGCACACACTGTCGCGCCCTCGCCGGTGGTCCCGGGCTCCACGGCGGTCACTTCCGGCCCAGGAGGCGACCCGGGAAGCGACCCGGGGACGGGCCCGGCGAACGGCCCGGGAGCCGGTTCAGGGGCCGACAAGGGAGCCTGTTCGGACGCCTCTCCAGGGGCCGCCCCCGGGGCGCTGCTCCAGGACCGGCTCGCCGGATGGGTCTCCGACCTGACGACCCTGCACGAGCTGACCGAACGGCTGGCCCGGACCGGCACCCTGCCCGACGCCCTCCAGGAACTGCTGCGCGCCGGTGCCGCCTTGGTCGGCGCCCGCCGCGGACTGGTCGCCCTGGAACCGGCCGACGGACTCGGACCCCGCTCCACCGTCGGACTCGGTCTCGCCCCCGCCGACCTCGGCCATCTGGAGACCGTCCCGCGCGCCTCGCTGCCCCACGGCACGCTCCTCGACGGTCCGGGCGTGTCGTCCCACGGGACGAGCGGCGGAGCGGCCGAGGCGGTACGGGCCGATCTGCTCGCCGAGGAGGGGCTCGACCCGCGTCACCGGGAGGTCGCCGCCCGGCTGGGCTACGCCGCGAGTTACGCCCTGCCGCTCACCGGCACGGACGCCGGCCGCCTCGGTGCCGCCGTCTGGCTGTACGACGAACCCGCCGCGCCCGCCGAGCGGATGCGGCACCTCGCCGGGCTGTACACCCGCTACGCCGGGGAGCATCTCGCCCGGCTGCTGGAGGTCGAGCGCACCCGCGCCGCGCTGGCCACCGTCGCCGAAGAGTTGCTGCCCTCCCGGCTGCCCCGGGTCTCCGGCGTCCAGCTCGCCGCCCGGCACCGCACCGGGCCGCGCGGTGGCGGCGACTGGTACGACGCGCTGCCGCTGCCCGACGCGGCGCTCGGACTGGCGGTGGGCTCGGTGACCGGGTCGGGGCCGAGCGCGGTCGCCGCGATGGGGCGGCTGCGGGCCTCGCTGCGCGCGTACGCCGTGATGGAGGGCGAGGACCCGGTGGCGGTGCTGTCCGATCTGGAGCTGCTGCTGCGGCTCACCGAGCCCGCCCGGTCGGCCACCGCGCTGTTCGCCTACGTCGAGCCCGCGCTCGGCAAGCTCACCCTCGCCGGGGCCGGGCACTGTCCGCCGCTGCTGATCGGCGAGCGGCGCACCGAGTTCGTGGAGACATCCGTGTCCGCGCCGCTCGGCATGCTCGCCTGCTGGGAGGCGCCCAGCGTGGAGGTCCAGGCGGAGGCGGGCGAGACGGTGCTCCTCTACACCGACGGACTGCTCCAGCGCACCGGCGACCCGGTCGACCGCGCGTTCGCCCGGCTGCACTCGGCGGCGGCCGGGGTGCCCAAGGCGGTCCGCCACGACCCCGAGGCGCTCACCGAGCACGTACTGCGCGCGGTCCTGCCGGACGGGCTGGACACGGCGGACAGCGACGAGGACGTGGTGATGCTGGCGGCACGCTTCGAGTAGGCGGGCGGTAGCCGCACGTAACGGGGCATTCCGGTTGCCGTGCCCCCTTCCGTACGTCCGTACGATGGACGGGGCCGTGCCACAGGAGTGCGGTCGCCAGGGGTGCCGCAGCGGGCTTGGCGGTGCCGTGCCGATGCCGTACGCAGGAGGAAGACCGTGGCCGACCAGCTCACCCCGGAGACCCCGGAGAACCTGGAGAACCCGGACGTCGAGCCCGGGGACGCGCTGGAGAGCGACGCGGAGGGCGAGTCCGGCAAGCCGGTCAAGCAGCGCAAGAACGGGCTGTACCCCGGGGTGTCCGACGAGCTGGCCGAGAGCATGAAGTCCGGCTGGGCCGACACCGAGCTGCGCGACCTCGCGCCGATCGCGCAGGCCGCCGAGACCGCCGCCCGGCGCGCCGCGCTCTCCGAGCGGTTCCCCGGCGAGCGGCTGGTGGTGCCCGCGGGCAACCTCAAGACCCGCTCCAACGACACCGAGTACCCGTTCCGGGCGTCGGTCGAGTACGCGTACCTCACCGGCAACCAGACCGAGGACGGCGTCCTGGTGCTGGAGCCGCGCGTGAGCGGCGGCCACACCGCCACCATCTACCTCCTCCCCCGCTCCGACCGGGAGAACGGCGAGTTCTGGCTCAGCGGCCAGGGCGAGCTGTGGGTCGGCCGCCGCCACTCGCTCGGCGAGGCGGAGCGGCTGTACGGCGTCCCCGCCTCCGACGTGCGACGGCTCCCGGACGCGCTGCGCGAGGCCACCGGCCCGGTGCGGGTGGTGCGCGGCTACGACGCCGGGATCGAGGCCGCCCTCACCGACAAGGTCACCGCCGAGCGGGACGAGGAGCTGCGGGTCTTCCTCTCGGAGCAGCGGCTGGTCAAGGACGACTTCGAGATCGGGGAACTCCAGAAGGCCGTCGACTCCACCGTGCGGGGCTTCGAGGACGTCGTCCGCGTGCTCGACAAGGCGGAGGCCACGTCGGAGCGGTACATCGAGGGCACGTTCTTCCTGCGCGCCCGGGTCGAGGGCAACGACGTCGGCTACGGCTCCATCTGCGCCTCCGGGGCACACGCCTGCACGCTGCACTGGGTGCGCAACGACGGGCCCGTGCGCTCCGGCGACCTGCTGCTGCTCGACGCGGGCGTCGAGACCCACACGTACTACACCGCGGACGTCACGCGGACGCTGCCGGTGAACGGGCGGTTCAGCGCGATCCAGCGCAAGATCTACGACGCCGTGTACGACGCCCAGGAGGCCGGTATCGCGGCGGTGCGGCCGGGGGCGAAGTACCGGGACTTCCATGACGCGTCGCAGCGGGTGCTGGCGGAGCGGCTGGTGGAGTGGGGGCTCGTGGAAGGGCCGGTCGAGCGGGTCCTGGAGCTGGGGCTCCAGCGGCGGTGGACGCTGCACGGGACGGGGCACATGCTCGGCATGGACGTCCATGACTGCGCGGCGGCGCGGACCGAGTCGTATGTGGACGGGGTGCTCGAGCCGGGGATGTGCCTGACGGTGGAGCCGGGGCTGTACTTCCAGGCCGATGATCTGACCGTGCCGGAGGAGTACCGGGGGATCGGGGTGCGGATCGAGGATGACGTGCTGGTGACGGGGGAGGGGAACCGGAACCTTAGCGCTGCGCTGCCTCGGGAGGGGGCGGCGGTGGAGGCTTGGATGGCGGGGTTGTTGCGGGGGTGAGCCTTGGGGCGGGGGCGTTTTCGGGTGCGGGTGCGGGTGCGTGGGGGTTTTCGCGCAGTTCCCCGCGCCCCTGAGGGGTGGGTTGTCGGGTGCGGGTGCGTGGGGGGATTTTGCGCAGTTCCCCGCGCCCCTGGAGGGGTGCGTCGTCGGGTGCCGGTGCGTGGGGGGAATTCGCGCAGTTCCCCGCGCCCCTGAAGGGCGCGTTCCTGGAGGGCGCGTTCCTGGAAGGTGGGGGTGGGGGGACAGGGGATTCACAGGGGTGGTTCGTAAGGTACGACGATGCAGAACCGGGTGGATGAGGCGCTGGCGCAGGCGGCTGTTTCGGCGTTGACGGGGCAGTTGGTGCTGGCGCCCAAGCCGGGGCTGCCCGATCCGCGCGACCTCGGCGCCACGGACGGCCGGGACCATCGCAGCCTGCGCTGGACGGCGAAGGCACTGGCGCCCGGCCTCGCGGCGATGGCGGCGGCGGCCCGGCGCGCCGGGGAGCCGACGGAGCAGTTGCGGGGGGAGCTGGGCGCGATCGGGCGCTCGGCGGAGCACACGGTGGGGCTGGCCGGGGGCGGGCACCGGGGCGCCCTGTGGACGCTGGGGCTGCTGGTCGCCGCGGCGGCGCTGACGCCGGACGGTCACCCCATGGACACCGCCCTCACCGTCAAGCGGATCGTCGCGCACACCGACCGCCGCGCCCCGCGCCGCCCGTCCCGGGGATCGACCGTCTCGGCGACCTACGGGGCGGCGGGCGCGCGGGGCGAGGCGCGCGCCGGTTTCCCTCATGTGCGCCGGGCGCTGACCGCGCTCACGGTGGCCCGTGCGTCCGGCGTCCCCGAGGACCACGCCCGGCTGGACGCCCTCCTGACGGTGATGTCCACCCTCCAGGACACGGAACTCCTGCACACCGCCGGACCCCGGGGCCTGCGCCACGTCCAGTCGGGAGCGCGGGCGGTCCTCGAGACCGGCTCCACCTCGACCCCGGCCGGCCGAACGGCCCTGGCCGCCCTGGACACCGACCTCACGGCCCGCGCCCTGAGCCCCCGGGGCAGCGCGGGCCTCCTGGCGGGCGCCCTGTTCCTGGACGCCACCGCCTGAGGCCCGCTCTCCGGCTATACGGCCATCGGCGAAGGGTCCTTGCGCCACTTCAGGAGTTTGTCGAAGCTGACCACCGCTCCGCCCCGGCCCGGTTTGTTGGCGATGTGGACATGGTCGGCGAGTTCACGGATGAGGTAGAGGCCCCGGCCGTTCTCGGCGTCATCCGTGGCCACCGGCAGGGCCGGGGGGCGGGGCGGACGGTCGGCCGTGAAGCCGGGTCCCGAATCCGTGACCTCGATACGGCACATCTCGCCGTCGAGATACGCCGTGACGCGATACGCCCCCGAGAACGCGCCGGGGACACTGCCCCCGCCGTGCTCGACGGCGTTCGCACACGCTTCGCTCAGTGCCACGGAGAGGTCGTACGAGACGTCGGGGTCGACGCCCGCGGTCTCCATGGTGCCGAGCAGCAGGCGCCGGGCGAGCGGGACGCTCGCAGCCTCGCGCCGCAGATGGAGTGACCACCAGATGCTCATGCTCCAGCCTCCTGGCCGCGGCTCGACATACCGTTACGTATTGCCGTTCCCGCCCGTACGCAATCGCGATTTCTCGGTGACTCCGCCCATACAGCGGATGCGAGGGGGGTGGCGGGCGGTGTATGTGGGGCGGGAGTGGTATCGCGAGAACCTCGCGTATCAGGCGTTTCGGGCGGTGGGCCGGGCTTCCGTGCCGGTTCCGGCGGGGCGGTCCGGGGGCCTGGTCCGGGGGCCTGCCGTAAGGGGCGGGTGAGGCCGGTGCGATGATGACCCCGCCATGACTGCCCCCCACCCGCGCACGGTGCGCGCCGGGAGAGACCTCCGGATGCTGCGGGCCGCGGTGTTCGCCGCGGTCTGTGTCGTGCTGTCCGCGGCCGGGCATGTCCTCGCGTCCCGCGCGAGCGTGCCGCTGTGGGCGCTGGCCACCGGTTTCGCCGGGGTGCTCGCCCTCGCCGCGCCGCTCGCCGGGCGCCCGCGGTCCCTGGGTGGGATCGTGGGACTGCTGGCCGTCGGGCAGATCGCGCTGCACGGTCTGTTCGGCCTCGGCCAGCACCGTACGGCGGTCGGCACCGCTGAGGCGGCCCGTGCCGCGGCCGACGCCTCGCTGGTCGAGCGGGCCGCGCGGCTGGTCTGCGGGACCACGGCGGCTGCCCTCAGCCCCGCCGAGGCGCAGCGCATTCTGACCGAGGCGCGGCTGGTGCCGGGGGCGGGGGGCGCGCAGAGCGACGCTCACCATGCCGCCGAGGCGCTGTCCGGGTCCGCCGGGTCCGCCGCCGTGCTGCTGCCGTCCCTGCCGATGCTGCTCGGCCATGTCCTGGCGGCGCTCGCCGCGGGCTGGCTGCTGCGGCGCGGGGATCTGGCGCTGCTGCGGCTGGTGGAGCTGTCCGCCCAGGGGATGGCCGGGCCTGCGGCTCTGCCGGCGCTGCGGGTCGCCCTCGCCCTGGCGCGTGCCCTGTGCGCGGGGCTTCCGGTGGCGCCGGAGCACGGTCCGCGCGCCGTGCGCGCCCCCGACGTCGGGGCCGTCGAGCCGTGCACCGCGGCACTCCAGCACTCCGTGATCCGGCGTGGGCCGCCCGCCGGGGCGTTCGCTCTCGCCGTCTGACGCGACGCCGACGACTCCGCCCAGGTCCTGCTGAGGAGCGGGAGGGCCGCCGCCGTCGCGCGGTCCGTGCGTGCGCCGGAAACGGTCCTGGCCGCCGTCCTCCCGCTCAAGAGCCGGTGGGTCGCGGCACCGGTCCGGGCGCGTACGCCTCTTCCCTTTCGGTTCCGTTTCGGTTCCGTCTCCACGGATCAGCCGGATCATCGACCCGATCTTCAACCGGATCTTCAACCGGATCGTCAACCGGTTCTTCAACCGGATCACTCACTCGGAGTGGAGTGCCTCACCTCATGAAGGCTTCCCGTATCGCCGCCGCCGGGGCCGTCGCCGCCGCGGCCGTCGTCGTCCTCGCCTCCCCCGCCCTCGCGCACGTCAGCGTGCAGCCGGACGGCACCGCCGCCCAGGGCGGCTACGCGGTGGTCGACTTCAAGGTCCCCAATGAGCGCGACGACGCCTCGACCACCAAGCTGGAGGTCAACTTCCCGGCGGAGCACCCGCTGTCCTCGGTGCTCCCGCAGCCGGTACCGGGCTGGACGGCGAAGGTCACCAAGTCCACGCTGGACAAGCCGATCGACGCGCATGGCCAGCAGATCACCGAGGCGGTCACCAAGGTGACGTGGACCGCCACCGGCAAGGGCATAGAGCCGGGCTTCTTCCAGAAGTTCCCGGTCTCCGTCGGCGCCCTGCCCGACACCACCGACGAACTGGTCTTCAAGGCCCTCCAGACGTATTCCAACGACGAGGTCGTGCGGTGGATCGAGGTGCCTCAGGAGGGTCAGGAGGAGCCGGACTATCCGGCTCCGGTGCTCGCGCTGTCCCCCGCGACCGGCGATCACCACGGTTCCGGTTCCGGTTCCGGCGCCGGTTCCGGTTCCGGTTCCGGTTCTGACGGGGCGAGCGCGGAGCCCGCCGCCGACGCTGCCGCCGCCTCCGCCGCCTCCGAGGAGTCCGGCGACTCCACCGACACCACCGCCCGGGTGCTCGGCCTGGTCGGGATCGTCGTCGGCGCCGCGGGAGTGGCGTACGGGGTGCTCGCGGGGCGTCGCCGCGATGCCGGTACCGGTGCCGGGGCGGGTAGTTCCGCCTGACGTCCGTCCTGGGGCGGGCGGGGCGGTCGTACGGCCCCCCGCCCGCCCGGAACTCCATCCAGAGGAAAGTCTCTCCATGCGCAAGAAGACTCTCGCCGCGGCGGCCCTGCTCGCTGCCGCCGCCTTCACCCTCTCCGCCTGCGGCAGCGGCGACGATTCCGGTTCGCCGGTCTCCGTGGTCTCCGAGGAGGCCCCCTCGGACCAGGCGGCGACCGTGCTCGACAAGCCGTTCGAGAAGCCGGACCTGGTGCTGACCGACACCCAGGGCAAGCCGTACGACCTGCGGGCCGAGACCGCGGGCAAGCCGACGCTGATCTACTTCGGCTACACCAACTGCCCCGACGTCTGCCCGCTGACCATGAACAACATCGCAGTCGCCAAGAAGCAGCTGCCGCAGGCCGAACAGGACGAGCTGACCGTCGTGTTCGTCACCACCGACCCCGAGCGGGACACCGCCGAGGCGCTCGGCTCGTGGCTCAAGGGCATCGACTCCCAGGTGGTCGGGCTGACCGGCGACTTCGCCACCATCCAGGCGGGCGCCCGCACCCTCGGCATCTCCATCGAGCCGCCCACCAAGGACGAGGACGGCAAGGTCGTCTCCACCCACGGCACCCAGGTCGTGGCGTTCTCCCCGAAGACCGACGGCGGCTATGTGCTGTACGGCGAGGACGCCACCGTCGACGACTACACCAAGGATCTGCCCAAGCTGATCAAGGGGGAGAACCCGTGAGGTCCGGGCGGCAGTGGCGGCGGGGCGTCGGCGCGGGGGCCGTGCTGCTGGCCGGGGCGCTGACGCTGGCCGGCTGCGGTTCCGGTTCCGGGTCGGATTCCGGTGCAACGGGGCCCGAGCTGTCGGTGAGCGGCGCCTATATGCCGCAGCCCGTCTCCGACTCCATGGCGGCCGGGTTCCTGACCGTCTCCAACAAGGGCGGCGAGCAGGCCGACCTGGTCTCCGTGACGAGTGACATCGGCGAGGTCACCATGCACGAGACCGTCGACGGGGCCATGCGCGCGGTCGAGTCCCTGCCCGTCCCGGCGGACGGCGAACTGGAGCTGGCCAGCGGCGGCAACCATCTGATGTTCGAGAAGCTGACGCGCAAACCGCTGGAAGGCGAGAAGGTCGCCGTGAAACTGCACTTCGCGGGTATCTCACCGGTCGACGTCGAGATTCCGGTGAAGGCCGCGACGTACACCCCGGCGGCGGACCAGTCGTCGGATCAGTCCTCGGATCATTCGTCCGGCACGTCATCCGGTACGTCGTCCGGTACGTCGTCGTCGGTCCACTCGTCCGGCCACTGAGGGAGGGAACACCCTTGACGCAGTCCATCGCCCCCCGGCTGCGCAGCCTGGTGCTGCTGCTCATGGCGGTGACCGGGGCGCTCTTCCTGGGCGCCGCACCGGCCTGGGCCCATGCCGCGCTGACCGGCAGCGACCCCCAGCAGGGGGCGGTGGTCGAGCAGGCCCCGGCACAGATCTCGCTGACCTTCTCCGAACCGGTCTCCGCGCCCGAGGGCAGCCTGCGCGTCCTCGGCCCCAAGGGCGAGCGAGCCGACACCGGCGCCCCGGCCAACCCCGGCGGCACCACGTACACCGTGAAGCTGCACTCGGGGCTGGCCGACGGCACGTACACCGTCACCTATCAGGTCGTCTCCGCCGACAGTCATCCGGTCGCCGGGGCCTACACCTTCTCCATCGGCGCCCCCTCCGCGACCTCGGTCACCGTGGACGACCAGAACAACGGCGGCGGGGTCGTGGGCACGCTCTACGACATCGGGCGGTATGTGTCGTACGCCGGGTTCATCGTGCTGGCCGGGGGCGCCGCCTTCGTGCTCGTCTGCTGGCAGCGCGGGTCCGGGGTGCGGGCCGTGCAGCGGCTGGTGGTGTCCGGCTGGGTCGCGCTGACCGCGGCCACGCTGTGGCTGCTGCTGTTGCGCGGCGCGTACACCACCTCCGGGAAGATCGGGGACGTCGTCGACCTCGATCTGCTCGGCGATGTCCTCCAGACCAAGACCGGTGCGGCGCTGGTCTCCCGGCTGCTGCTGCTCGCCGCCGCCGCGCTCTTCATCGCCGTGCTCTTCGGCGCGTACGACAAGCGCGAGGACGCCGAGAAGCGGGATCTGACGTTCGGGCTCGCGGTCGGCGGGGTCGTGGTCGCCGCCGGGCTCGCGGCGAGCTGGGCGATGGCCGAGCACGCCTCCACCGGTATCCAGACCGGGATCGCGATGCCCGTGGACGTCCTGCATCTGCTCGCCGTCGCCGCCTGGCTCGGCGGGCTGTGCACGCTGCTGGTCGCGCTGTACCGGGCGCCCGCCGGGACACCGCTGGACGCCACCGCCGTACGCCGTTTCTCCCAGGTCGCCTTCGGGAGTGTGGTCGCCCTGGTGGTGACCGGTGTCTACCAGTCCTGGCGCCAGCTCGGCTCCTGGGCCGCCTTCACCGACACCCGCTACGGCCAGTTGCTGCTGGTCAAGCTGGGGCTGGTGGCGGTGCTCGTCGGGATCGCCTGGCTGTCCCGGCGGTGGACGGCCCGGCTGGCGGAGGTGCCGGTCGCCGTAGGCGCCAAGCCGAAGGAGAAGCCGAAGGAGAGGGTGACTGCTCAGGCGGGTGCGGGCGGTGGCGGTGGCGCGGGGAAGGGCTCCAGCTCCGGGGCCGGATCCGGCTCCCGTTCCGGCTCCGGCTCCGGCTCCGGTGACGCCCGCCGTGCCGCGCAGCTCGCCCGGCAGCGGGCCGCCGCCGACACCGCCGCCCGCAAGCGGCTGCGGGACGCCGACCCGGACCGGTTCGGGCTGCGCCGCTCGGTGCTGGCCGAGGCCGGGGTCGCGGTCGTCCTGCTCGCCGTGACCACCGTGCTGACCTCGACCGAGCCGGGCCGTACCGAGCTGGACGCGAAGGCCGCCGCCGACCGCGCCGCCGTCGATCCCTCCGCCCCCTCCACCGGGGCGGTGACGCTGGATCTGCCGTTCGACACGGGCGGCGAGGACGGCAAGGGCCTCGTCCGGGTCGACATCGATCCCGCGCGGGTCGGCGCCAACGAGGTGCATGTGTACGGCGAGCGGCCCAACGGACGCGTCTTCGACCTCCCCGAGGTCAAGCTCGCCTTCACGCTCAAGTCCCAGGACATCGGGCCGCTGCCCGTCGTACCGGACCACATCACCACCGGACACTGGTCGGCCGCCGGTGTCCAGATCCCCATGGCGGGCGAATGGCAGGTCGAAGTCACCGTACGGACCTCCGACATCGACCAGGTGACCGTCTCCAAGAACGCGCAGATCGGCTAGCACGGACATGTCCGACCAGACGACGACGGCGGCCGACGACCCGGCCGACCACGACTCCTCCTCCGGAGACCCCGGAAACCTTGGAACCCCCGGGATCTCCCGGCGGGCCCTTCTCGGTACCGCCGGGGCCAGCGGGCTCGTGCTCGGCGCGGCGGGCGCGGCCGTCGGCTACACCGCCGCCCCCGCCGGGGCCACCCCGCTGACCTCCGTCGGCGCCGAGCGGGCGATGTTTCACGGGAAACATCAGCCCGGCATCACCACGGCCATGCACGCCCGTGGCCATCTCATCGCCTTCGACCTGGCGGCGGGCGCGGGCCGCACGGAGGCCGCCGCGCTGCTGCGCCGCTGGTCGCAGACCGCCCGGCGACTGATGGCGGGCGAACCGGCGACCCAGGGCGACACGGCCGTGGCGCTCGACGCCGGGCCCTCCTCCCTCACCGTGACCTTCGGCTTCGGCCATAGCTTCTTCGCCCGTACGGGGCTGGAGGCACGGCGTCCGGTGGCCCTCGACCCACTGCCGGACTTCTCCTCCGACCAGCTCGACAAGGCCCGCAGCAACGGCGATCTGTGGGTGCAGATCGGGGCGAACGACGCCCTGGTCGCCTTCCACGCGCTACGGGCGATCCAGAAGGACGCGGGCGGCGCGGCCCGGGTGCGCTGGCAGATGAACGGTTTCAACCGCTCGCCGGGCGCCACCTCCCGTCCGATGACCACGCGCAACCTCATGGGGCAGATCGACGGGACGCGCAATCCGCTGCCTTCCGAGCCGGACTTCGAGGCGCGGATCTGGGTGCCGGCCGAGCCCACGTCCGCGTCCGACTCCGCGTCCGCCTCCGTGAAGGACCCGGAGTGGATGGCCGGGGGGACGTACGCCGTCGTCCGCCGTATCCGGATGCTCCTGGACGACTGGGAGGGGCTGTCCCTGGGCGACCAGGAGGCGGTCATCGGGCGGCGCAAGTCCGACGGCGCCCCGCTGAGCGGCGGCGGCGAGACCACGGAGATGGAGTTGGACAAGGTCGGCGCCGGGGGCGACCTGGTGGTGCCGATCAACGCGCACGCCCGGATCACCCGGCCCGACCAGAACGGGGGCGCGGCGATGCTGCGGCGGCCGTTCTCGTACCACGACGGCTTCGGTGCGGACGGAGTCGCGGACGCGGGACTGCTGTTCGTGTGCTTCCAGGCCGATCCGCTGCGCGGCTTCGTCCCGGTGCAGCGGAAGCTGGACCGGGGGGACGCGCTGTCGGCGTTCGTCCGGCACGAGGCGAGTGGGCTGTTCGCGGTGCCGGGGGGAGCGGTGGAGGGGGGGTATGTGGGGCAGGGGTTGCTGGAGGGGTGACGGGCGCTTCCGGCGGCTTCGCGGGAGCCTGAGTGCGGGGCAGGTGGCGACCTGCCGTGCCGGGAACGCGGTGCGGGTCGTCCTTGCGGGTGGCCTGCTGTGAGAAGGGTCAAACCTGGTTCCCCAGGCCCATTAGGGTGAAGACATGCCAGCGAGCTACGCGTATCTCGGTCCCGAGGGCACCTTCACCGAAGTCGCCCTGCGCACCCTTCCGGAGACCGCCACCCGGGAGCTGATCCCTTACGTGTCCGTCCAGTCCGCGCTGGACGCGGTGCGCGCGGGCGAGGCCGAGGCCGCGTTCGTGCCGATCGAGAACTCCGTCGAGGGCGGTATCACCACCACGCTGGACGAGCTGGTCGCGGGCGCCCCGCTGATGATCTACCGCGAGGTGCTGCTGTCGATCACCTTCGCGCTGCTGGTCCGGCCCGGCACCCAGCTGTCGGACATCAAGACGGTCTCCGCCCACCCGGCCGCCCAGCCGCAGGTGCGGAACTGGCTGAAGCGGAACCTTCCGGACGTCCACTGGGAGTCCGCCGCGTCCAACGCGGACGCGGCCCGCCTGGTCCAGGACGGACAGTACGACGCCGCCTTCGCCGGTGAGTTCGCCGCCGCCCGCTATGGGCTGGAGGCGCTGGAGACCGGTATCCACGACGCGGAGAACGCGCAGACCCGTTTCGTCCTGGTGGGCCGTCCGGCCCGGCCCGCGGCGCCGACCGGCGCGGACAAGACGTCGGTGGTGCTGTGGCAGCGGGACGACCATCCGGGCGGGCTGCGTGATCTGCTCGGCGAGTTCGCCACCCGGGGCATCAACCTGATGCTGCTCCAGTCCCGCCCGACCGGCGCCGGGATCGGCAACTACTGCTTCTGTGTCGACGCCGAGGGCCATATCTCCGACCGGCGGGTGGCGGAGGCGCTGATGGGGCTGAAGCGGATCTGTCTCCAGGTGCGGTTCCTGGGCTCGTATCCGCGGGCGGACATCACGGCGGCGGATGTGCGGGCGCCGCTGGTGGGGACGTCGGACGAGGAGTTCGTGACGGCGGCGGACTGGGTGGCGCGCTGCCAGGACGGGCGGTTCTAGGGGGCGGGTCGCGGCTTCCTCGCCTCGCCGGTCTGTCCTGCCCGTCCGCTCGCCCCGCACGCCCGTCTGCCCTGCCCGCCCGTGCCGCCCACTCGTCCCGCCCACTCGTCCCGCCCGCCCGTCCCGCACGCCCGTCCCAGGCGTCACACCCATCACACTCGCCACACCCACATCACCCGCATCACCCACATCACCCGCCACTCCTGCCCCACCCGGCACGCCCACCACACCGGTCCTACCTGCTGATTTTCGTTATCCACAGGAGTTATCCACAGGTCCGCATCTCGACCTGGGGACAAGTCGACACCACCCACCGAGTCGGTCGACAAATCGGCTCACTCGCCCTCGCCGCGTCCACCGACGCGCACATCACCCGTCGTCCACTGTTTTCCCTCGGGCAACTCTTCAGAGTTACTCATTTCCACTCGAACGTGGGCTTAAGGGAGGTTTCAACCGGGAATCCCCGATGTCGATCACAACCTTCGGAGTGATCCATTCCGATGTCCACAGATCTTCCGCACAGCCTGTGGATAACTCTTCGGGGGATGTGGATCGCTGTGGACAACCGAACCCCCAAGTCCCGTTCTCCACAAGGAAATCCAGTCAACCGCACGCCGTACCGCTCCCCCGTTCCAGGGATCGGGCAGATCTTTCTTGACACAAGCCGCAATTCCCTCATAACCCTATGTAAGCCGCACCGCCCTTTTATGAGTCGTGACCGCTCCTCGGGCACCGGTAGCCTGGGGCGCGTGATTGACCTTCGTCTGCTCCGTGAGGACCCCGACCGTGTGCGCGCCTCCCAGCGCGCCCGTGGAGAGGATGTCGCCCTCGTCGACTCCCTCCTCTCCGCCGATGAGCGGCGCAGGTCCTCCGGCGTGCGCTTCGACGAGCTGCGTGCCACGCAGAAGCAGTTCGGCAGGCAGATCTCCCAGGCGTCCGGCGACGAGAGGACCGAGCTGCTGAAGCAGGCGGCCCAGCTCGCCGCCGACGTCAAGGCCGCCGACGCCGAGCGCGACGCGGCCGACGCCGAGACCCAGGAGCTGCTGGCCCAGCTGGGCAACCTCGTCCACCCCGACGTCCCCGTCGGCGGCGAGGAGGACTTCGTCACGCTGGAGACGCACGGCACGATCCGCGACTTCGACGCCGAGGGCTTCGCCCCCAAGGACCATCTGGAGCTGGGCACGCTCCTCGGCGCGATCGACGTCGAGCGCGGCGCCAAGGTCTCCGGCTCCCGCTTCTACTTCCTCACCGGCGTCGGCGCCCTGCTGGAGCTGGCGCTGGTCAACGCCGCCATCGGCCAGGCCACCGCGGCGGGCTTCACCCCGATGCTGACCCCGGCCCTGGTCCGCCCCCAGTCCATGGCGGGCACCGGCTTCCTCGGCCAGGCCGCGCAGGACGTCTACCACCTCGACAAGGACGACCTGTATCTGGTCGGCACCTCCGAGGTCCCCCTCGCCGCATACCACATGGACGAGATCCTCGACGCCGACCGCCTCCCGCTGCGCTACGCCGGGTTCTCCCCGTGCTTCCGCCGCGAGGCCGGTTCGCACGGCAAGGACACCCGGGGCATCTTCCGGGTGCACCAGTTCGACAAGGTCGAGATGTTCTCGTACGTCGCTCCCGAGGACTCCCAGGCCGAGCACCAGCGGCTGCTGGAGTGGGAGAAGCAGTGGCTGACCTCCCTGGAGCTGCCGTTCCGGGTGATCGACGTGGCCTCCGCCGACCTCGGCTCGTCCGCCTCGCGCAAGTTCGACTGCGAGGCGTGGGTCCCGACCCAGGGCAAGTACCGCGAGCTGACCTCGACCTCCGACTGCACCGAGTTCCAGTCCCGCCGGCTCTCCATCCGGATGCGGGAGGGCAAGACCGTCCGCCCGCTGGCCACCCTCAACGGCACCCTGTGCGCCGTGCCGCGCACGATCGTGGCGATCCTGGAGAACCACCAGCAGGCCGACGGCTCCGTCCGCGTCCCCGAGGTGCTGCGCCCCTACCTGGGCGGCCGGGACGTCCTGGAACCGGTGGCCAAGTGAGCGCCGGGGACCTGACCTACCGACTGATCGCGACCGACCTGGACGGAACGCTTCTGCGCTCCGACGGGTCGGTCTCCCGGCGCACCCGTGACGCGCTCACCGCCATCACCAAGGCGGGCGCCGCGCACATCGTCGTCACCGGCCGCGCGGTCCCCTGGACCAAGGACATCCTGGACGACCTCGACTACCAGGGCCTCGCCGTCTGCGGCCAGGGCGCCCAGGTCTACGACGCCGGGGAGCAGCGGCTGCTGACCTCCGTGACCCTGGACCGGCAGCTCGCGGCCCTCGCCCTCGCGAAGATCGAGGCGGAGGTCGGCCCGCTGTTCCTGGCGGCGAGCCGTGACGGTCTGGACGGCGATGTGCTGATCGGCCCCGGTTACGCGCTTCAGGGCACCCTGCCCGCCATCCCCTTCACGGATGTGTCCGACCTCTGGACCGCCCCGCTGAACAAGATCTACATACAGCACCCGACGCTGTCCGACGACGATCTCGCCGAGGCCGCGCGTCAGGCCGCCGGTGGGTTCGTCAGCGTCGCGATGGCCGGTGAGGGGATCGTGGAGCTGCTTCCCCTCGGGCTGTCCAAGGCCACGGGGCTCTCGCTCGCGGCCCGTCGGCTCGGCCTCACGTCCGCCGACACCATCGCGTTCGGCGACATGCCCAACGATGTGCCCATGTTCGGCTGGGCGGCCCACGGCGTGGCCATGGCCAACGCCCATGCCGAACTGAAGGCCGTCGCCAACGAGGTGACCACCGGCAACGACGAGGACGGCATCGCGGTGGTGCTGGAACGTCTGCTGGGCTGAACGCACGGCTGGACCATGACCGGCGCGTCCCCTGTTCGGGGTGCGCCGGTTGTCTGTCTTGTTCGTCGGGGCAGGCGAGGTGTCCCGTTGGCCGTCGGGGGCGGGATGTCTCGCCGGGAGCGGAGGTCTCGCCGGAGGCGGAGTCCCACAGGGGGAACGGGAGCGGAGTCTGACACCGCACGCGGCGGTCTCGCCGGGAGCGCTGAACGATCTCCGCGGGCAGCGTAGGCGGCTTATCGGCTGGGCGAACGGACGCACCACATCCCGGTCACGACAACCGCCGTACTCGGACTGAGGCTCAGGATCAGCGGCGGACTCGGACTCGGATTCGGACTCGGATTCGCGAACACATCATCATCACCACGCGGAGGATGCACGATTCGAACGTGCGCGGGCGTCAACCCGACCACGGCATAGCAAGCCGGTGCCTTCCCACTCGGCCAATCCTCCAGGAGGGCGGTCCACGCGAAGTGCCCGGACCTCGCGTGCTCGAAGCGACCGCCCCAGGCGGCTCCCTGCGATCCGGACTTCACGGAGGGGTAACTACTCCGGAGCCCGTCGCGGGCCGCCCGTACGGGAGCCGGTCGTACTGTCGTGCATCGACATCGCCGCGCTCCCTTCCCCGCTCATCGCGCCGGTCGATCCGGCGTCGTGGACAGTTCCACTGTGCCGGTTCCAGGGAGTGGGCCGCCACCGAATTTTCCGTCGGCCAGGGGCCGGGTCCCGGCGGCTACGGGCGGCGCCACCTGCGGCGGCGGGCCTTGCTGAAGAACCAGCCCGCGGGCGGCTCGTCCGAGCGCCACGGCTGGGGCTCAGGTGCCTCGCGGCGCCAGCGGGCGGCCAGCATCCGGGCTCGGGCGGACGGCTCGGACGTCCCGGCGGAGCGTATGAACTCCTCGTCCAGGACCAGGTCGCCCTCCCAGTCCCCCTCGTCACGGTCATCGGCGGCCGGTGTCTTGTCTGCCATCCCCGTTCCCTTCCGACTCCCCCGCGGTTCCAGGCTGCTGTGCGGCGTACTTTTCGGGACATCTCGCGATGTCCCGTGCCGCCAGTGTGCCCCGCGGCGGGTGAAGCCCCCGTCAAGAGCAGGGGGCCGCACCCGCCCGGGGCCGTCTCACTCCTCCCCGGCCAGCGTCAGTGTGCGCAGCTTCTGCCCGGCGTACCAGGTGGCCAGCACGGTCACAGCGACCAGCAGGATCGTCCCCGTGGCCAGGCCCACGTCCGAGGTGACCAGTTCATTGCCGGAGACCTTCTGGGCCACCGCCAGCGACCACTGCTGGACGCTCAGGGTGCGCGCGCCGGGCACCAGGGAGCCGAACAGCGCCTCCCAGACCAGCGCGTAGACCAGTCCGAACACCACGGCGTGCCGCGAGACCGTGCCCAGCAGGAGGAACATCGCCGCGTAGGCGATGGAGGCGATCAGTGCGGCCACCGTGTAGGCGACGGCGATCTGCTGTCCGTTGCCGTTGAGGATGAATCCGGCGATCAGGGTCGGCAGCGCCGAGAACACCATGGTGACGGCGATGGCCACGGTCAGCTTGGTGACGATGATCGTCGGCCGCTTGACGGGCTTGGACAGCAGATACACCACCGATCCGTCGTCGATCTCCGGGCCGATCGCGCCCGTACCGGCGATGACGCCGATGATCGGCACCATCGTGGCCAGCGCCAGTCCGCCGAGGAGATCGGCCGCGGTCTGGTCGTCGGCGCCGACCAGGGCGCGCACGATCACCGAGACCACGATCAGCAGCATCGGCAGGGCGCCGAGGATCAGGGCGCGGCGTCGGCCGAGCAGGGCCCGGTAGGTGAGCCGGGCGACTGTGGGGTCGTACATCTTTCGGCCTCCTACGCCGCGACCAGATACGAGAAGACGGACTCTAGGGACTCATCGGACGGCGAGACCGTGAGCAGCCGGATGCCGTGGTCACGGGCCACCTTCGGCAGCAGGGCGGTGAACCGGCCGAAGTCGACGGCCTGGATGCGCAGCGCGCCCTCGGCGTGGTCCACCTCGATACCGGCTGTCGACGGGTCGGCGATCAGTGCGGCGGCCAGGGCGCGGTCGTCGCTGGAGCGCACCAGGTAGCGGTGCGGGCGGTCGGTCATCAGACGGCGGATCTTGCGGAAGTCGCCGCTGGCGGCGTGCCGTCCGGCGACCACGACCTCGATGTGCCAGGCCAGTTGCTCGACCTCTTCGAGTATGTGGGAGGAGAACAGCACCGTGCGCCCCTCGTCGCCCATCCTGCGCAGCAGGTCCATCAGCTGCATCCGCTGGCGGGGGTCCATACCGTTGAAGGGTTCGTCGAGCAGCAGCAGCGACGGCTCGTGGACCAGGGCGGACGCCATCTTCACGCGCTGGCGCATACCCTTGGAGTAGGTGGCGATCTTGCGGTCCTGGGCGTACTCCATCTCGACCGTGGCCAGCGCCTTCTGCGCCTCCCGGTCGCCGAGGCCCTGGAGTTCGGCGTTGGCGACGACGAACTCCCGGCCGGTGAGGAAGTCGTACATCGCCTCGCGCTCGGGGACGATGCCGATGTGCCGGTAGATCTGCTCGTTGCGCCAGACCTGCTCGCCGTCGAGGGCGACCGTGCCGGTGGAGGGGGCGAGGAAGCCGCCCATCATGTTGATGAGGGTGGACTTCCCGGCGCCGTTGGGGCCGAGCAGGCCGGTGACGCCGGGCCCGATGGTCATGGTGATGTCGTTGACGGCGACCACGTTGCCGAACCAGCGGGAGACATGGTCGAGGGAGAGGGTGGTCACAGTCCGACCTTTCGGTAGCGGCGCATGAGAAGGCCGTAGCAGGCGGCGATCGCGCCCAGCGCGACGAGGAGGTAGACGACCCCTTCGGCGGCCGAGGGGCCGTTGCCGCCGGGGAACGCCGACTCGGCGCCGAGGAAGGCGGTCTGGACTCCGTCGATGAGGGTGATCGGGGAGAACAGGCCGATCCAGGGGACGGCGCTCTCGCTGCCCTGGACCTCGGCGATCGACTGGAGCGTGGAGACCGCGCCGAAGGAGATGGTCAGCACGGCGATGACGGCGGCGATACCGAAGCCGCGGCGCGGGGTGACCGCCGCGATGACCAGGCCGAGACCGGCGAAGAGCAGCGAGAGCAGAGCCACGGAGACGAGTCCCTGGGCGAATCCCTTGGTCTGGTCGGCGAAGTCCAGCTTGGCCAGCAGCGCGCCGATGTAGAGCACCAGCAGCGGGGCGGCGGTCAGGATGAACAGCGCGCAGGACATCGCGGCGAACTTGGCGCGGACGTAGTCGGCGGTCTCGATCGGCCGGGAGAAGTACAGCGGGACGGTCTTGAAGCGCAGGTCGCGCGAGACGGACTGGGGGGCCTGCGAGGCCACGTACAGGCTGAGCACGCCCTGCATCACGATCGCGTAGCGGGTGTAGTCCAGGGGCAGTTCGTTCGCCTTGGTGGCGACGGCGACGGCGACCATGATGATCGCGGGCACGCACATCACCACCAGCAGCAGCATCGGCAGGATCTTGGACTTGACCGAGCGGCCGAGGCCGTAGGCGCCGCGCAGGGACTGGGAGAACAGCGACCGGCGGGCGTAGCCGCGGCCGAGGCGGGGGCCGTCGTAGGTGCGGTATCCGATGTTGTGGATACGGGTCTGGTCGCCGGGCAGGGGGGCGACGGGCTGCTCAACGGCCATGGCCGACCGCCTCCTTGGGCTCGCTGTGGGGCTCGCTGGCGGGTCGGTCGGCGCTCTCGCCCGCCGGTTCGTCGGTGAAGACCTCGGCGATGTGGTGGCGGCGCTGCTCCATGCGGACCAGGCCGAGGCCCATGTCGGCGACCAGGTCGCGGACCAGGTCGTAGGTCTCCTCGCCGCTGGCGGTGAGCAGCAGGGTGTGACCGGCGCCGGGCAGTCCGCTGCCGGCCTGCACCTCCTGGCCACGGGCGGCGAGCGCCTCACGCAGGGCGCGGGTGCCGTCGGGGTGGGTGTCGGTGTCGGTGACCTCGATCGCCAGGGTCGTGGTGGTCTGGGTGAAGTCGGTGGTGGAGCTGGAGCGCAGCAGCTTGCCGCCGTCGATCACCACCACGTGGTCGCAGGTGCGTTCCAGTTCGCCCAGGAGGTGGGAGGTGACCAGGACCGAGATGCCGAAGTCGGTGTGGATACGGCGGATGAGGCCGAGCATCTCGTCCCGGCCGACCGGGTCCAGGCCGTTGGTCGGCTCGTCGAGGAAGACCAGCTTCGGGTCGTGGACCAGCGCCTGGGCCAGCTTGACGCGCTGCTTCATGCCCGTGGAGTAGCCGCCTATGGGGCGGTAGCGCTCCTCGTACAGCCCGACATGGCGCAGGGTGTCGGCGGTGCGCTCGCGGGCGGCGGTCGGCGGGAGGCCGGACATCCGCGCCATGTGCACGACGAACTCGGTGGCCGAGACGTCGGGCGGCAGGCAGTCGTGCTCCGGCATGTAGCCGACGCGCTCGCGGATGGCGGCGCCCTTGGTCGCGACGTCGAGACCGAGCACGTCGGCGCGGCCTTCCGTGGCGGGGGACAGACCCAGGAGGATCTTGATCAGTGTGGACTTGCCGGCCCCGTTGGCTCCGACGAGTCCGGTCACACCGGGTCCGACGTCCATGGAGAGCCGGTCAAGCGCGGTCACCCTCGGGAACCGCTTGCTCAGGCTTTCGGTCGCGATCACAGTCACAAGGAGAACGGTAGTGACGCGCGCCACGTGAGTCGTCAGACCAGAGAGCCGTCTTCACCTCACTCTGGAGTCGTACGGGACCCCGAGGGTCCCCCGGGAGAGGGGGACGGATGGCCCTGACAACCCCCCGGGGTGCCGGTCGGCGCCCGCCTTATTGACGCGGGCTCTAACAAGTGCGAGATTCGGCGACGTCAAGTTACGACCACGTACCGCGACCGGTGGGGCGGGGATGCCATGACGACGGCGACGACGGCAGTGATCAGCGGGCGCACGGCTCCACTGCGCGGCTTCCGCACCGTGCAGCGACTGGCGTACGAGTGCGCCGAGGCGGTCGCCGCCCAGCTCGCGCCCGGAGTGACGGAGCGTGAGGCGGCCCGGATGCAGCGCGCCTGGCTGCGCGAGCGGGGTGTGCGGGACTGGTTCCATCTGCCGTTCGCCTGGTTCGGCGACCGCACGGCGTTCGCGGGCTTCAGGATTCCCCTCCAGTTCTTCCCGACCCATCGCGCGCTGGAGCCCGGGATGCCGTTCATCCTGGACATGGCACCGGTGTTCGAGGGATACACGGCCGACATCGGCTACTCCGGCTCGCTCGGGCCGAACCCCGTGCAGGACCGGCTGATGGCCGACCTGGAGGCGCACCGGGAGCTGATCCTGCGCGAGGTCCGGGAGCGGCGCCCGCTGCGGGAGATCTACGAGGACGTGGACCGGCTCATGGTCCGCCAGGGTCATGCCAACCGACACCGGGCCTATCCGTTCGGGGTGATCGCCCACAAGGTGGACCGGGTGAAGGAACGCCGCTGGTCACCGCAGCTGTTCGGGTTCGGGACCCAGTCCCTCAAGGGGCTGGCCGCCGACGCGCTGCACGGTCACCGCGAGGGCTGGTCGCCGCTCTGGTCGCCGTACCGCTTCTCCGACCATCCGCCGCGGCCGGGGCTGTGGGCGGTGGAGCCGCATCTCGGGTTCCGTGGCACGGGCGCCAAGTTCGAGGAGATCCTCGTGGTCACCGACTCGGCGGACCCCGAGGAGAGCGCCTTCTGGCTGGACGACGATCTGCCGCACGTGCGGCGCTGGGCGGAGGAGAAATGAGCCGCGACGAGCGGGACATGAGCGGACGGGACGGCGGAGAGGGAAGCGGGCGGGACGGGGGACCGGAGCGGGTGCCGGGCGCCTGGCCGCGGAGGCGTGCGGACGGCTGGCCGGAGGGCGCGCGGGAGCGCCGGGTGGCGACCGGCGGCGTCGAGCTGTGCGTGCTGGAGCTGGGCGATCCCGTGGCGCCGACCGTCGTCCTGGTGCACGGATACCCGGACAGCAAGGAGGTCTGGTCGAAGATCGCCGTCCGGCTCGCCGACCGCTTCCATGTGGTGCTGTACGACGTCCGCGGCCATGGCCGGTCGAGCGCCCCGCGCCCGCTGCGCGGCGGCTTCACCCTGGAGAAGCTCACCGACGACTTCCTCGCCGTACTGGACGCGGTCAGTCCGGACCGGCCGGTGCATCTGGTGGGGCACGACTGGGGCTCGGTGCAGTCCTGGGAGTTCGTGACCGTGCCGCGCACGGAGGGCCGGATCGCGTCCTTCACCTCCATGTCGGGCCCGTCCCTCGACCACTTCGGCCACTGGATCAACAGCCGTCTCAAGCGCCCCACCCCGCGCCGCGCCGCCCAACTCCTCGGCCAGGGCGCCCGGTCCTGGTACGTGTACGCCCTGCACACGCCCGCCCTGCCGGAACTGGCCTGGCGCGGCCCGCTCGGCAAGCGCTGGCCCGCCGTACTGCGCCGCATGGAGCGGGTCTCCGGCGACGGCTATCCCACCGCGTCGCTGCCCGAGGACGCCGCGCACGGCGCCTGGCTCTACCGCGACAACGTCCGGCGGCGCCTCGCCCGGCCCCGCCCGGACCCGTACGCGCACGCCCCGGTCCAGCTCATCACCCCGCTCGGCGACGCCTTTCTCTCCGAGCGGCTCTACGACGATCTGGAGCGGTGGGTTCCGCAGCTGACCCGGCGGACCCTGCCCGCGCGGCACTGGATTCCGCGCACCCGGCCCGAACAACTGTCCGCCTGGATCGAGGAGTTCGTCATCAGCGTCGAGGGCGGCCGTCCCGAGCCGCGCACCGCCACCGGCCGCCATGCCGACCGGTTCGGCGGGCAGTTGGTCCTGGTCACCGGCGCGGGCAGCGGCATAGGGCGGGCCACGGCGTTCGCGTTCGCGGAGTCCGGGGCGCGGGTGATCGCGGTCGACCGGGACGGGGAAACGGCCGCCAGGACCGCCGAGATGGCCCGGCTCATCGGCGCCCCGGACGCCTGGGCCGAGACCGTCGACGTGGCCGACGAGGAGGCCATGGAGAAGCTCGCGGAGAAGGTCGCCGCCACGTACGGCGTGGTGGACGTGCTGATCAACAACGCCGGGATAGCGGTGTCCGGTTCGTTCCTCGACACCACCGCCGACGACTGGCGCAAGGTGCTGGACGTCAACCTCTGGGGAGTGATCCACGGCTGCCGGCTGTTCGGACGGCAGATGGCCGAGCGCGGTCAGGGCGGCCACATCGTCAACATCGCCTCGGCGGCGGCCTTCCAGCCGTCCCGGGTACTGCCCGCCTACAGCACCACCAAGGCGGCCGTGCTGATGCTCAGCGAGTGCCTGCGCGCCGAACTCGCCGGTCGGGGCATCGGAGTCACGGCCGTGTGCCCCGGTCTGGTCAACACCAACATCACCGCCACCGCGCATTTCGCGGGGGTCGACGCGGCGGAGGAGAAGCGCCTCCAGAAGCGTTCCGCGCGGCTGTACGGACTGCGCAACTATCCGCCGGAGAAGGTCGCGGACGCGATTCTGCGGGCCGTGGTGCGCAATGAGGCGGTGGTGCCGGTGACGCCCGAGGCGCGTGTGTCCCGGCTGATGTCCCGGTTCACACCCGGCGCGCTACGGGCCCTGGCCCGGGTGGAACCACGGCTCTAGGAGGGCTGGTTGGGGAACTCCGCTCCCAGGCACCGGGGTTCCCCAAATCCCCTACACAACAGCCTTCTTCGCGAAAAGGCTGAAAAGGAAGGGGTGTTGTCCACAGAATCGCCAATTCACCTGTGGATAACTACTGTTGGTTGTGGATCAAACCTGGAGCGCGAAAATCATATGCGTGATCCGGGTCTCGCCCGGCACCCTGACAAGATGGACGAAAGACGTACGGTGAAGGTGTCGAAGTATCTCTCCAAGCACCTTCGCCACCAGCCCGAGCGGATCGGGCTGGAGCCGGACACGGGCGGCTGGGTCGAGATCGACACCCTCATCGCCGCCGCGGCGGCCCACGGATTCCGGTTCACCCGCGAGGAACTGGACCAGGTGGTCGCCACCAACGACAAACAGCGGTTCGCGGTCGAGGGCACCCGTATCCGCGCCAGCCAGGGCCACACCATCGACGTGGACCTCGGCCTCCCCCCGGCCACCCCACCGCCGTACCTCTACCACGGCACCGTGGCCCGCCATCTCGACGCGATCCGCGCGCAGGGGCTGCGGCCGATGAACCGGCACGCCGTGCATCTGTCCGCCGACCGGGAGACCGCGACCCGGGTCGGCGCCCGGCGCGGCCGACCCGTGGTGCTGGCCGTCGACTCCGGCGCCATGCACCGGGACGGCCATGTGTTCCAGGTCAGCGCGAACGGGGTGTGGCTGACGGGGGCGGTGCCGGTGGGGTACCTGCGGTTCCCTGCGGGGCGGTGAGCGGGGGGGTAGGGGGGCGGCGCGTTCCCCTGGGGGCGTTGCCCCGGGGGGAGGGGGAAGCACGTTCCCCTGCGGGCGTCGAGCGGGGGCAGCGGGGCGGCACGTTCCCCTGCGGGACATGGGCAGACGGCGGCACGTTCCCCGCCCGGCGCCGACCCGAGGGCCCACCCCGTCCTCGCGCCCACCGCACCCGGCATCGCATGATCGTCTCCATGGAGCATCTGCCCACCACCGAAGCCGCCGTCGCCGCGCTGCGAGCCATCGCCGTGGAGTACGCGCGGGAGATCGAGGTCGGTCATGACATCGGCGCCGAGATCGGACGTACAAGGAGCTGATCCCGACAGCCGGTCTCACCCCGTGGCTGAGCGGACGCGTGCGGTGAGTGTTTCACGTGAAACAGCCGCGGCGGCATAGGCTCGAAAGCATGAACCTCCGCCTGAGCACCGTGATCCTTCCGTATCGCCGCTGGCAGGAGGGGAGCCGGGAGTCCTGGGAGCGGGCGGAGCAGCTCGGGTTCCACACCGGATACACCTACGACCATCTCTCGTGGCGCAGCTTCCGGGACGGACCGTGGTTCGGTGCCCTGCCGACCCTGACGGCCGCCGCGACCGTCACCGAGCAGATGCGGCTGGGCACGCTGGTCACCTCGGTCAAGCCTCTTTCACCTATCGCGGTGTGACCTGGTCATATTCGCTGTCGCCAACTCAGATACCGATGAGCCTGACGTGGTCAGCGCACAGCCGGGCCATGTAGAACAGACCGGTCAGGTGTAACCGAGATCCTCCAGGCGGACTCTGAGCCGTGCTGCAGCCGCCTCACTCTGCTTCTCCAAATCCATGATGGAAGTCTCGTACCGGTCCCCCCATGAGCGGTAGACGTCGACCATTCCCTGTCGCTCTGCGGCAGCAAGCCTCTCCACGTGAGAGCAAAGGTCGTTGCCAAGGACCTCAAGGACGCGCTCGCGTGCCAGGCCCTCAGGGAGACACGAAGGCTGGCCGTCGGCCACAGCCCACCGGTCGATCACCCCGGGAAAGCTCCGGAGGTCCAGGCTTCTGAGGTCGTCCTGCCGGACGGCCCACCATGCCGCGAACGCACCGGTCAACTGGTACCGGTCCAGGATCCCGGCTGGCAGGAGCTCATCACGGAAAGAGGCCATGAGCCGGGAACGCGACGTCAACAGATTTCCGGTGCCGACGAGTTCGGCAATGCGTGATGCCGTAGCCTGCCACCATGAGCGGCAGTGGTCGACGAAGTCTCCTTCTCGGGCAGCGGCTAGGTTTGAGATCCGCGCTGCCGTCGCCTCGCACCCGCGGGCCGGGAAATCGAAGTAGCCGGAATCCTTCGTCATGAACAGGTCGGTGAGGCCAATACCGAAGACCTGGAATGTCTTCATCCCTGCGGCGACCTCACTTCTCGGTACCCCGCCGAACAGTGCGGCACGGACGTCCAGAGAGGGCTCGGCGGTTGGACCCGGGTCGACATAACGCCGGATGTTGAGGTTGAAGCCGTTGGCCTCGATCTCGTCCAGAGAGACCACCCGCGAGAAGCCGGGGATGTCCGCCCATTCGTGGAAGGCACCCACGATCTTTTCCACGTTCTGCGGCTCCAAGCGGTTCCGTGACCGCCCCGTGACCACTTCGCGCTCTGCGTTGACGAACAAAACCTGGCCGCGCTGATCCGCCGATGTTCCGCCTGTGCCCCGCAGAACCAGAATGCAGGCAGGGATGGACGTGCCGTGGAAGACATTCGGTCCGATACCGATTACTGCTTCGAGTCGGCCGTCTTCGACGATTCCCCGGCGGATTTGCTCCTCCGCCCCACCCCGGAACAACACACCGTGCGGGGTGACGACCGCTCCGATCCCGTCCGGAAGGAGTGTGGCCAGCACGTGCTGGACGTTCATCAGATCGGCCTTCTTACCCTGCCCGGGGGTCCAGCCGTACTTCATCCGCTCCGGATGCCTGATCTCCTTCTCGGAGTAGTTCATCGAGAAGGGAGGGTTGGTCAGTACACGGTCGAAGCGCCTGAGGTGCCCGTCCTCCAGTGAGTGAAGTGGATCGGTCAGTGTGTCCCCGCAGAGCACGGAACTGCCCTTGAAGCCGTGCAGCAGAAGGTTCAGCCGAGCTGTGGAGCACGTCGCGGCATTCATCTCCTGCCCGAAGAGGGTGAGGTCCGCGCCCTCCCCATCCTGCTCGTCGACGTACTGCCCAGCCTGGACGAGCATGCCCCCTGAGCCGGCGAACGGATCGTAGACCGACTGTCCTTCCCGCGGCCGAACCAGGCGCACCATCAGGCTGACCACAGAACGAGGCGTGAAGAACTCTCCGCCCGTTTTCCCGGCGCTGTCGGCGAACACGCCCAGGAGGTAGTCGTAGGCGCGGCCGACCACGTCGCCGAACTCCAGGTCGCCGTCGTTCAGCGGAACACGGTCGAAGTGATCGACCAGTGCCTTCAATTCGCCACGGCTCAGTCTTACGTCGAAGTCGACGGCCTCGAACACGCCCTTAAGGGCTTCCGGGTTGCTCTGCTCAAGTGCCCACAAAGCCTCGTTGAGTACCCGCCCCGGTGCCTTGCCCTCGTAGCCGACGATCTCGGACCAACGCGCACGGTCAGGCACCTGCAGGATGCCCGGCTGATCCGAGACCCGCTTGAGAAGCAGCATCGCGGAGATGACCTCACGGTACTGCGACGCGTCCATCCTGCCGCGGAGGATGTCACCAGCGTCGGCGAGGGCTCGTTCCAGTTGGTCGAGCTTCAACAGACTCACGTGAGCCTCACTCCCTGGATCAGTTCTCCGAAGATGGCCGGCCGTAGTGCCTCCAGGCGATCAGCCATCTGCCGCTGAATCCTGATCCGTGTGTCGACATCCGCCAGCGCTTCGACGACAGCGTGCTGCCGGTCCAAGGGCGGCACACTGACCGGCAACTCGTTCAGCATCGCCGAATTGAGCGAAGGCACTGTACCCGGGATGGACTGGCCCAGCATGTACCGTTGCACGGGCGGATACGACAAATACGACACGAGGTACTCGGGCAGGACACGGTCCCGCTGGGGCCTGATGCGCAGACAGGACGAACCATAGAACCAGGTGGCATGTTCCGCCTCGATCAGCGCCAGCCGGCCGAGCGTCCCCTGCCGTACGACGAGGATGTCGCCCTCCTGCAGCGAGAACCGGGAGAGGCGTTTCACTTCGTCCCACGGAACCCGCCGTAGCCGCCGGGTGTCCACTCTGTGGCCGTCGGTGAGATCCGGCGGCGAGATCACCGGCACTCCGTCGGGGCCGTCATGGAGGATGTCCAGCAAGGAACCGGAAGGGCCTGCCTTCACCTCGCACAGGGTCCCGAGCGGGATCTCGTGGTCCCAGCTCATGGATACGTCGTCTCCTTTCACAGTTCTTCCGTCCTCTTCCCGGCACTCCTCGATCTGCCGTGGTCCCGCTTGTGGGTGGTGGGGGGTGCCGGTGCGGGTGCACACCTGCACCGGCCCCCCCCCTGGTCAGGCGACCCTCCTCCAGCACTGCATGGCGCCGCGCATCAGTTCCTCGATGGCAGCGGCCAGCAGAGCCATGACGGCCACGGTCAGCGCCGCCGGACCGTGCCCCAGGGCGAAGGCGCCGGACACAACCAGAACGATGATCAGCACAAGCGGCGCCCCAGCCTTGATGGCCCAAGGCGGGAGGGACCATGCATGATGGGTATTGGGAATCCTCACGAGGATGGCCTTTCTGTCTTCGCACTCTGTGCGGGGATGGTCGAACCGCGCCACCCTGCCGGGCGTCCAAACCATGCAGGGTGGCGCGGCGCTGTGTGTACGGCACCACACACCGAGTCCGGGCCTCGCCCGATCCTCGGTGACACAGAGGACACTACACCTCGAAGCTAGCTTCGCAAGATCCAGCCTCGCTCCAACTGCTTCGCCGAGGCTAGTGAGTTGGCCCGCATCCCATGACCGCGTTACCGCAGCCGCCGGTGCGCCGCAGGCCGTCTCGCCTATCGCCGAGGTGCGCGTCTGAGCGCTGTGATCCTGCCGATCCACCGATGGAGCCACGGATGGAGGCTGCGGCGGCACGCCGAACAATTCGGTTTCGACGTCGCGTACACCTAAGACCATCTCTCCTGGCAGGGTTTCCGCGACAGGCCGTGGTTTGGTGCGATTGCGGCGCCGTTACCTCGCCAGTTGGGCGAATAGCGCTCGGGAGAGGTCGCCAGCGACTTCAGTGGCTCCATTATGCAAAGCTGCAAGGCTGACAGATTCGTCCGGTTCAGTTCTCAGATTGCCAATCGAACGGCCAAACCCCAGTGGCTGAGCGCTGTTCCGCGAGCGATGCGGATCAAAGGTATCGATGCTCGTGATCCCGTCCAGAGAGACGCCAACCGCTAGGGCAATGTGCCCTTGCTGGATAATGTCCAACGCGCCCATCAGCCGGAGCATCTCGGCAAGCTGCTTAGGTAGCAGATCAGGGTCCAGAATTGATCCCATCTGGTCCCTTGGCAGCGTAGCGCCAATAGAAATCTGTCCAGTTTTGTAGAGTCGAACCTCTACGAACTCTCCAATTTGTGGCTTATCTCGATTGCGACGTCGATCGGTATCGATACTGACGACCGCATGATCCTTAGTGCGAGAGAGGGTGAGCGCGACGTCATTCTCGATGTGCCCGGTCCCGCGTACCCGATTCGCCAGCGAATCGATGTACCGCTCCATCTCACGGACAGAGTATCCCGGGTGATCTATAGATAGCGCATGGAGCTCAAGTGTAGAGGTTTGGTTGCGGAAATGTGAATTCACCCTGTTGTCGTCAGCGATCCAGCTTAGAGCGGGAGCCTGGGTCAATCTTGCGAATTCTAGAGGGGATGGCTTTGAGGCCAGTTCGCGTAATCCTCGGGCGACCTTGGCTTGAAGGTCCAAGCTATCTTGAAAGGAATCTCGAAAAACGCCTGTGGCGTACTTCTCCACGATGCGTGTGAACTCGTGCTGGTCAGGTTCGAAGGTTATCCCAGTCTTGCGGTAAACGAGCCGCGGAATTCCCTTCTTCTGTGCGTGCACCCATTCGTCATGAGTGGCCGACTGCCCAGTCTCGGGGAAAACGTGACCATAGTTGGGTCCTAGGAGAAGCAGACAGACATCTGCAGAGTCCAGTGCCGCCAAGCATGCTTCCCTGCTGGGTGTGGACTGGGCTGAGAAGTCCTCGAAGCGCACTGGCGTGTAGCCCAGCGCAGTGATCAAACCGGGGAGGGAGTCGCGCTCGCCCTCCAAGCCCTTCCGAACACTGCTGATGAAGACTCTCACGCTACGGTGTCCCCACTGCTAGAGGTCCGCCTGCGAACCAGGGCGGTCCGTACGGCACATGGTATCCGGCTGTGGTTGGGGGCGGGGGCTGATGGCTGAGATCTCGGAGGAGGCACTACGTGGTTACTGGAAGGAGCATCGGGAGCAACTGCGTCAGTCTGAGACGCAACGCTCGACTCTGACCAACATCCTGCTTGTCATCACAGCCGCTTTTAGCGCTCTGATTGTCCAGCAGCGCTTCTCGCTCTACGTGATGCCCTTGTGTATCTTTGTTTCGCTAATTGGTCTGTACGGTGCAGTGGTCGTGTCTAAATATTATGAGCGCGCCTCTTACCACCTGTCTCAAGCCCGTGCTCTGACCAGAGATCTCGCAGAACTAGGGGTGTTGGCCACCGATGAGAGGCTGGTGCAGGCGCGAGCGGATCATTATCGCGCATTTCCTCGGATGCATCGCATCCGGCTTCATCGTCTATGGGTATTCCTGCATCTAGCCACCGGGCTCTACGGACTGTCGCTGCTGGCCGTATGTGTGGTCGTGGCCTGACCGGAAGGAGGCCAGTATTCCCCACCCAGTTCGCATTTCAGCCTTCTGGGCACAGGGTGAAACGTTGCCCATGCTCTGTGCAACTGAGTGACGTTTTCTCAACGGTGATCATTTCCAGATTCTGTTGAGGGCGAGGGCGGCGCGGGCGATGTCGCCGATCCGGCTGGGGCTGATGGTGACGTGTTGCAGGGTGCGCCAGCGTTGCTTGAGTTCGGCGGCGGCGCGTTCGCCGAGGGCGCGGATGCCTCTGATCAGGCTGTTCGTGGTTCGCCTGTCTGTGTGCAGGGCCTGCTCGGAGTGGCCCTTCGGGCGCCGGACGGGGATGAGGATGCCGATCCCGGCGCCGATGTAGCCCTTGTCGGCCAGCGTCGGGAGGTCGTCTGCCGCGGCTTTGTACAACGCGGGCAGTGCGTGGATGCGGGCGGCGGTGATGTCGGGGACGCTGCCGGGCTCGACGTCGGAGACCCACAGCGGGGTGCCGTCCGGGGCGGACAGGAACTGGATGTTGCCGCCGAATGCCTTGTGCTTCTGGCTGAACCACAGGTCGTTGCCGTTGTCGCGGACTCCGGCGAGGCGGTCGGATTCGATCAGCGTGCCGTCGAGGATGACGTGGGTCATGCCCTCGCGTCGGCAGTGGTCCAGGACCTCGTGCAGGTCGGGGGCCTGGTCGGCGAGGACGTCGATGGCTTCGTGGAGGTAGCGGTAGCCGGTGGCCTGGGAGACGCCGGCGTCACGGGCCAGGCAGTGCACGCAGCCGCGCTCGCGGAACCAGCGCAGGACGAGCAATGCCTGGCGGAACGGGCCGAGTGCCCGACTGCCGCGCGGAGTGCCGACGCGCCGTCGGTGCGCGGCCAGCAGGCGGGACAGGTGATCCACGACATGGCGCGGGACATCGAGCGTGGCAACATAGGTGACCAACGTGAAGCCTCTGGTGGTTCGGACACGATCTTGTGGTGAGACCTGTCCTACCAGGGGCTTTACGTCTGCCCGTAGCCGGGTGCGGTTCGCCTTCGCCGGACCTGCAACACACATGGCCTGATCTGTACGGCTTCACGTAGGTCATTTCGCTGAGAAAACGTCAGTTACAGAGAAAGAAGATCACTCAACCCAAGCGGCTGATGGCCTCGGTGGCGATGGCCTCGAAGACTGCTGGGGCGGTCGCGAAGTCCGAGTCGGCGATCGGCCAGTGGATCACGATCTCGGTGAAGCCGAGCTCGCGGTGGCGGCCGGCGAAGTCGACGAAGGCGTCGACCGACTCCAGTGGGCGGTTCCGGTCCGGGGTGAAGCCGTGGAGCAGGATCTTGTCGAGCTCGACCTCATCCCGGCCGAGCTCCGCGCACGCCTTGCCGAGCTTATCGATCTGGTCACGCAGTGCCGCCACCGACTGCTCGGGGGTGCCCTCGTCGTACAGCTTCGGGTCGCCGGTCGTCACCCACGCCTGCCCATACTGCGCTGCCAGTCGCATCCCGCGCGGCCCGGTCGCCGCCACCGCGAACGGCAGCCGGGGCCCCTGTACGCAGCCGGGGACGTTGCGGTACTCCGCCGCCGAGTAGAAGGAGCCCCCGGCGTCCGTCTCCCACTCGGTGAGCAGCCGGTCCAGCAGCGGCAGGAACTCCCCGAATCGGTCGGCACGCTCGCGGGGCGTCCATGGATCCTGGCCGAGTGCGGCCCCGTCGAAGCCCTTGCCTCCCGCGCCGATCCCCAGGGTGATCCGACCGTTGGAGATGTCGTCGAGCGACATCAGCTCTTTGGCGAGCGGGACGGGATGCCGGAAATTTGGAGAGGTAACAAGGGTGCCCAAGCGGAGACGCTCGGTCGCCGTGGCGGCAGCGGTGAGGGTGGGGAGAGCTCCGAACCACGGACCGTCGCGGAAGGTGCGCCAGGAGAGATGGTCATAGGTGTACGCCGTGTGGAAGCCGAGCTCCTCGGCACGCTGCCACTTCGTGCGCCCTCCCTCGTGCCAGCGGTCGATGGGAAGGATCACGGTGCTCAGGCGCAGACTCATGTCACCGAGCCTACGTCGGACTCAGAGGGCTCTTGATGCGCCTGTGGCGTCGGGGCGTCAACCTTACCGATCACGAGATGGTGTCTTCGCTCCGGTACGCGGGCGAGCTTTCGCCTCGAAGTGCTTGATCCGCGATCGAAGCGATATGGCCGACCTGTTTGCGCAGCCGCTCCAGCTCCAGCGAGTGGTGCTTGCTTTCCAGGACCGTGGACAGCGCGGCTGTAACTGTTTCCTGGTGCCCGCTGGTGCCGAGCAGTTCGGCGGCACGGCGGAGCAGGACGGTATCCACATCCACGCTGGCTGAGAGGGGCGGGGCTGTCAGAGCCGGGGCGGTGGACCCAGGGGATCGGTTGGTCCTGCGGCTGGGGCCGGATGACGCTGGCGGAGGTGTGGGTTCAGCTGTCGGCGGGGGTTCTGCTGGGACGGTGTCCGGACTGCCGAGTACGGTGAGCACCGGCTTTCGGTAGCCGACGTGTCTGCCCATTTTGGTGGTGTACAGCACAAGCTCCAGGGTGAGCTCGCACATGGCCGGGCCGTCGACGTGTCGCAGTGCCTCATCCAGCTTGCCGAGCTGCTCGGCCAGCTTCCATGAACCCGATCTGAAGCGGAACTCGCCGAGGGTTGGCGCTGCCGCGATCCGGAATATGAGGTCGATGGACGGCGACGGGCCGCTCCCTCTCTTGGCCTCGGTCTTCCTGTCCTCAAGCAGTCGAGGGCATCCGCAGGGCTGGCCCTTCTTTTCTTCCGGTGACAGGAAATCCACACCGTCGCAGTGGTGGACGACATCGTGGCCGCGCCAGAGGATCAGGTCAGACGCGAGTGCGTCAGGGCCGTCCACGAGCACACGAACGCTCTCATGAGTCGTGAGCACTTCGTAAGCGAGACCGCCGTCGGCTTCGTTCGGTTGGACCTCGCCACCCAGGAGGTCAGCGATCCGGGTGGCTGTAGCGACGTCGTCAGTGGTTACGCACCAGGCATCGAGAGCCCGCGGCAGTCCCTCGGAAATGCGCCCAGCATGGAAGCGCCCTACTTGGCTGGCTGTGCTCTGTGTCATTCCGATTCGTTTCCCGTCGGGCTTGAGGGAGTATGCAGGCGGCGGCGCGGAGGCTTCACGCATCTGCGAACTTCCGCTGGCTGGGCCCGGATCAGACCGGATTAGCTCACCTGGGCAGTAGTGGTGTGACCACCGAGGGCCCAGTGAAGTCGTCGGCGGTGGCGTCCATGACGATCTCGTCGCAGACCTGGCCGAGCCAGTAGCCGGCCTGGCGCATGGCGCCCACGGTGCGGAAGCCGGCCTTTTCGTAGGCGCGGATGCCGGGCTTGTTGGGGGCGAGGACCTTGAGCCAGACCATGCGGAGGTTGGTGATGTGGAAGGCGTAGTCGAGGGTGAGGCGGGTGGCCTGGGTGCCGAGGCCGTGTCCGCGGGCTTCGGGGGCGAGCATGATGACGTACTCGGCGGTGCGGACGGCATCGTCGGGGAGCAGGGTGGTGACTCCGGCGGGGACGGGTTCGCCGCTGGTGAGGTCGTAGACGGTGAAGCGGGGGTTGCCGCCGCGGAGCTGGTGGGCCATGCCCTCGGTGCGGGCTTCCAGGGATTCGGGGGTCTGGCGGCCGTAGCCGACGAGGAGGGCGGGGTCCTGTTCCCAGCGCCAGTAGGTCTCGACGAGGTCGGCGCGGTAGGGGCCGAGGGCGCAGGTGTCGTTGGAGATCCACAGGATGGGGTCAGTGCTGGCGCTGATGGCGGGCTCCGAGGGTGAGGGCGGGGGTGAAGGCCAGGGTCGAGGGCGGTTCGGCGGCCGGGGCTCCGTCTGCGGTCTGGACCCAGGCGTGCAGCCGGACGGGGTCGGGCGCGACGCCGTGACACCAGGTGACCGAGAGACGGCGGGAGGCCAGAAGTAGCACGGCGGCGGCTGATTCCTCCAGGCATGCGGTCCGTGCCGGTGAATACCAGCCAGCCCGGCGTACGGAGTTGACGGCCGAGGCCGCCTCGGTGGGGGTGGCCGGGCGGCGGGTGGTGGCTGTGGTGTGCTTGATCACGGCGGTGAGCCGGTGCATGGCGGTGTGCGGGGCACCGGCGCGCTTGATCCCGAAGACGGTTCCGAGGGCGGCCATGGCCATGGGGGAGCAGACAGCGCCCGGACGGGTCGTGCCCGCCGTGTGTTCGGTGCCGCCCCAGCTCGCGACAGGTGCCAGGGCGGTTACGGGCGCGGGCCACGGGGCTGGCGTGAGGGCTGGCACCAGGAGTTCGGCGCCGATGAGCTGTGTAGCGAGGGCAGGTGCCATCGAGGCCACGCGTCCCGTGGTGGCGGTCTCGCGCCACTGGGCAGCGGCAGCGGGGAGAAGGCACTGGACACGACCAGTCTGGTAGTCGAGGAGGACCAGGACGTGTCCGAAGTCCACCGAGCGGACGTTGCGGGGCGCGGTGGCGAAGCCGGGCAGGTCAGTCACGGAGGCTCCCGGCGGGTTCGCGGGTCCAATTCGGGGCGGGTTCGCGGTGGTGGGCGACGAGCCAGGCCTCGGCCATGAGCGCCTGTTCCACCGTCGCCAGCGGCATCGGCACGCCGGCTGCCGCCTCCCGCAGGCAGCGGCGGAACCGGTCCGGGGCGAGGAGCCCGTAGGAGGCGAGGTAGCCGTCCGCGAGGGGAATCAGCTCGGGGAGGTTGGCGCGCATTCCTGTGTAGTGGTCGGCCTCGAAGCTGCCCTTGGTGGTCCGGGCCGAGACCTCCGGAGGCAGGAGGTCCGCCATGGCACGTCGTAGCAGCGGCTTGTACTCGTGGATGGCCGGGCGCCGGTCGAGCGGTGTTCGCAGTACGGCGTCCACCACAACGGCATCGAGGAACGGGTTGTGGAGGTCGATGCCGCAGCTTCGCGCCAGGACGGCATCGGCAGTCGCGGTGCGGGCGATCTCGCGGATCTCGTCCACCAGGGTCCGCACGGAGAAGTCGAGGTCCGGAAGTTGATCAGGCGCCGCTGCGGCCTCGTGCGCAGCGGCGACCAGCTTCTCCCGGGCCGCCGGTTCTGCCCAGCCGGGGAAGGGCACCAGGGGGAACCAGCGCACCAGCCCGTGATCGTGCCGGCCGGGAGTGCCCACCGTACGGGCGAGACCGATGAGCGCCGCTTGGCGGCTGGTCCTGGCGACCTTGGCGGCGTCCCGAAGCAGGGGAAGCGTCGGCCTCCTCCGCAGCCGGGCCCATCCGAAGGCTTCGCCCACCGCGCGTTCGATTCTGCGGTGCCGGAACAGGTCGGCGAGTCGGATCGGTGGCTGGAACAGGACGCTGTCGCCTCCGTCGCCGGTCAGATGGGTACGGGTGCCCAGTCGTTCCTTCATCCAGCGGAACTGTCCGGTCAGACGGGCCTGGGTCAAGGTCGAGGGCGCTGGCTCGTCGGTCGCGGGGACGGCGGTGATCCGGGTGTACGGGCGGTGCTCGGCGGTCAGCGGCAGCAGGTGGTGGGTGATGCGGTTCGTGTGCGCGGCGGCGGTGAGGCGGGCGTACCGCAGGTCCGCCCCGGTCTCGTCGCCCTCGGGGTGGATGGTGACGGCGTTCAGCCGGGCGCCCGGCGGAAGGGCCCGCCCCGCCAGAACCGCCAGCGACGTGGAGTCCAGTCCACCGGACATGTCACAGGCGAGACCCGGGTCGGCCGCCGCCCGCAGGACTACGGCTTCGTCGAGGGCCTTGCGGAGACGTCGGTCCGGCGGGCCGTCGGACAGTTCGATGGGCCGCCAGAGGGTGACACGGCGCGGGGTGCCGCCATCCTTCGGTAGCTCGATCCGGCTGCCGGGCGGAAGCTGTTCCACCCTGGTGAAGAAGGTCCGCCCGTTGGTGAGCGCGGGGACCGAGGGCAGGAAGACGGTGCAGGCCAGACGCTGGGTGTCGATGCCGGCGCCGGTGAGCGAGGCCAGGGCGCGGGCGGAGCTGCACCACACCCAGTCGTTCTCGTGCCGGGTCAGATAGACGGGCTGGGCGGCGGCCGGGTCGGTGTACAGCACCATCCGGTCCTCGTACTCGTCCACCACGGTGTACGTGCCGGGCCATCGCCACGTGATGTCGGACGGGATCGGGGCGTCCACCAGACGGGCGACCTCCTGGTCCGAGCAGCCGGACCAGCCCAGGACTACGACTCGACGGCGGACGTCGTCGGCCGAGGAAACCCGTACCGGCCCCGGGCCGAGCCGCCAGATTGCCGATCCGGCGGCGATGGATTCCGAGCCCACCGGACGGGGACCGCCGGAGCGGGTCGTACAGCAACCTCCGAAGATCATGTCTTCCTCACAAGGGGCCGAGGGGGGCGAACGGAAAGAGGTGGTGCGGCCCCGCACAGGGCCGCACCACCTCGCGGGCGTCAGTTGTACATGCGGCGCTTGTCCTCGCTGCCGGTGCCGCCCTGGCCCTCGGTCAGCTCGGCGATCTCACCGATCTCGACGGGCAGCAGGTCGTCCTCGATGTTCACGGTGGTGTTCAACGGTTCGTTCATGGCGCGTTCCCTTCTTCTGGGTGATGGGAGGTGCGGTGGTGCGGCCCGGCCCGCTCGGCGATGCCGTCGCGGACCGGACGATCAGTGGCCGGTCGGGGCCGTCAGGCGGCCTTGCCCGGCGGGTACGTCGGCGGACGGAGGGGTGCGGACAGGCGGCGGGCGACCGATCGGGCCGCCTGGCATGGTCGGAAACCCAGCCGGTGCCGGGTCCGGGGCTGCCGGGGGATCGCGATCTCGGCCCAGACCCGCTTGCCCAGGCCGGCCCGCTCGGCGCCGTGGCGGATGGCCAACTGGTCGATGAGCAACAGGCCACGCCCGCTCTCGGCGTAGAGGCCCGCTGCACGGCGGTGCGGCAGGGCGAGCGAGTCGTCGTACACCTCGATCAGCACCCGGCGGCGTCCGAGGTCGGCGTGTACTCCGACGGTGAGTACGGTTCCGGTGCCGTGCACTACTCCGTTGGTCACCAGTTCCGAGGTGGTGGTGATCAGCGCGGTCTCGGAGTCCTCGTCCAGGTGCAGATCCCACTGGGTGATGAGGTCGCGGAGTCGTCGGCGGCTCAGTGGCACGGAGGACGGGTCACGGACCAGGAAGAAGCTTCTGCCGCGTACGCGCATGACGGACCCCTTCGGTGGCCGACGGACCTGGGCGGTGAGGTGGGCCGCGGCGCAGGAAGGTATGTGTTGTCTTCCGCCTGCCGACCGGCTGCTATCCAGTCAACTCCGTGACCGGTCCGGCCACCGGTGCCAGGAAGGGGTGCGTTTCCGCGTGGGGGACCGGTTCAGGGGGCCAGGATGAGAGACGGGACTTTCAGACGCTTGGGGGATGGGCATGATGGCACCAGAGGGCATCGGGGCCTTACTGAGGGAAATCCGGGAAGCCGAAGGACGTTCCCGCGAGGAACAGGCTCTGGTGCTGCAGGAGGCCCAAGGGGGAAAGTGGTTCGACCCGGAGAACCTCAAACGCTGGGAGACCGAACGCCGTCTGCCGACACCGGTGTGGCACGAACTGCTGGCGAAGGGCTACGGGCGTTCGGTCGAGGAGATCGTCCACGCTGTGGCCGCGAGCAGGCGCTGGCGTAGGCAGCAGCGCCGAGCGGCCCCGGCCCCGGACGGCGAGGGGAAGGAGGAGACGGCGGTGGAACGACGACGATTCTTCGGTGTGGCGGCGGTGACGGCGGGAACGGCCGCGCTGCCGGGTATCGCCGAGGCCCGGCAGGGCATCGACGCCGGCCTCTCCGGCTCCGACGCCGGTGATCTGGCTTACCTGGCAGGCGCTTTCGAGAGGCACCGAGGCGGATACCACGGTCGGCCACCGAGCCTCGTCCTCGACGAGATGACCGCCGATCTCGGCCTGCTGCGCGAGGTCCTCGGCCGCCCGCATCCGGCGGCCACCCGGGCGGAGCTGGCCCGTACGGCGGCGGGGATCACGGGTCTGGTGGCGATCATCCAGCACGACCGGGGAGATCAGCGGGACGCCTACGGGTGGTTCGCGACCGCCGAACAGGCGGCCCGGGAGTCCGGGGACCGGCACATGCTGGCGTGGGTCCTGGCCCGGCATGCCATGGTCCCGCTCAACTACGGAGCGCCGAAGACCGCGGCGGCTCTGGCCATGCGCGCCCGTACGGAAGCAGGGAAGACACCGACCGCTGCCGCCGCGCTCGCCGCCGCCGTCACCGCGCGGGCTCTCGCCTCGACCGGTGATCACCAGGCCGCTCTGCGCGCGGTCGCCGACGCCCGTTCCATCGCCGACCGGCTGGACACCTCCCAGGCCGCCGACACCTGGTTCGGCTATCCGCTCCAGAAGCACCACGTCCACCTCTCCCAGGCGTTCACCCTGATGGGCCGGACCCGTGAGGCGTACGAGGAGCAGGAGGTGGCGCTGGCTCTCACCCGGTCGCCGTCGGTGATGACGCGCGCCCTCCTGTCCATCGACACCGCCCTGTGCCTGTCGGCGGACGGTGATCACACAGCGGCGGTGGATCTCGCCTCGGACGTCTGGACGAGGCTTCCGGATGCGTACCGCCAAGGCCTCGTCCGCTCGCGGGCGGAATCCCTGCACCGAACGCTGCCCGGCTCAGCCCACGAAGCCTTCGGAGACGTGCTGGTCAGTCGCTGACCGGAGTCACCGTACGGCAGGGGGATCACCAGGGAGGTGATCCCCCTGCCGCTGGTGCTCTCTAACGCCGGGACCTCCGGCCGAGGTCGGTAGGAAGACTTGCCCTGGTGGACGGCAGGCCATCGGGCTGCGGGGAACGCGGCGGAGGCATGGCCTGGGTCGTGCGGCTGCGGGCGGCTTCGGCGCGATGGTTGGTGATGGGGTTGCGTGCGGTGTGCTGGATGCGGGTGATGAGGACGCGGGCGGGTTGGCGGGCGGTGGCGAGTTCGCGCTGGGCTGCGGCTTCTTTGAGGAGTTGGTGGGGGTGGTGGCCTCGGGCTTCGGCGTCGGTGAGGAGGGTGGTGAGGGCGGGCCAGGCGGGGTCGGTGAGGATGCGGTCGGCGTGGTCAGGGACGACGGCGCGGACGTCGCGGGCCAGGGTGGAGCGTGTCTTGTCGCCGGAGCTGCGGTGTTCGAGGGCGGTGAGCTGGGGCGAGAGTGCCTGATCGGTGGCGGCCTGGAGGTGCTGGACGGCTTGGTGGGCGGCGTCGGCCTGGTGGGCGTGGCCTCGGGCTTCGTGCCAGCGTCCGGCGATGATCGCGGCCCAGACGAGTGCGGCGACCAAGGCGGCGAGGGTGCTGCCGTCGGGGCCGGTGGCGGTGTGGGCGATGTCGCGGGCGGCCGTACGCAGGGTGTGAGCGGCCCGGTTCTCGGCGCGGATCTGGGAGCGCTGGGCGCGGGCGAATGCCCTGGACGCTGCCCGTAGTTCGGCTTGGAGCTGGGCGGGGGCTTGCTGAGCGGTGGCTTCGAGGAGTTCGCCGAGGGCGGCGATGTGGGCCTGGGCGCGGGCGCTGTCCTCGCCGTTGGTGATCTCCGTGTGGAGGGTGTCGAGGGCGCTGGTGGCGCGGTGCCAGGCGGTGGCGGGGTGGGTGCGGCGGGCGGTGGGGTGTTCCTCGGGGCGGGTGGTTTCAAGGCGGGCCCGGAGTTTGGGGAGGGTGAGGTCGGGGGCGAGTTTCCCGCCGGGGTGGAAGATCTGTTCGCCGTCTTTGTTGAGGTCGCCGGGACGGCCGAGGGCGTAGCCGAGGAGGTCTCCGGAGGGTCCGCGGCGAGGCTTGACGGTGATGTCGTCGGCGGCGAGGTAGGCGAGGAGTTCCTCGGTGTCGGTGACGTGGGGGATGGCGGCGCGGACGCGGTCTTCGAGCCATTGGCGGCTGGTCTGTTCCCAGCCGAGGCGGGAGGCTTTGTGCATCTCGGCCTGAGTGGGGGCGCGGGTGCCAGTGCGGTCGCCCTTCTTCAGCCGGCGCAGCCCGTAGTCCTTCTCGATCCGGCGGCATGCGTCGCCGACGCGGATACCGCTGTCGTGGAGTTTGGGGCGGCGGCCGTCTTCGCGGACTGTGGTGGCGAGGATGTGGATGTGGTCGTCGGCGTGGCGGACGGCGATCCAGCGGCAGGCGAGGTCGTCCCCGGGCGGGGCGATGCTGGCGGCTTCGACGATTCGCTGGGCGATCTCTCCCCATTCGGTGTCGGTGAGGTGGCGGTCCTCGGGTGCGGCGCGGACGGGGCAGTGCCAGACGTGGTCGGTGACCTTCCTGCCGAACTCGCTGTTGCGGAGGCGGACGGGTTCGTCGAGGTGGCGGGCGAGCTGGGTGAGGGTGGCGTTCTCGTCGCGGCCGGGGTCGGGCATGCCGAGGGTGGCGAACGCGGCGACGATGTGGGGGTCGAAGTGCTGGTCGTGGGTGCCGAGGCTGTAGAGGTAGGCGAGGAGTCCGCGGGTGTTGGACCCGGCCGGTTTGATGGCGGCGATCACGCGGCGAGATCCGTTCCGGTATCGGCCGGCCGGTGGAGGGCTTCGGCGATCAGCTCCAGTAGATCGTGGAGTTCGGCGAGACGCTGTCGGATGTCGGGCGGTGTGAGGTCGCTGTTGAGGGCGCGGGCGATCTGGTTGACGTTGTGGCCGATTCGGTTGAGCTGACGCAGGACCTGGGCGCGGAACATGTGGGTACGGCGCCGGTCCTCGGACAACGGGAGGTTCGCGGTGAACCGGCCGGATACGAACGCCAGGACGATGTCGGCGGCGAAACCGGATTCGCCCTTGTAGCCGTGCTCGGCAGCGGCCTCCTGGAGGAGCAGGCGCTCGGCATCGGTGAAGCGCAGGGGGCCGACACGGTCGGTGCGCTTGGTGCCGGTGAACCGGCGGATCGCGGGCCGGACGCTCGGCACGGCCGGCTCGTCGGAAACGGGCGCGGTGTCGGCGACGGGGTGGAGGATCTGCTGCTGTACGGCGTGAAGCTCGTCCGGTTCGGGGCCGCCCTCGGCCCCGAACCCTTGGTCCGGCGCCCCCTGGCGCTGGGCCGTCTCCGCCACCCCCGGGGCGGAGAACCCCGAAGACCGGCCTTGAGTCGGACTCGGGGTACTACTGGCTCCGCCCGGGGCACTGGTCGTGAACGCCTGCCGCAGACGGGCCAGCAGCCTACGCGGCTTCGCCAGCGGTGGGACAGGGACATCGGTGACGTGCGGGCCGTGCGGGTCGTGTTTCACGGTGGACATCCAGAACGGGGACGGTGGCGGGCAGCGGAGTTCGGGGCTTGTGGGCCGTTTGCTCCGGCTGACCCACAGGTGTGGACGGGAAGCCGAGACGGTGAGGACCGCCGGTGACGGGGGTGGTCGGAAGGGTTCCGACCACCCCCGTCTGTTCCGGTGGGGGTGTGGTCAGCCGCCGGTGGGGCTGGCTTCAGCTTCGGCGCGGAGGGTGTTCATGACCTCGGTCAGTCGTTCGCCGCCGACCTTGAGACCCTTGTCCCGGATCGCTTTCAGGACGACGGTGCGGGAGACCCGACCGCATTCGGCGACGGCGATACTGCCGATCTCCACCAGCTCGTCGAGGGTGGCGTCCGCGGGCCGCCCACCCCTGCGGGCGACCTCCGGAACCTGGGCTGGCGGCTCCTGTGACTGGCCGGGTATGGCCAGGGCGTCGGGGTTGGCCGGGGGCGGGGTGTCCGGGTGGCGTGGGGGTTGGTCGACGAGTTGGTGGATCTGCCGCATCAGGACGCCGAAGGCGAGGAGTGCGGCGGTCGGGGGGACGGCGGCGACGATGTAGTCGAGCACGGGGACGGTGCCGACGGGGGCTGTGCCGTTGACGCCGGCCACGTTGAGTGCGATGGAGCCGATCGATCCGGTGGCGGTGAGGGCGATGGCCCATCCGTCGGTGACCCGGCGCAGTCCGGCTCGGAGCATGAGGAGTTCGCCCGCGACGATGAAGGCGTCCAGGGTGGCGGGCCAGGCCCATTGGCGGGCGGGCGAGCCGCCGAGGCCGTGGCGCCCGGCGACCTCGGCGAGGTGCGCGTACGAGAGCCAGAACGCTCCGGCGGTCAGGGCCACGATGACGATGCCTGCGGCGGCGAGGACGTACCGTTCCGCCCTCTGCTGCGGCGTGCCCGTCGACTGCGCCGATGGGTCCGGCCGATGCTGGGACTCCTGGTGAGCCGACGACGGGGCGGGATGGTGCACGGTCAAGCGGGGTTCTCCAGGGACTGTGAAGGCGGGGCGCTTACGCTGCCCCCTCTCCAAGGAGGGGGCAGCGCGTAGGCGCCAGGGCGTGGAAGCGCCGTTCAGTGGGGCGTAGGCGTGTGACCTGCGGCTTCCTGGGTTTCGTACGCGGTGGAAGCCGTGCGTACGCGCCTTCGGTGGTCCGGGGCGCATACGGCACCGTGTACGGGTCCGCCCGGTCAGGACACTGCGGAGATGTGGTGAGGCGTGATCGCCTTCCAGCGGGTGGCCTGACCGCCGCCAGTGCCGCCGCCCGCACCGGTCTCCTGGCTGGCGTGTCCGCTCTTGGCGAGGTTCTCCAAGCGGCGCCGGGCCTTGGCGATGTCCGCAGTGGTGGGTTTGTGCTCGCCGGTGATCTGGGACGCGAGCTGGCGGGCGGTGAGCCCGTTGGCTCCCGCCTGACGCAGGAGGGTCAGCGGGTCAAGGCTGGTGTCGACGCGAGAGAGGCCACGGGGGTGGTCGTGGATGATGGGCAGTGGACCGATCTCGTCGTCGATGGTCTTGAGATGGTGGAGGTGGACCACCGGGTCTCCGCCCGCCCCGCTGAGGAACAGGACGCTTCCCGCGCCCGCCGTGAACCAGGCGGAGCCGTATACCTGGTCGAGGACGGGGCGCTGGGTACGCGAGGCATCGGGGCCCTGTTTGCGCTGGTGGTGCAGTTCGAGGAGTTCCACGCCGTCGCGCAGGAGCTGCTGGCGGGCGTTGTTGTACGCGAGTCCGGCCTCGTCGTCGGTGAGTTTGCCGACCACGTCCTTAAGGCTGTCGATCACCACGGTGTCCGCTCCGTGTTCGGCGGCCAGCTCGGTGAGAAGCTGGGGCTCCGTGTTGAGCGACGCGGGCAGTGGTCCCGACCAGAAGACCAGGCGTCGGCGCAGGATGTCCCGGTCGACCCAGTGTACGACCCGGGTGAAGGCGCGGGCGAGCTGGCTGGGCCGGTCCGCGGCGATGTAGAGGACCTTCTCGCCCTCCCGTACCGGCATGTCCAGGACCTGGGCGATCAGGCCGAGGCGGGCGAGGACGATCTGCTGGGCGATCGTCGACTTGCCGACGCCGGGTGGTCCGACGAGCATCAGGCTTTCCCCCGAGGCCCAGGCCGCTTTCCCTGGTGTGCCCCACAAGGGCTCGGTGGTGGTGGGGGTGTCGGTGACGAAGGACCAGCCGTCCACGGCGTACCGCTGGAGTCGTCCCCCTGAGCTGTGGCGGGCGCGGTCGTCGGCCTCGCTCAGTGATGCCGCCAGCAGGCTTCGTACCTCGGCCGGGTCTGCTCCCTGCGCGGTGGCGCTCTGGAGCACGCGGACCGCCGTGGCCTGGAGGACTCGTAGGTCGGCGTGGCTTCGGACGATGTCCGCGTAGTACGGGGCTCCGGACCCCACGGCCGCCGAGGTCGCCAGCGAGTGCAGGTACGGGGGGCCGCCGACGCGGGTGAGGTCGCCTGTGGATTTCAGCTGATGGCAGAGCGCGATCGCGTCGGTCGGTGCTTCCCGCCTGCGCAGTTCCAGGAGGGCGTGCCAGATGGTGGTGTGCGCGGGCCGGTAGAAGTCACCCGGCTCCAGTATCTTCCGGACGTCGTCGACGACCGTGCTCTGGAACATGCAGGCGCCGAGCACGGCGGCCTCGGCCTCCGCGTCGTGCGGCGGGTGGCCGTGACGTCGATCGCGTCCTGCTGGCCGTGGCCGGCGGGAGTGAAGGGCGCTTGCCACTGCCGGGTCGTACCCTGGGGCACAGAGCTTCCTTGTCTCGGGCCGATACGGACTGGCAGGTCCCGGCCCGGGTAGATCGTTTGGGCGGTCGTCTTGGGAGTCCCAGCGGCCTTGGTGCTCCAACACCAGGGCCGCTTCTCGTACGCGGGCTATGCGGCCTTCTCGAACCGCGACCCGGTCATCAGGTCGGCCAGCCGCGCGGCGCTGTGCGGGCTGATCGCCGTGGTGAATCCGGCGCAGACGCGGCGCAGGGCCTGAGCTCGGGCTTCCTCGTGCTGTTCGGCTCGGGTCGTCGGGGTGGTCGGTGCTGTGCTCGCCTCGGGCAGCAGGCGCACGGGCAGCTCCTCGTGGACGGTGCGGGGATGGCAGTTCCCGCACCGCGCGGGTCGTCGGGCGGTCGGTGGATCGCGCGTCTCCGAGTGCTCCAACACCCGGGTACGCGCATGCCGCCGACGGCTGACCTGGCGGGTCGTCCATCGGCGATGCCCTCAGAATCCGGAGGATCCCCGTTTTCACCAACCGGGACATCCGTGGTAGAGGCATCGGCCGCCCCGGCACCGGCCCTTAGAGCTGGTTCTGCTCGATGTCGATGCGGTCCCAGTCGAAGACGCCGCTCGGCTTGCCCGAGGCGTCGATGACCACACCGGAGAAGAGGAAGCGGAGTATGGCGTTGCGCCGCTCGTCCGTCATCTCCTCGGCCTCCCAGGCCGCTCGGGCACCCGGTCCCGTCAGCCCGTCGAGCAGCTTCACCGGGCGCACGACCATGCGGCGCTGGGCTTTGGCGATCCGGTCGGTGATCTCCTTGCGCATCGTCCGGTACTCCGCCGTGGAGATCTCCTTGGCGGTCCACATCTGGTTGAGGTCGGCGAGCTGCGACTGGTCGGCCTCCACCGCCTCCGTCAGGGCGTTCGCCGGTGTGGCGGAGGCGAGTCGGCCGGAGACCGTGAGTCGGCCGAGCAGATCGATCGCGGCCTCGGTGACGAACCCCTCCAGCTTCACGGCGGCGATGCGGCGGACGCACTTCTTCTCGTCGTTGCGGCTCTTGCGCGTGCACAGGTACGAGGGCACGGCGCCGACCTTCGTGCCCGACATGAGGGTGCCGCAGCGCTTGCACATGACCAGGCCGCGCAGCAGGTAGAAGCGGCGCAGCTCCAGGTTGGTCCGGTGGACGGCGGACCGGTACTCGCGGCGGGCGCGGGTCTCGGCCCAGGTGCCGGCGTCGATGATGGCGGGCCACTTCCCGGGGCCGACCTCCTCGCCCCGGTGCATGCGGATGCCGGCGACGTGGCGGGAGTCGAGCAGGGCCCGGACGGTGCCCTGGGTCCACTCCTTGCCGTAGACGGTCTTGACGCTGCGCTTGTGGAGGACGAGGGCGATGGCCACCGGGCTCTGGCCCTTGAGGTAGCGGTCGAAGACCTCCCGGACGATCTCGGCCTCGTCCTCCTTGACGGTCATGCCGTCGGGCTCGTACCCGAATCGGCGCTTGCCCGAGTGCGGCATTCCGGTCTCGGCGCGCTCCGCCAGCGCGGACTTCAGACGGCGGGAGGTGTCGTCGGAGGAGCGGCAGGCGTGGGCGACCTCGATGCGGAGGATGAAGCGGTCGTCGGGGTCGGACAGGTTCCGGCGGTTCGCCTCGCCGTGCAGCACGATCGCGTGCTCGTCGGAGACCTGGAGAAGCTCCTCCAGGTCGCGCGGCTGCCGCATGAGCCGGTCGGGGTGGTAGGCGATGACGTGCCGGAACTCTCGGCGCCGAGCGCGTTCGAGGAGCTCGTCCCAGCCGGGGCGCTTGCGGTTCCGGCGCCAGGCGGAGCGGCTGTTGTCGACGAAGACGTGGGCGGGGTCGATGGCCAGGCCGCGCCGTTCGGCGACCTCCCGGCAAATACGTTCCTGCCGGTCCACGCCGGTCTGGTCGTCATCGTCGGCCTGGGATATCCGGCAGTACAGGGCAGCCGGTTCACCTGGGGTGATGGCCAGTTCTGAGGGCTTGGGGCGGGGCATGGGACCGATGGTATGAGCATGGGTTGGGCTCGCCGAACTTCCGGCATCCGGTGACCCTCGCCAAGGAACTGATCTCGCTGGACGACATCTCCGGCGGACGGATCACGCTCGGCATCGGCGCCGGAGGCACCGGTTTCGACGCCACCGCGCTCGGCCAGGAGCCCTGGACGCCCCGGGAGCGCGCCGACCGGTTCGGTGAGTTCGTTCCGCTGCTCGACCGGTTGCTCAGCGAGGACGCCGTCTCGTACGAGGGCAACTACTACTCGGCGCACGAGGCCCGCAACATCCCGGGGTGTGTCCGGCGCCCCCGGCTGCCGTTCGCCGTCGCCGCGACCGGACCGCGCGGGCTGCGGCTCGCCGCCCGCCATGGACAGGCGTGGGTGACCACCGGCGACCCCCAGCTCTTCGAGACCGGCACCCCCGAGCAGTCGGTCCGTGCCCTGCGCGGCCAGGCCGAGCGGCTCGCGGACGCCTGTGCCGAGCTGGGCCGGGACGTGAACGGGCTGGACAAGATCCTGCTCACCGGGTTCACCCCGGACCGGTCGCGGCCCCTGGAGTCGCTGGACGCGTTCGTGGACTTCGCCGGGCGGCACAAGGAGATCGGCTTCACCGAGATCGTGATCCACTGGCCGATCCCGGACACGGACTTCGCGGCGGACCAGAAGGTCTTCGAGCAGATCGCGATGGAAGCGGTGGCACAGCTCTCCTAGGTCGGCCCCAGGGGGCCGGTCCGTCGTTCGGTCCGTCGGTCGGTCCGTCGCTCAGTCCGTCGGTCGGTCCGTCGGTCGGTCCGTCGCCGTCGCGTTCCCCGTCGGCCGGACCCCCACCCGGCCGTACGGGCATATGCGCGACAATGGCCCGGTGACCTCAGCGACTCGACAGCCCGACATCCCGGCCGCCGCCGCGCCGCCCCGCCTGATCGCCACCGACCTCGACGGCACCCTGCTGCGCGACGACAAATCGGTCTCCCCGCGGACCGTCGCCGCCCTCGCGGCGGCCGAGGAGGCGGGTATCGAGGTCTTCTTCGTCACCGGCCGCCCGGCCCGCTGGATGGACGTCGTGAGCGACCATGTGCACGGTCACGGCCTCGCCATCTGCGGAAACGGCGCCGCCGTCGTCGACCTCCACGGCGGCCCCGGCGCCCACCGCTTCGTCACGGTGCGCGACCTGGCCCGGGACAACGCCCTGGACGCCGTACGGCTGCTGCGGGACGCGGCGCCCGGGACGGTGTACGCGGTGGAGCAGACGTACGGCTTCAACCAGGAACCCGACTATCCCAAGCTGCACATGGAGATACCGGACGTGCTGGCGCCCGCCGAGGAACTGCTGCGCGGCAACGCGCCGGGCGCCTCCGAGCCGGTGCTCAAGATCCTCGCGTACCACCCCACGCTGGACCCCGACGCGTTCCTCACCCTCGCCCGGCTCGCCCTCGGCGACCGTGCCAATGTCACCCGGTCCAGCCCCAGCGCGTTGCTGGAGATCAGCGGCCCCGGTGTCTCCAAGGCCAGCACGCTCGCCCTGTGCTGTGCCGAGCGCGGGATCTCGCCCGAGGAGGTCGCGGCCTTCGGGGACATGCCCAACGATGTCGAGATGCTGACCTGGGCGGGCCAGTCGTACGCCATGGGCAACGCCCACCCGGAGGTGATCGCCGCCGCCTCGGGGCGCACGGTCGCCAACAACGAGGACGGGGTGGCCGTGGTGATCGAGCGGATGCTGAGCGGACGGGTCGGGTAGCCGGGGCAGCCGGGGAGCGGTGTGGTGGTCGTGGGGCCGTTCATAGGTCCACGCCGTGGCCCCGCAGCCAGCCCAGGGGGTCCACCCCCGAGCCCAGCTCCGGGGTGACCCGTACCTCGAAGTGCAGATGCGGGCCGGTGGAGTTGCCGGTCGTGCCGGACTGGCCGATCCACTGGCCCGCCGCCACCCGCTCCCCCTGGTCGACGGCCACGGACGCGAGATGCGCGTACTGCGTGTAGTGGCCGCCGGGGTGCTGGAGCACCAGTTGGATACCGAAGGCGCCGCCGCAGCTCACCCGCACCACCCGGCCCTCCCCGACCGCCCGCACGGGCGTCCCGATCGGCACCGCGAAGTCCTGTCCGGTGTGCCGATTCGCCCAGCGCGCGCCGCCGCCGCCGAACCCGGCCGACAGTTCGTATGTCTCCACCGGCGCCACCCAGTCCGGCGTGAACCGCCGCGGCGGCTGGTGCAGCCGTACCGCGCCCCGGCAGTTGCCGGACGCGGCGGACGCGTCGGCCTCGCCCTGCAACTGGGCGCGAGCCCGCTCCAGTTTCGCCTCGATGTCCTGCTTCTCCTCGTCCTGGCGCGTGGCCGTGGCTGTCGCCGCGTCCGCGTAGAGCCGGGCCACCCGGGCGGCGGCCGTGCCGTCGCCGCCGACCGCCGACGGGCCGGTCGGCCGGGCCGCGAGCACGGCGGCGGCACACAGCAGCACCGTGACGAGCAGGGGGTGACGGCGAAGTGAGCGCATGTCAGCGATCGTGGCCCGCCGCGCCGGAGGGGGCATGTTCACGTCGTACGGCTGGGGGACGCGTTGCTGCGGACGGGTGGGATCGGGGTGCCGGGGAGGGGGGGTGGGGTGCGACGCCGGGGAGAGCCGGGGGGGCCAGGTCGCCGGGGGGCGGCCGACGTCGGCGTACGGCCGGTCGGCGGTCGGCGGGTCGGCGTACGGCGGGTCGGCGTACGGCGGGTCGGCGTACGGCGGGTCGGCGGGTCGGCGTACGGCGGGCGTCGGCGGGGCGGCTACAGCGCCCCGGTGTGAGACAACCCCCGCAGGACCGCTACAGCGGGGCCTCCCACACCACCGTCGCCCCGCCGCCCTCCGGTCCGATCCCGGGCCCGTACCAGCTGTCGCCGCCGAGGGATTCCGCGCGGAGCTTGAGGTTGCGCAGACCGCTGCGCCGGCCGCCCTCGCGGATCCCGACCCCGTCGTCGGCAACGGTGAGGCGCACGCCCTCCCGGCCGTCCGGCAGCCGTACCGTCGCGTCGACCACGACCTCGATGCGGGTGGCGCCCGCGTGCCGGAAGGCGTTGGAGAGCGCCTCGCGCACCGCCGCGATCAGGTTCTTCGCGGTCAGCTCGCCGACCAGGGCGTCCAGCGCGCCGATGAACCGGTGGCCGGGCTTGAAGCCCAGTGGCACGGCGGCCGTGTTGATCTCCCGCAGCACCCGGGTGCGCAGCCCGGACGGCACCTCGGCCGGGCCCTGCTGGAGCGCGAAGATGGCGGTCCGGATCTCCTGGATGGTGACATCGAGTTCGTCCACCGCCTTGCCCACACCGTCCCGCACCTCCGGCACCACCGAACGGCGTTGTGCGCTCTCCAGCATCATGCCGGTCGCGAACAGCCGCTGGATCACCAGATCGTGCAGGTCACGGGCGATCCGATCGCGGTCCTCGTACACCGCGAGCCGCTCCCGGTCGCGCTGGGCCTCCGCCATCATCAGCGCCAGCGCCGCCTGGGAGGCGAACTGGACCGCGAGGGTCCGCTCGGCCTCGGTGAAGGGCCGCTCGCCGCGCGCCCGGGGCATCACCAGAGTGCCGAGCACCCGGCCGCCGCTGCGCAGCGGCAGCATCATCGTCGGACCGTACGGCCGGGCGAGGTCGGTGACGATGCGCCGGTCGGTGGCGGCGTCGTCCAGGAACACCGCCTGTCCGTCGAGGAGGTCGGCGACGATCCGGCTGTCCGGCGGGATGACCCGACCGAGCGCCCCGGCGGACCGGTCGGCGGCGGCCACGGCGACGATCTCCAGACCGCCCTCCTCCGCGGGCAGCAGCACGAACCCGGCCGCCGACCCGGACAGTCTGCGGGCCTGCTCGGCCACGACCTGGAGGGCGTCGTCCGCGTCCTGCCCCGACAGCAGCGCGGTGGTGACGGCGACGGACCCGTCGATCCAGCGCTCGCGCTGCTTGGCCGCCTCGTACAGCCGGGCGTTGCCGATCGCGATGCCCGCCTCGGTGGCCAGCACCCGCACCATGCCGAGGTCGTCGGCGCGGAAGGGGCCGCCGCCGCGTTTCTCGGTCAGATACAGATTGCCGAAGATCTCGCCCTGCACCCGGATGGGGACGCCGAGGAAGCCGCGCATCGCCGGATGGTGCGGCGGGAAACCGCAGGAGCGCGGGTCGGAGCCGAGGTCGGTGAGAAGCACCGGTTCCGGGTCCTGGATGAGCGCCCCGAGCAGCCCGCGGTGACCGTCCGGAAGCCGCCCGATCCGGCGGGCGGTCTCCTCGTCGATGCCGTGGTAGACGAAGTCGACCAGTCCGTCACCGTCCTCGGCGACCACCCCGATCGCGGCGTAGCGGGCGTCGGTGAGGGAGGCGGCGGTGGCGCAGATACGGTCCAGGGTCGAGTGCAGTTCCAGCCCGCTGCCGACCGCCCGCATCGCCTCCAGCAGCCGCGCGACCCGCCCGCCCGGTCTGCTGGGAAGGTCCCAGCCGGACGGGTCCGGCTCGGAGGAGCCGGGGGAACGTGCGACATCTGCCATGACCCGAGGGTAATTAGTCCCATTTACACAGGAAAGTCGAGCACGCCTCTCCGGCCCACCATGGGCCCAGCCCTGGCCCGCCATAGGGGCCCACCCCGGCTTACCAGGGCCCGCCCCGACCCACTGCGGGCTCCGCCCTAGCCCACCATGGGCCCAGCCCGGCTTACCAGGGCCCGCCCCAACCCACCGTGGACCCCGCCCCGGCCCACCAGGGACCCGTCCCGCCTACGCCCCCGCCCCCACCAGCCCCTCCGTCTCCGCCTCCCGTGCCGCCAGCTCCCGCACCGGCCCCTCCACCGCCACCAGCTCCGCGTACGGACCCCGCTGCACCACCCGTCCGTCACTCAGCACGACCACCTCGTCCACGCCCGCGAGACCGGCCAGCCGGTGCGTGATCAGCAGCGTCGTCCGGCCCTCCGTCGCGGCCAGCAGATCCGCGGTGAGCGCGTCCGCGGTCGGCAGATCGAGATGCTCGGCGGGCTCGTCCAGGATCAGCACCGGGAAGTCCGCGAGCAGTGCGCGGGCCAGCGCGAGCCGCTGCCGCTGACCGCCCGACAACCGCGCCCCGTGCTCACCGACCAGCGTGTCCAGCCCCTCGGGCAGCCCGTCGGCCCACTCCAGCAGCCGGGCCCGGCCGAGCACGTCCCGCAACTCCGCCTCGGTCGCGTCCCGCCGCGCCAGCAGCAGGTTCTCCCGTACCGAGCTGTCGAAGAGATGCGCGTCCTGGGCGCACAGCCCGACCAGCCGCCGTACGTCGTCCCCGTCGACGGCGTACGCGTCGACCCCGGCCAGCGTGTACGTGCCCGCGTCCGCGTCGAGGAACCGCAGCAGCACCTGCGCCAGCGTGGTCTTCCCGGCGCCGGACGCGCCGACGACCGCGATCCGGCGGCCCTCGCCGAGGGTGAGGTCGACCCCGGCGAGCGCGTCCCGGTCCTGCCCGGCGTACCGGGCGCCGACCCCCTTGAGGACGACGGGGAACGGCGAGGCCGGTGCCTGCCGGGGCCGCTCCGGCTCCCGTACCGGCTCCGGCGCGTCCAGCACCTCGTACACCCGCTCGGCGCTCTTGTGGACGCGCTGGCGGAAGCGGACCGCGATCGGCATACCGAGGACGGCCTCGAACGCGGCGAGCGGAGTGAGCACGACGACGGCCAGCAGCAGTCCGTCCAGCCGTCCGGCGGCCACCGCCTGGACGCCGACCAGCGCGGCCCCGGCCACCGTCAGCCCGGTGATCAGCGCGGTCAGTCCATCGCCGAGGGCGGTCGCGGTGGCGGCCCGCGAGGTGATCCGGGTCAGTACCGCGTCGGCCTCCCGGGCCTTCGCGGTCCGGGCGGGCAGGGCGCCCGCGACGGTGAGTTCGGCCGTGCCGGTGAGCAGTTCGGTGACCCGGGTGGCGAGTTCGCCCCGGGCGGGGGCGAGCCGGCGTTCCGCGCGCCGGGACACCGCCCCGGTGATCAGCGGCACCCCGGCACCGGCCAGCAGCAGCCCCACCGCGAGCACCGCGCCCGCCTCGGGCAGCAGCCAGGCCGTGAAACCGACGGACGCGGCCGACACCGTCACGGCGGCACCGGCCGGGAGCAGCCAGCGCAGCCAGTAGTCCTGGAGCGTGTCCACGTCGGAGACCAGCCGGGACAGCAGATCGCCCCGGCGGGTGCGGCGCAGCCCGGCGGGCGCCAGCCGCTCAAGACGCCGGTAGACGGCGACCCGGGTGTCGGCGAGCATCCGCAGCACGGCGTCGTGCGACACCAGCCGCTCCGCGTACCGGAACACCGCCCGGCCGATGCCGAAGGTGCGGGTCGCGGTGACCGCCACCATCAGATACAGCACCGGCGGCTGCTGCGAGGCCCGGGAGATCAGCCAGCCGGAGGTCGCCATCAGCCCGACGGCGCTGCCGAGCGCCAGGCTGCCCAGCAGCAGCGCCAGACCGAGCCGCCCGCGCCGGGCCCCGGACATGGCCCGCACCCGGGCCAGCACATGGGCCGTACGCCCCGTCACCGGGAGGTCCGCACCGGCGTCCCGCTCCGCGCCCCGGCGGGACACCCCGTCGAACGGCCACGCCTCGGCCTCATCGACCACCTCGACCACATCGGCCGGCTTCAGCACGGCAGCGGGCGACACCGCCACCGGAGCCGACACCGCCTCCGCGCGCTCCTCCGCCGGTCCCGCCAGCCGCACCACCCGGTCCGCGACCGCCAGCAGCGCCGGCCGGTGCACCACCAGCAGCACGGTCCGCCCGGCGGCCAGCCGCCCGACCGCCCGCACGACCTCCGCCTCGGTCTCCCCGTCCAGCGCGGCCGTCGGTTCGTCCAGCAGCAGCACCGGCCGGTCGGCGAGGAACGCGCGGGCCAGCGCGAGCCGCTGCCGCTGCCCCGCCGACAGCCCCGCCCCGTCCTCCCCCAGCACGGTGGCCGCCCCGTCGGGCAGCGCGTCCACGAACTCCAGCGCCCCCGCGTCCGCGAGCGCCCGCCGTACGGCGGTGTCGTCGGCGTCGGGCCGGGCGAGCCGTACGTTCTCGGCGATGCTCGCGGCGTAAAGATGCGGGCGCTGCGGCACCCAGGCGATCCGGGACCGCCACTGCTCCAGGTCGAGGCCGGTGAGATCGGCGCCGCCGATCCGTACCTGACCCGCGCTGGGCCGTACGAACCCGAGGAGCACATTCAGCAGGGTGGACTTGCCGACGCCGCTCGGCCCGACCAGCGCGACCGTCTCACCGGGCGCCACGGTGAAGGACGCCTCGGACACGGCGTCGGTGTCCCGACCCGGGTAGCGGACGGTGACTCCCTCGAAGACGACTCCGCCGACGGCGACTTTGTCGCTGGTGTCTCCATCGAAGGTGGCTCCATCAACAACGTCTCCATCAACAGCGTCTCCATCGAAGGCGAGATCGCCCTCGACGCCCACCGGGACCGCCCCGGTGCCCGGCTCCGGGAGCGGTGTCTCCAGCACCGCGAAGATCTCCTCGGCCGCCGCCAGCCCCTCGGCCGCCGCGTGGTACTGCGCGCCCACCTGCCGCAGCGGCAGATACGCCTCCGGCGCCAGGATCAGGATCACCAGACCGACGTACAGCTCGTTCTCGCCGTGCACCAACTGCATCCCGATGGTGACCGCGACCAGGGCGACCGCGATGGTGGCGAGCAGTTCCAGCGCGAAGGAGGAGATGAAGGCGATCCGCAGCGTCCGCATGGTCGCCTGGCGGTACTCGCCCGTGATCCGCTTGATGGAGTCGGCCTGTGCCTTGGCCCGGCCGAAGACCTTGAGCGTCGGCAGCCCCGCCACCACGTCCAGGAAGTGCCCGGACAGCCGGGACAGCAGCCGCCACTGACGGTCCATCCGGCTCTGCGTCGCCCAGCCGATCAGCACCATGAAGACCGGGATGAGCGGCAGGGTGCCCACGATGATCGCGGCCGACACCCAGTCCTCGGTGACGATCCGCGCCAGCACCGCCACGGGGACGGTCACCGCGAGACCCAGTTGCGGCAGATAGCGGGCGAAGTAGTCGTCCAGGGCGTCGATCCCACGGGTGGCCAGCGCGACCAGCGAGCCGGTGCGCTGTCCGCTCAGCCAGCCGGGGCCGAGCGCGGCGGCCCGCTCCAGCAGCCTGCCCCGCAGCTCCGACTTGACGGCCGCGCCCGCCCGGTGCGCGGCGAGTTCGGTGAGCCAGGACACCAGCGCCCGGCCGACCGCGACGGCCACCAGCAACAGCAGCGGAGTGCGCAGGGCGGAGGCCGTCAGACCGTCCTGGAAGGCGCCGACCACCACTTCGGCGATCAGCATGGCCTGCGCGATCACCAGACCGGCCCCGAGCACACCGAGACCGACGATCGCCACCAGGAAGAGCCGGGTGGCTCGGGCGTAGCGCAGCAGACGGGGATCGATTGGTTTCACGTGAAACAGGCCCTTCGGTCCGATCCGGTGGGAACAGGGGGTGTTTCACGCTGCTTCACCGTGCCGCACGGTTTCACGTGAAACACCCCCGGTGCCGGACTCAGTGCGCGGCGTCGGCGATGTGCTGTGTGCCGATCCGCTTGCGGAACACCCAGTAGGTCCAGGACTGGTAGAGCAGCACGATCGGTGTGGCGATCGCCGCGCACCAGGTCATGATCTTCAGGGTGTAGGGGCTCGACGAGGCGTTGGAGACCGTGAGGCTCCAGTCCGGGTTGAGCGAGGAGGGCATGACGTCCGGGAAGAGCGAGAGGAACAGCATCGCCACGGCGGCGACGATGGTCACCCCGGAGAAGGTGAACGACCAGCCCTCACGCCCCACCTGGTTGGCCCCGAGCGCCGCGACCAGCGCCACGACCGCGATGATCATCGCGACCAGACTCTGGGTGTTGCCGTCCCGGACCTGCGTCCAGAGCAGGAAGCCCAGCGCCGCCACGGCGGTGACCAGTCCGACCTTCAGCGCCAGCCCCCGCGCCCGCTCCCGGATGTCACCGACCGTCTTCAGCGCCGTGAACACCGCACCGTGGAAGGTGAACAGCGTCAGGGTCACCACTCCGCCCAGCAGGGCGTACGGGTTGAGCAGATCCCAGAAGTTGCCCACGTACTCGAAGTTCTGGTCGATCTTCACTCCGCGCACGATGTTGCCGAAGGCCACACCCCACAGGAACGCCGGGATCAGCGAGGTCCAGAAGATCGCGGTCTCCCAGTTGCGCTGCCACTTCTCCTCGGGCCGCTTGGCCCGGTACTCGAAGGCCACACCCCGGACGATCAGACAGACCAGGATGATCAGCAGCGGCAGATAGAACCCGGAGAACAGCGTGGCGTACCACTCGGGGAAGGCGGCGAAGGTCGCGCCGCCCGCGCTGAGCAGCCACACCTCGTTGCCGTCCCAGACCGGGCCGATCGTATTGATCAGCACCCGCTTCTCGGGCCGGTTCCGGGCCAGCAGCTTGGTGAGCACCCCGACCCCGAAGTCGAACCCCTCCAGGAAGAAGTAGCCGATCCACAGGACGGCGATCAGGACGAACCAGACGTCGTACAGTTCCATGACTTCGCGGCTCCCTCGGCCTAGTAGGAGAAGGCCATCGGCTTGTCGGCGTCACGGGAGTCGCCGCCGATCTTCGTGGGCGGGTTCAGGTCGGACTCGGTCAGCTCCGGCGGCCCGGCCTTGATGTACTTGGCGAGCAGCTTGACCTCGATGACGGCGAGGATCGCGTACAGCGAGGTGAAGACGATCATCGAGGTGAGGACCTCGCCCTGGGAGACACCCGGGGACACCGCGTCCCGGGTCTGGAAGAGCCCGTACACGACCCACGGCTGGCGGCCCATCTCGGTGAAGATCCAGCCCCACGAGTTGGCGATCAGCGGGAAGGCCAGGGTCCAGATGGCCAGCCGCCAGTACCAGGTGCTGAGCCGGGCACCGAGCGGGGCGCGGAACAGCACCAGATGCGGCACCTCGTCCTCACCGGTCCGGTACTGCCGTGCGAGCAGGAACCTCTTGCGGGTCAGCCACAGCCCGAGCAGCCCGATGGCCAGGGAGGTCATCCCGAACCCGATCATCCAGCGGAAGCCCCAGTAGGCGACCGGGATGTTCGGCCGGTAGTCGCCGGGCCCGTACTTCTCCTGCTCGGCCGCGTTCACATCGTTGATACCGGGGACGTACGAGCTGAAGTCGCCGTTGGCCAGGAAGGACAGCAGTCCGGGGATCTCTATGGCGACCTTGTTGTGGCCCTCGTCGACATCGCCGTAGGCGAAGATCGAGAAGGGCGCCGGTGCCTCGCCGTCCCAGAGGGCCTCGGCCGCCGCCATCTTCATCGGCTGCTGCTCGAACATGATCTTGCCGAGGTGGTCACCGCTGATCGCGGTGAGCAGCCCGCCGACGGCGACGGTGACCAGGCCGAGCCGCAGCGAGGTGCGCATCTCGCTGATGTGCCGCTTGCGCACCAGATGGAAGGCGGCGATGCCGACCATGAACGCACCGCCGGTCAGGAAGGCAGCCGACAGCGTGTGGAACGCCTGGGCCACCGCGGTGTTCTGGCTCAGCACCAGCCAGAAGTCGGTCAGTTCGGCCCGTCCGCGCTCGCCGTTGATCTTGTAGCCGACCGGGTGCTGCATCCAGGAGTTGGCCGCGAGGATGAAGTACGCCGACAGGATCGTGCCGATCGACACCATCCAGATACAGGCCAGATGGATCTTCTTCGGCAGCTTGTCCCAACCGAAGATCCACAGCCCGATGAACGTCGACTCGAAGAAGAAGGCGATCAGCGCCTCGAAGGCGAGCGGCGCGCCGAAGATGTCTCCGACGAAGCGGGAGTAGTCGGACCAGTTCATCCCGAACTGGAACTCCTGCACGATGCCGGTGACGACACCCATCGCGATATTGATCAGGAAGAGCTTGCCCCAGAACTTGGTGGCTCTGAGGTACTTCTCCTTCTCCGTGCGCACCCAGGCGGTCTGGAGCCCGGCCGTGAGCGCGGCGAGCGAGATCGTCAGCGGGACGAACAGGAAGTGGTAGACGGTGGTGATGCCGAACTGCCATCGCGCCAGGGTCTCTGGCGCCAGAGCCATTTCCACGTCGTCAGTCTCCTTACAGCCGTGGACACAGTGGCAGTCTGCCCCTTATGTCACACCCAACAGGGGAGCAACCGGGACACGCTTGTGAACGCGTTCACATTCACAAGCCATTATGACGTACCGATTTTCGACTCTTGACAGGGGGGTCCCCTGTCGGCGCAGGGGGCGTCAAGGGGACGGTGCGTAACGGTCGGGGGGCTGGTGCGTAACGGTGGGGAGGGGTGGCGCGGGGCGGTCGCGGGGGCGGCGCATGGCGGTCGAGGGAGCCTGCGCGGGGTGGTCGCGGGGTCGCCGCAAGGCAGTAGCGGGATCCACGCGAGGCGACAGAGGGGGCCTGCGCCCAGCCGGCAGGAGGGCCTGCGCCCCCGCGACAAGAGGCTGACGCACAACGAAAACGACAGGGCACGGCGTGCCACCGCACACCGTGCCCTGTCACTCGACCACCTGGTCAGCCCAAGAGCCGCTCCCGGAGCGTCACAGCTCCTTCCGGAACGCCTCCGCGACCTTCAGGAAGATGTCGTTGCCCTCGGTCTCGCCGATCGTCACCCGGACCCCCTCGCCCGGGAACGACCGCACCACGACCCCCGCCTGCTCGCACACCTCGGCGAACGCCACCGTCCGCTCCCCCAGCCGCAGCCAGACGAAGTTGGCCTGGGTCTCCGGCACCGTCCAGCCCTGGGCGCGCAGCCCGTCGACCACCCGGGTCCGCTCACAGACCAGCGAGCCGACCCGGCCGAGCAGTTCGTCCTCCGCCCGCAGTGAGGCGATCGCCGCCTCCTGCGCGAGCTGGCTCACCCCGAACGGCACCGCCGTCTTGCGCAGCGCCGCCGCCACCGGCTCGTGCCCGACGGCGAAACCGACCCGCAGCCCGGCCAGCCCGTACGCCTTGGAGAAGGTCCGCAGGACACACACGTTCGGCCGGTTCCGGTACAGCTCGATGCCGTCGGGCACCTCGGGGTCACGGATGAACTCCCGGTACGCCTCGTCCAGCACCACCAGGACATCGCCGGGCACCCGGTCGAGGAACCGCTCCAGCTCGGCCCGGCGCACCACCGTGCCGGTGGGGTTGTTGGGGTTGCAGACGAAAATCAGCCGGGTCCGCTCGGTGATCGCGTCCGCCATCGCGTCCAGGTCGTGCACATCGCCGTCGGTCAGCGGCACCTGCACCGACCGGGCTCCGCTGACCTGCGTGATGATCGGGTACGCCTCGAAGGACCGCCAGGCGTAGAGCACCTCGTCGCCGGGGCCCGCGGTGGCCTGGATCAGCTGCTGGGCGACGCCCACCGAGCCGGTGCCGGTGGCGATATGGGTGAGCGGCACGCCGAAACGGTCCGCCAGCTCATTCATCAGCCCCGTGCACGCCATGTCCGGGTAGCGGTTGAAGGACGAGGCGGCGGCGGTGACCCGCTCCAGCACACCAGGCAGCGGGGGATAGGGGTTCTCGTTGGAGGACAGCTTGTACGCCTCCGGCCCTCCGGAGGCGGCCGGCTTGCCCGGCTTGTAGGTGGGAATCCCCTCCAGCACGGCGCGCAGCCTGGGGCTCGTCTCGGTCACCGCAGTCCTCCTCGCGACCACCGGCGGCCCGTCACTGCCCCCGGCATCCATCCAATACTGCACACCTTATGAGGATTCGGCCGCGCTGCGTAGCGGTCGGCGGACAGGTCCTGCCCGGACACCGAACCGGACCCGACCGGAAGGCCCGGGGAAGGTCCCGTCCGGACCCACCCGGGAGGTCCGGCGGAGGTCGTGTCCGGACCCGGCCGGGAGATCCATCAGAAGTCCTGCCCGGACCCGACCGGAAAGCCCCGCGGGGGCCCTGTCCGGACCCGGCCGAAAGATCCAGCGACGGTCCTGTCATGACCTCCCCCTCCGCACCGCGCGACGCTCCACCCGCACCGCCCGGCCACCCCGCCCCAGGGATTCACCGGCTCTCCCCCCTTCGTTCGAACCAGTCCCACCCGGCACACGGGCATCAGGGGCAACACCATACGAACATGTACGAATCAGGGGGGCGCCTCACATATATCTATGCGCCGGTGGCTCGCGCCGTGGCGCGCGTCCCCCGTGAAGGTGAGTTGAGACCTCTTCGAAACATCGGACCCTCGGCAGGTGGGTGCTCGCCGACAAGTCACGTACTGCACTACAAGACGCCAACTCCCTTGCATTCCAAGGCATTTACTGCCTGTCAACCATGCAGAAACGTGCCTGTCAACGGGTGCATATGCGCCCGCCCTACCCCGTCGCCTGAGCCCTACTATCGGCTCGCCATGACAGCAGCAGGGAAGCACCAGGTGAGCCGCGCGGAAACCTCACGTCGAGGCAGCCGGCCGAGCCGAGCGGGCATCAGAGACGTGGCCGCCGCCGCCGGAGTGTCCATCACGACCGTCTCCGATGCCCTGAACGGCAAGGGCAGACTCCCCGATGCCACCCGACGCCATGTCCGCGAAGTCGCCGACCGGCTCGGATACCGCCCCTCGGCGGCGGCCCGAACCCTCCGTACCGGCAAGTCAGGACTGATCGGCCTGACGGTCACGACCTACGGGGATGAACCTTTCACCTTCACCGAGTTCGCGTACTTCGCGGAGATGGCCAGAGCCGCCACCTCCGCCGCGCTCGCCCGCGGCTACGCCCTCGTCATCCTCCCCGCGACCTCCCGCCATGACGTCTGGTCCAACGTCGCCCTCGACGGCACGGTCGTCATCGACCCGTCCGACCAGGACCCGGTGGTCAGCGAACTCGTACGGCAGGGCTTACCCGTCGTCTCCGACGGCCGTCCGGGCGGCGCGCTGCCGGTGACCGCGTGGGTGGACAACGACCACGAGGCCGCCGTCCTCGGCATCCTCGACCATCTCGCCGACGCCGGCGCCCGCCGGATCGGCCTCCTCACCGGCACCACGACCGACACGTACACCCATCTCTCCACCACCGCCTACCTTCACTGGTGCGAACGTGTGGGGCAGGACCCGGTCTACGAGGCGTACCCCGCCCACGACCCGTGCGCGGGCGCCGTCGCCGCCGACCGGCTGCTCGCCCGCCCGGACCGGCCCGATGCCGTGTACGGACTCTTCGACCCCAACGGCACCGATCTGCTGGCCGCCGCCCGGCGCTATGGACTGCGGGTCCCGGAGGATCTGCTGCTGGTGTGCTGTAGCGAGTCCACGGTGTACGCCAACACCGAGCCGCCCATCAGCACGCTCTCCCTGAAGCCGCGCCGGATCGGCACGGCCGTCGTCCAGTTGCTCATCGACGCCATCGAGGGCGTCGACGCCGACCAGCCGGTCGAGCAGGTGATACCGACGGAACTGATCGTGCGGACGTCGTCCCAGCGGCGGTCGCCGCGCACCACGGTCAGCCCGCCGAGGTCACCGGAGAACCGGTAGCCGGGGAGGGGGCCGGGTCGGTTCCCCTCCTTTGGCACGTCCCCGGCGTGTCTTCCCCTACGGGGCCATGGCACGAGGGGGGGCGGGGCGTGACAGGGCCACGGCAGCCCGGCCCCGGGCCCATGGGGGCCGCCGTCAGTCGGCGGCGCGCGGTGGTCACCCGGCGGCGTGGTTCCGTCGAGGAGTGGGACACCGTGCGGAGCACGGGCAAAGCCCTGCCCAATCGGGGCGAAAGCCGCGGTGAACAGCAGTCTTGCTTCGATTCACCACCCCTGGGTCATCACATGGCACGACCCGCATTCCTATGATGGGCCCACGACACCGCGGGCCGCTGCGACCAGGCAGTCCGATGCGGTGCAGCGGCGGCGATGGTGGAGGGGTCGATGACTCAGGGGGCCGGTCAGGGACCCGAGGTGGAGCGGACGGCGACGTTGCGCGACTTCCGGGTGCCCGCGTACGTCCATGAGGCCGGCCCGTACGCTGCCAGCGCGCACCCCGGTGAAGCCCCGGCGACGGCCGTCCCGGGCACCGCCGCCCAGCCGGTCGAGGAGCCCGAGGGCTACACACCGACCCAGCGCGACCTGCCGGTGATCAACCGCGGCGACACCCTCCAGGTGACCGTGGCACCGGTCACCGACCCCGCTACCGACGAGCAGCCCGACACCGGACCCGGTCCGCTGTATGTCGTCGGCGATGTCCATGGCTACTACGACGAACTCGTCGCCGCGCTCCACGAGCAGGGGCTGATCGACGACACCGGACAGTGGTCCGCGGGCACCGCCCGGCTGTGGTTCCTCGGCGACTTCACCGACCGCGGCCCCGACGGCATCGGCGTCATCGACCTGGTGATGCGGCTGTCCGCCGAGGCCGCCGCGGCGGGCGGCTACTGCAAGGCCCTGATGGGCAATCACGAACTGCTGCTCATCGGCGCGAAGCGGTTCGGCGACACCCCGGTCAACTCCGGTGCCGGGACCGCCACCTTCCAGGCCGCCTGGCTGCTCAACGGCGGGCAGAAGGCCGACATGGACCGCCTCCAGGACCACCATCTCCAGTGGATGGCCCGGCTCGACGCCGTGGAGGAGGTCGACAGTCACCTTCTCGTCCACTCGGACACCACCGCCTACCTCGATTACGGCCAATCCATCGAAGAAGTCAACGACACCGTCCGCGAGACCCTCACCCGCAACGATCCGGACGAAGTCTGGGACCTGTTCCGCAAGTTCACCAAGCGGTTCTCCTTCCGCGACGAGGGCGGCGCCGACGCCGTCCGCGCGCTCCTCGATACGTACGGCGGCACCCGGATCGTTCATGGCCACAGCCCGATTCCCTATCTGCTCGGCGAAGTCGGGTCGGAGGAGGGCGAGGAGGAGCCCCGGCCGGCGGTCGACGGGCCGCACCTGTACGCCGACGGACTCGCCATCGCCATGGACGGCGGAGTCACCATGGCCGGAAAGCTGCTGGTCCAGCAACTTCCCTTGCATAACTGACGGTTTCCGGGGCAGACGACCCCTCCCAACCGTCACACCGAAACGGCGTACGACCGCGCGGAACACAGGGCAATTTCGGTAAACCCCCTGTCACCGTGTGCCGTCGCCGCTCTACCATCGGCTTATCCGTAGCAGGCTCCCCTCCGTTTCTGCCCGACGGCTCGTCCGCATGCGAGCCCCAAGCCCTACGGAGCATCGGGGGATGCACATGAACAGCGTTCCGCAGCACCTGCTGAGTGAGGACCGCCAAGAGTACGAGCGGATCCTCGATGAGGCGCTGCGCTCCGCACCACACCGTCCGGAGCTGGCATCGGTCGGCCAGCGGCTCAACCCGGAACAACTGCGCACCATGGCACTCAACGCCACGGCTCTGATAACGGCCGCCGCGGCAACCGAGTACCAGCACTATGTGAAGGTCCGCGAGGAACTGCGCCGTCCGGCGCCGTCCACCCCGTCGTCCATCCGGGACTCAGGCTCCACCGAGTCAGGTCCGGGGTCGGTGGGGCTCGCCGCCACCATGGGAGAGGTCTCCGAGACCGCCGGCGCCGGAGTCGTCGCCGTCGTCGCGGTGCTGGCTCCTGTCCTCGCCGGTACGGCAGCGGCGATCTTTCTGCTGGTCGGCTACCTCCTCAGGATGGTCGCGCCCGATCTCACCTTCGGCGAGACCCTGCTCACCACGGGCTGGGTGTTCGGCGGGGTGACCGCCGTGGCGATCCTGGTGGCCGGCGTCGGACTGCTGATCACCGCCCTGCGCAACCGGCCGTCCCGGGAGAGCGGTCCCGACGGCGAGCCGAACGGGGAGGTGGCACAGGCCAGGGAAGCCTGGCGAGAAGCGCTGCTGGAGCGCGGCATCATGCCGTTCCTACGCGACAAGCTCGCCACCGCTCCCAGTCCGGCCGCGCTGCACGGTACGGCACGGTCGGCCCCGACCGGCCGCATGCCGCACCTCGGCTACGACCGCCCCGGCTTCACCAGCCCCGGCGACGGCTCCTCGGGCTCCCGCCCGAGGTTCAGCAGTCCGGACTACACCAGCCCGGACTTCGGGGGGCCGGACCACAAGCCCGAGTAGGGGTCCCGCCCCGCGTCCCTCCGCGCTCCCGCACGGACGCCGACGGATCGGAACCGAGCCGGTACACCGTCCGAGAGGACGGCCACCGACCGGTGACGGTCCTCACGGCGCCGTGGCGGGGGCGTGTGCGTCCGGGGGTCCGGGGGTGCTTCTCAGATGGCGCGGGTTCATCTCCGATGGCGCGGGTTCTTCTCAGATCGTGCGAGTTCATCTCCGATGGTGCCCGCTGATGTGAGCCTCACTCAGATGATCCCCTCCCGGCGGGCCGCCGTGATCCAGCTCGGGAATTCCGACAGCAGCCGGTCGTACAGCTCCGCGTCGGGGAGCGAGCCGATGTCGTCCACCGCGAAGAAGCCCACGTTGTCGACCCGGCGGCCGGACAGGGTGTCGAAGCGCTCCAGCACCCCGTAGTTGGACCGGCCCAGCCCCACGAACTGCCAGAAGACAGGCTCGTCCACCGCCGCCCGCAGCTCCCGCTCGATCTGCTCGTTGCGGTAGACACCGCCGTCGGAGAAGAACAGCACCAGGGTGGGTGCCGCCGCCGGATACCGCCGCACATAGTCACGTACTTCGGCGATCACCTTCTGTTCCTCGTTCTGGATGCCCACCGCGCGCATGTCCACCTGCCCCGGCTGGAGCCCGCGCTGTGGTTTCTTGCGTCCGAAGAGACTGAGCTGTCCGACCCGGACATGCAGCCGCAGCCACTCGGGCAGCTCCCCCAGCCTCAGATCGGGCAGCCGGGCCGGGTGCGACGCGAATGTCCATGCCTGCATCTCCCCGTCGTCGTCCAGCTGCGCCGCCACCGCCGCCATACGCTCCACGACATCGGCGACCACGCCCCGGGTGTACAGAGCGGACATCGATCCCGAGGCATCGAGCACGAGCACGACCCGGGCGACGACACCTTCCGCGCCGTGCTTGCGCAGACTGACCGCCACCTGCTCCTTGCGCAGCGACAGCCGTTTACGCATATCGACGGGGAGCTGCTCCTCGCCCTTGACCAGACGGGGTCCGCCGGACTGGGGCGCGCCGGGTGCCGCCGGGGGTATCGGGGGCGTGGGCGGGTACGGCATGGACGGCACGGTCGGTGCCGGTGTCGGTGTCGGCGGGGTCTGGGCGGGCCGGGTCTGGTCGGGCCAGGTCGAGGTGGGCGGGGTCGGGGCGGGCCAGGCCGGTGTGGACGGAGTGGGCCCACTGGGCGGGAGCGCGGGAGCAGGAGCCGTAAGTGGAGGCTGCGGCGGCCCTCCTGCCGGATTCCCTCCCATGTTTCCTCCCGTGTTTCCTGCCTGGTCCTCTGCCTCCTCATCGACGGTGATACCGAAGTCCGTCGCCAGCCCGGCGAGCCCGGAGGCATATCCCTGCCCCACGGCACGGAACTTCCACGCCCCTTGCCTCCGGTACAACTCACCTCCGATGAACGCGGTCTCGGTCGTCGCCGCCATGTCGAACCGGGCCAGCTCCGCCGAGGTACCGGCGTCCAGCAGCCGCAGCGTCAACCCTGGCACCTGCCCGAATGTGCCACCGTCGGCCGAGGCGCACAGCACCACCCGCTCGACGGCGGGCTCCAGCGCACCGAGACGCACCCCGACCGTGTCCGTCATGCCACCCCCCGACGGCCGCTTGCCGTGATGGACGACGGCTCCGGAGGCGTGCTGCGGCTGGTTGTAGAACACGAAGTCGGCGTCGTCCCTGACCCGGCCCACCGCCGTGAGCAGCAGCGCGGAGGCGTCCACATCGGGCACGCCGGGCCCCGCGGACCAGCACAGCTCGACCCTCACCTCGGCGGAGGAGACCGGAAGGTTGGCACCCTTGCTCAGCGAACTCGATGTCATTCCCCCAGTCTGCCGACCGCCCCGCCCCCCGACGCCCCTCGGGCCGGTACGGGAGGTACCTCTTTCCTGTCGTCGACGATGTTGGCGCCTCCTTGGTCAAGCTGCTGAAGACCCCCGATGGCGAGGCGATGCCCTGCGCGGAGCCTCGTTCTCGGGGTGATCCGTGCTGTTCGGTGCGTTCGCCGGATGCTGGAACCGCCCCAGAGCCATGCGCCCGCTGGGGAAGGCACAGCGCACCCCGCCCCGAGCAGGACACCCGGCGCTGCCCCCTCCCAGAGGCAGCGCCCTGAGTCGGGTCAGTCCGCGAGCGGCAGGTACACCCGGTTGCCGCTCGCCGCGAACTCCTTGGACTTCTGGAGCATCCCCTCCGCGATCTCCTCCGCCGAAGCCCCCTCGGCCACCGCGCCACCGAACTGCTCGTTGATGCTCTGGCTGATCTTCATGGAGCAGAACTTCGGGCCGCACATGGAGCAGAAGTGGGCCGTCTTGGCGGGCTCCGCCGGGAGGGTCTCGTCGTGGAACTCACGGGCCGTGTCCGGGTCGAGGGCCAGATTGAACTGGTCCTCCCAGCGGAACTCGAAGCGCGCGTCGGACAGCGCGTCGTCCCAGTCCTGCGCCCCGGGGTGACCCTTGGCGAGGTCGGCGGCATGGGCGGCGATCTTGTAGGTGATGACGCCGGTCTTGACGTCGTCACGGTTGGGCAGGCCCAGGTGTTCCTTGGGGGTGACGTAGCAGAGCATCGCCGTACCCCACCAGGCGATCATCGCGGCACCGATGCCCGAGGTGATGTGGTCGTACGCCGGGGCGATGTCGGTCGTCAGCGGGCCGAGCGTATAGAACGGAGCTTCATCGCAGATCTCCTGCTGAAGGTCGATGTTCTCCTTGATCTTGTGCATCGGGACATGCCCCGGGCCTTCGATCATGGTCTGTACGTTGAAACGCTTGGCGATCTGGTTGAGTTCCCCGAGCGTGCGCAACTCCGCGAACTGTGCCTCGTCGTTGGCGTCCGCGATGGAGCCCGGCCGCAGACCGTCTCCCAGCGAGTAGGTGATGTCATACGCGGCGAGGATCTCGCAGAGTTCCTCGAAGTTCTCGTAGAGGAACGATTCTGTGTGGTGCGCCAGACACCAGGCGGCCATGATCGAGCCGCCGCGCGAGACGATCCCGGTCTTGCGGCGGGCGGTGAGCGGGACGAACGGCAGCCGGACACCCGCGTGGACGGTCATGTAGTCCACGCCCTGCTCGGCCTGTTCGATCACCGTGTCCTTGTAGATCTCCCAGGTCAGTTCCTCCGCTCGGCCGTCGACCTTCTCCAGCGCCTGGTAGAGCGGGACGGTGCCGATCGGGACGGGGGAGTTGCGCAGCACCCATTCACGGGTGGTGTGGATATTGCGGCCGGTGGACAGGTCCATGACCGTGTCGGCGCCCCAACGGGTCGCCCAGGTCATCTTCTCCACCTCCTCCTCGATGGAGGACGTCACCGCCGAGTTCCCGATGTTGGCGTTGACCTTCACCAGGAACCGCTTGCCGATGATCATCGGCTCGATCTCGGGATGGTTGACGTTGGCGGGCAACACGGCCCGGCCCGCGGCGATCTCCGCGCGGACGACCTCCGGCGCCACGTTCTCCCGGATCGCCACGAACTCCATCTCGGGGGTGATCTCGCCGCGCCGGGCGTAGGCGAGCTGGGTCACCGCGCCGCCGTCCCGGCTGCGGCGCGGCTGGCGGGGACGGCCGGGGAAGACCGCGTCGAGGTTGCGCAGTCCACCGCGCGGCGAGGTGTGCTTGACACCGTCGTCCTCGGGACGGACGGGACGGCCCGCGTACTCCTCGGTGTCGCCGCGGGCGATGATCCAGTTCTCCCGGAGCGGGGCGAGCCCCCTGCGGACATCGGTCTCGGCGAGCGGATCGGTGTACGGGCCGGACGTGTCGTACAGCGTGACCGAGCGGCCGTTGGTGAGGTGCACCTGGCGGACCGGCACCCGCAGGTCGGGGCGGCTGCCCTCGACATACGCCTTGTGCCAGCCGATGGACTTCCTGGCCTCCGCGCCGGACACCCCGTCGGTGCCGGGGGTCTGGGTGGAGGCAGGCGTGCCTGTGTCCTTGATGGTCATGAGACCTACTCCCTACGCCGGCATTACCCGGTAACAGGTTCAGCGGTCGACGCAGCGATGTCCGTCCGTCGGTGTTCCATGGGATTCATCACTCGTGATGGCTGATGTTCCACGTGAAACATCGCGAAGACGAAGGTCAGCGCCCTCTCAGCCCGGTGCTCCGAGCTCCCGCGTGTACAAAGGTGACTCCACGCTAGCGTCAATTCGGGCGCGGTGAACAGAGGGCCCCTGCCGTTCTTGCGATGATCGGTCGGTGACCACACCGCAGGAGCCGCCGTTTCCTCCGCCCGGATCGCCGCATGGCCCTTCGCCGGGTTCGCCTTCCGGTTCGCCGGACGGTTCTTCTTTTGGTTCGAGTGCCGGGTCGGATGCCGGTCTGGGTGTCGGGTCGGGGCCGGGTGCTGGTTTGGGTGCCGGGTCGGGGCCGGGGCTTGGTTCTGGGTCCGGGCAGGGGCCGGGGTCTGGGCGTGGGTCTGGTTCCGGGCCGGACTATGAGACCGGTTCCGTGCGTCGGCTCGGGGCGCGGTCCGGGCCGGGGGAGCCTGGCGGTGTGCCCGGTGGGCCCGGGGGCCAGGGGCGGCCTCCTGGGGGGCAGGTGCCTCGGCCGGGTGGGCAAGTGCCTTCGTCCGGGGGGCAGGTGGCTCAGCCTGGGGGGCGGATGACGGGGCCCGGGGGGCAGGTGCCCGGTCCGGGGCGACAAGGGTCCGGTATGGGGCGGGAAGGGGTCGGTCGGGGGCCGCAGGGGTACGGTCCCGGGCCGCAGGGGGTCGGTCCCGGCGGTCAAGGGTCCGGCTTCGGCGGCTCGGCCCGGCCACAGGACTTCGACGGCTCCTACGGGCAGGGCTTCGGGCCGGGGCACGCACAGGGGTCCTACGGGCCGAACCCAGGCGCCGGACATGGCACCGGGAACGGGCCCGGTGGCGACCACGGTCACCACGCCGAGGACTACGGCTACGGCGGCGACGGCCGGGGCGACGGACATGGGCACGGCCACGGTGACGGATCAGGTCACGGCGGCGGACATGGCCATGGTGACGGGTCCGGCGGTGGATCGGACGGCGGATCAGGCGGTGGGCACGGTCACTCCCACAGCCACAGCCACGGCCCGGCCAGCCCCGTCTCCGCTCATCTGCGGAAGATCATCGCCGCCATCCTCGTACCCTTCGGCGCGGCCGTGCTGGTCGGGCTCGCGGTGCTGTGGCCCGGTGGGGCACCGGCGCACGAGCGGACCGGGGTCGGCTTCGACCGGCAGACCCAGCAGGCCACGGTCACCCGGGTCGAACAGGTCGACTGCGCCTCCGTGAACGCCTCCGGAGGCACACCCACCGGCGACACCTCCACCGCCGAGGGGTCCTCCGCCGTGCAGCAGGCGAACGGCACCTGCAAGCGGGCGACGATCCGGGTCGACACGGGCGACGACAAGGGCCGTACGTTCACCGAGATCGTGCAGCCCGACCAGTCCCGTCAGCTGGAGCAGGACCAGAAGGTCGTGGTCGCGTACGAGCCGTCCGCGCCGCAGGATCTCCAGTACTCGGTGGCCGACGTCAACCGACGGGTCCCGATGGCGCTGCTCGCCGGGATCTTCGCGCTGGCCGTGGTGGTGGTCGGACGGCTGCGCGGGGTGATGGCGCTGGTCGCGCTCACCATCAGCTTCCTGATCCTCAACTTCTTCATCCTGCCCGCCATCCTTCAGGGCTCGAATCCGCTGGTCGTCGCCGTGGTCGGGGCCAGCGCGATCATGCTGGTCGCGCTCTATCTGTGCCATGGGCTGTCCGCGAGAACCTCGGTCGCGGTGCTCGGCACGCTGATCTCGCTGCTGCTGATCGGGGTGCTCGGCTCACTGTTCATCGACTGGGCCGCGCTCACCGGCAACACCGACGACAACACCGGGCTGATCCACGGGCTCTATCCCACGATCGACATGAGCGGTCTGCTGCTGGCCGGCATCATCATCGGTTCGCTCGGTGTGCTCGACGATGTGACGGTCACCCAGACCTCGGCGGTCTGGGAGCTCCACGAGGCCAACCCCACGATGGGTTGGCGGGGGCTGTACCGGGCCGGTATCCGGATCGGCCGCGACCACATCGCCTCCGTCGTCAACACCCTCGTCCTCGCCTACGCGGGCGCCGCGCTCCCTCTGCTGCTGCTCTTCTCGATCGCGCAGAGCAGTGTGGGAACCGTCGCCAACAGTGAGCTGGTCGCCGAGGAGATCGTCCGCACCCTGGTCGGCTCGATCGGCCTGGTCGCCTCGGTGCCGGTGACCACGGCGCTCGCCGCCCTCGTCGTCTCGGCCGACCGCCCGGCGACGGGGTCGCTGCCGGTGGGCCGGACAGTGCCCGCACCGCCGAGGGGTCCGGCCGGTGTGCCGAGTACGGCCGGGGAGGGTGCCGCGTCCGGTTCCGTCCGCTCATCCGCCGTAATCGGCCGGGGCGGACGGGGGCGACGGCGCAAGCGGTAGGGCGGGGACGGAAGCGCCTCGATGCCGACTGTCCCCTGACGGCAGCCCCCTGACGGCAGTCCCCTGACGGCAGCTCCCTGTCCGCAGTCCCCCGTCGGCAGTCCCCTGTCGGCAGTCCCCTGTCGGCAGTCCCCTGTCGACTGACCGTTGCCCGCTGACTGCTGCCGGGCTGCCCGCTGCCCGCCGCCCGCCGCCCGCCGCCCGCGCTCCCCGCGGAGAACCGTTCCTGCCCACCCCCCGAACCCCGTCTCACCCCGCCCCGGCTCCGCCCGATCCAGCACCCGGCGGCTGAGGAAGCGTTCCGGCGCCCCGGTCGCCGTACGGCTCAGCCCGTGCTCTGTTCTTCCGCCAGGATGCGGTCGAGGGCCTGGTCGAGATGGGCGTCGAAGTCGGCGAGCGCGCCCTCCTGGCCGAGCGGGACCAGCTTGTCGGTGCGGTCCAGGAAGGCCACCAGCGGTGCCGCCGAGGAGCGGAACAGGGCCTGGTCGCTGCCGACCTGAAGGCGGATCAGGGTCTCACCGAGGGTGTCCGCCTCGGCCGGGGCCACATGCACATCGCCCTCACCGCACGGCCCGGCCATCCCGTCGACCAGCAGCTCACGGCCGAAGGCCCAGGTCACGGGGGCGTCCCCGGGCAGGTGGAAGGTCAGCCGCACGGCATAGGGATCGTTGGCCGCGTAGCGCAGCTCCACCGGGATACGGAAGGACAGTTCCTCGGAGACGAGAAAGCTCATCATGACCTCTGCCTGAACGGTCTGTGCGGACTCGCGCATCGTCTACCTCGTCCTGTACCGGTGTACTGGCCGGGAATGGACCCCGACATTTCTTGGCATCTTGCTGAACGTACACAGCAGATCACAAGGAGTGAGTTTTCAGATACTGATAGAGATGGCCAGTGACCCGAGCAGGCGACCGATCTCCCCCTGGAGTTGACGTGTGGCGGGCAGCAGACGGTCTGCCTGGCGTGCGGGCAGGGAGATCGCGATGGTCGCCGCCGTGGCGCCCACGGTGATCGGGATCGCGGCGCACGCCACCCCCAGCGCGTATTCCTGCCGCTCCACCACCGGTTCCATGCGTCGCGTCCGTTCCAGGCGGCGCAGTAGGGCTCCGTCGTCACGCACGGTGTAGGGAGTGATCGTGCGGACCGGATAGCGGGCGAGGTGGTCGCGCCGGGCGTCCTCGTCGAGTTGGGAGAGCAGACACTTGCCGACCGCGTGGGCGTGACCGGTCTCACGGAAGTCGGCCCACTCCTGCACCGCCGGGTTTCCGGGGGTGTCGGAGACACAGTTGATCTCGATCTCGCCTTCGCGATACACGGCGTAGTACACGGGGGCACCGACCGAATCCCGCCAATGTGCGAGGGCGTCGACGATGGTGCTGCGACGTTTCTGCTGGGCGGCGCTGCCGCTCAGCCGTTCCGCGGCCCCACCGAGGAAGAACAGGCCCCTGTCGCGGCGCAGATATCCCTCGTGCGCCAGGGTGCGCAGCAGGTGGTACGCCGTGGGCAGGGCGAGACCCGTCTCACGGGCCAGTTGCTTGGCCGGGGCCCCGTGCTCGTGATCGGCCACGCACTCCAGGAGCCGCATCGCCCGCTGCACGGACCCGATGAGGGTCGGGGACTGCTGGCGCTGTGGTTCCTGCGGGGAGTGGTGGGGCGAGGGCTGCCGGGTCTGTGGCTCCGGACGCGGCTGCGGGGGCGGGGCAGTCGGGACGGTCGGGGTGGACGGGGTGGACCGGGTGGACGGGTATGGACGGGGAGGTGGGTACGGCTGAGGGTGGGTGTGCTGGGTCTGGGGGCGGGGTCGGGGCTGGTGTGGATAGGGGAGGGGTTGTGGGCCGCTGGTCGCCGGGCCCGGGTCCGTCGGTGGCCGCTGAGGCTGGCGTGGCGGTGGCTGGCGTACCGCGGGTGTCCGGGCGCCGGGCCGCGGTGGGCGGGTGCCGGAGGGCGCGGACTGCTCGGGGGGTCGTACCCGCAGGGCCGGTGGTGGGACGGTCCGGGCCGGTGCGGTCGGGGTACGTGGTGCGGGGGATGCCGCGCCGGTTCCTGCGGAGGCGGTGTCTACCGTGGCCAAGAGTGGCTCCCGGAGCGCGAAGGGGCGTCCCGTGCGGGGACACGGGAGGGGGAGGGGGTCGGCCGCTCACGGGGCTGCCCCGCAGCGGGTTCCGGACTCTAACTCTCCGTCCTGGCCGGAAGTCGGCTCCTCAGGGAAACTTCCCTCGCCCGAGGGACCCGGTGAAACACGTCACCGGATCAGGTGCGCCCCGTCACCGGGGCACCCGTGACCCCTGCGCGCTCACCAGTCGCCGTCGGAGGAGGACTTGGAGGTGAACTTCCGTACGACGTAGACCAGTCCGCCGACCAGTGCCACGAAGACCAGCACCTTGAACAGCAGGCCGATCACAAAGCCGACGACGCTCGCTATCAGGCCGCCGAACACGACCAGAGCGATGACCGGCACCGCGATCCACTTCACCCACCACGGCAGTCCCGTGAAGATCTCTTGCATCGCTCTTGTCCTTCTCTCTCCACCCGTCGGCCGCCGGGCCCACGTCTGTGGGGCCGGGCCCGGTCCGACGGGTCATGTGATGTTCCGCCTTCGATGCTAGGACGGCGAGAGGGTCGCACGGAGCCCTCGTGCCCCTTGTCCTCCCCTGACCGGTCCCCTAGGGAATCCGGGGCGGCGACTCAGCCTTGTGGACAGGTGCCGGCGGCCACCTGCCTGGTGCCGGGTCCCGGAGGCCGGACATAGGGCCGGGACACGGGACGGGTGACATAGGAGGTGGCCACGGCACGGGCCGGAGACGGCGGGCTCAGCCCTCCGGCGGCGAGAAGATCACCAGCACCCGCAGGTCCTCGCTGATGTGATGGAACTTGTGGGCCACACCCGCCGGGACGTACACCACACTGCCGCGTGCGACCTGTGTGGTCTCCATGCCGACGGTGATCGCGGCCCGGCCGCTGACCACGAAGTAGACCTCGTCCTGACGGTGCGGCTGCTGTGGGTCCTGCTCACCGGCGTCGAGCGCGTACAGTCCGGCCGACATGTTCCGCTCCCGCAGGAACTGCAGGTAGGCGCCGTCGTTGGCGGCGCGCTCCGCCTCCAGCTCATCCAGCCGAAATGCCTTCATCGTTTTGTCGCCTCACGCCCGTACTCGTCGTCGATCTCGTCTGCCACGATCAGACACATGAAGAATTTCGTAGTCAAGACGATCGCCAACGCGGGCGCCCTCGCCGTCGCCGTGTGGCTGCTCGACAAGATCACGCTCACCGGCGACGGCACCGGCAAGAAGGTCGGCACGCTGCTGGTGGTCGCGCTGATCTTCGGCGTCGTGAACTTCATCGTGAAGCCGATCGTTCAGCTGTTGAGCCTGCCGCTGCTGGTCCTGACCCTCGGACTGTTCACACTGATCGTGAACGCCCTGATGCTGCTGCTGACCTCCTGGGTGGCCGACGGTCTCGACCTGAGTTTCCATGTGGAGGGCTTCTGGACGGCCATCCTGGGCGGCCTGATCATCTCGATCGTGTCCTGGGCGCTGAACATGATCCTTCCTGACGGCGACTGACCGGGCGACGGACGCCGACCCGAGCGACGGGCACGGACCCCGGACCCGGACCCGGACCCGGACCCGGACGACGGAACATGGGGCCGCGTCCGATCCATGGCCACTCCACATCCGAATCCGATCCGGAGCCCATCCAGAGCCCGTCCACCTCCGACCCGTATCCGATTCCTCACCCGATCCGCGACCGAACCGCAGTCGATCGATCCGCAGTCGATCGAACCGAGAGAGAGCCGTACGGCATGACCTACCGCGTCTGCTTCGTCTGCACCGGCAACATCTGCCGCTCGCTGATGGCCGAATCCGTCTTCCGCGCCCGCGTCGCGGAGGCGGGGCTGGAGGACCTGGTGGCGGTCGACAGCGCGGGCACCGGCGGCTGGCACCAGGGCGACCCGGCCGATCCGCGCACGGTGGCGGTCCTGGAGGAGCACGGCTATGACGGCGATCACATAGCCCGCCAGTTCCAGGCGTCCTGGTTCGCCGATCTCGATCTGGTCATCGCGCTCGACAGCGGTCATCTGAAGGTGCTGCGCGGCCTGGCGCCGAGCGAGCGGGACGCGGCGAAGGTGCGGCTGCTGCGCGCGTACGACCCCGCCGCGGGCGACGACCTGGACGTCCCCGACCCGTACTACGGGGGCATGGAGGGCTTCGAGGAGTGCCTTGAGATGGTGGAGGCGGCGAGCGAAGGGCTGCTCGCGGCGGTGAGAGAACATGCGGAGGGCAAACGGTATGAGTGATTCCGGCAGCAGTGGTTCCGGTACGACACGCCGAGACACGCCGGTGGGGGACGGCACCCGCGCGGTGCGGGCCGGGCTCCCTGAGCCGGTGCCGTACGAACCGGCCCTCCCTGGACCCGTCTTCGCCGCCCACTACCACCTCCCGGGCGAGCCCTCGGGGCCGTACACCTACGGCCGGGACGAGAACCCCACCTGGACGCTGCTGGAACGTGCCATCAGCGAGCTGGAGGCCCCCGGCGAGGAGGGCGTGGAGACGCTCGTCTTCCCGTCCGGCATGGCCGCGATCTCGGCGGTGCTGTTCTCCCAGCTCCGGGCGGGCGACACGGCCGTCCTGCCGGACGACGGCTACCAGGCGCTGCCTCTGGTGCGCGCCCAGCTGACGGCGTACGGCATCGAGGTGCGCACGGCGCCGACCGGCGGCGACGCCCAGCTCGACGTCCTGGACGGCGCCAAGCTGCTGTGGATCGAGACGCCGTCCAACCCCGGGCTCGACGTCTGCGACATCCGGCGGCTCGCCGACGCGGCACATACGCGCGGCGCCCGGGTCGCCGTCGACAACACGCTCGCCACCCCGCTCGGCCAGCACCCGCTGGCCCTGGGCGCCGACTTCTCGGTCGCCAGCGGCACCAAGCAGCTGACCGGCCACGGCGATCTGCTGCTCGGCTATGTCACCGGACGCGATCCCGAGGCCATGGCGGCCGTACGGCGGTGGCGGAAAATCGCCGGTGCCATCACCGGCCCCATGGAGGCATGGCTCGCGCACCGGTCGCTCGCGACCCTCCCGCTGCGCGTCGACCGGCAGAGCGTGACCGCGCTGGCCCTCGCCGAGGCGCTGCGCGACGGGCCCGAGGATCTCGCCGTGCGCCATCCGGGACTGCCGACCGACCCGTCGCACGAGGTGGCCTCGCGGCAGATGCGGCGCTATGGGTGCGTCGTGTCGTTCACCCTGCCCACGCGGGAGCGCGCCGAGCGGTTCCTCGACGCGCTACAGCTGGTCGACGACGCCACGAGCTTCGGGGGCGTACGGTCCACCGCCGAGCGCCGGGGCCGCTGGGGCGGGGACGCCGTACCGGAGGGCTTCATCCGGCTGTCGGTCGGTGTGGAGGACCCGGAGGACCTGATCGCGGATGTACTCCGGGCGCTGGAGGAGTCGGCGGGCTAGCCGGTGTCTGGCGGGGCCCCTGCTGTGATCGGCTGCTGTGATCGGCGTATCCGGGGCGGGCTCTCGGCGGCCCACAAAGGCCGCCCCGCACCTCGACGCCCTGGTGGAGATCCCCCGAGTCCGGTCTCGACGACAGCTTCCTGCTGCGCACCCTGCACCTCGCCGGTCCCCCGGAGTTCACCGCCGAACGGGCGCTGCCCGCGCTCGTGGAGCTGACCGGCGACGACGGCCAGGGCTTCGCCCTGCGGACCTCCTTCGGAACCGCCGAGGAGACCCTCGAACGGCTCGCCGCCGGGCATCACGATCTGGCCATCAGCACCGCCCGTCCGCGCGGCGCGCTGCTCACCGCGACCACGCTCTGCGACGAGGAGCACGTCCTGGTCGCCGCGCCGCGCTGGGCCGAGCGGATCGACCCCGGGAACCTGCGGCGCGGCGGCGCGCCCGCGTTCAAAAGCCTGCCGGTGGTCGAGGTGCACGAGTCGCTGCCGCTGGTCTCCCGCTACTGGGCGGCCGTCTTCAACTCCCGGCCGTCCGCCTCCGGCACGGTGATCGTGCCGGATCTACGAGCCGTGCTCGCGTGCGCCGCCGCCGGGGCGGGGCTGGCCGTCCTGCCGCGCTATCTGTGCGTGGCGGCGCTGGAGCGCGGCGAGGTGGTCGCGCTGCATGAACCGGCGGTGCCTCCCCTGCGGACGTACTTCCTCGTCGTACGCACCGGGACGCTCGCGATGCCGCACATCGCGCGGGCCCATGAGTGGTTGCAGCGGGCGGCGGCGGAGTGGGGGTGACGAGGACTCCTGGGGCGGTGGGCTCGGCGGGCGGGGGAAGCAGCGGAAAGCCGCCGGGGAGTTGCGGGAAGCTGCGGGTTGGCGAGCAGTCGCCTCCACGTCCAGCCAGATCCGACCAGGTCCAGCCGCGCCAGCCGCGCCAGCCGCGTCCAGTCGCGTCCAGTCGCGTCCAGCCTCACGATGGCGAGCTGTCCCCTCTATGCCCCTCCCTCCCCCTCGCCCCGGCGTGAACGCCGGATTACCCCGCGGTTTACGGTACGCGCAGGCCACGTGACGCCTCGCGATGTTTCACGTGGAACCAGCCGGGCCACATTTCTCCCATGACCGTCCGACCCGTGGTCAAGCGCACCGCGCGTGCCGTTCTCCTGGACGGAGAAGACCTGATCCTGATCAAGCGCACCAAACCGGGCGTAGATCCGTACTGGCTCACGCCCGGCGGCGGGGTCGAGCCGGACGACACGACGGTGGTCGACGCCCTGCACCGCGAGGTCTACGAGGAACTCGGCGCCAAGATCACCGATGTGGTGCCGTGCTTCGTCGACACCGTCGAGCACATCGGCGCGGACGGCGGCGCGACCGGGGTGAAGGTGCAGCACTTCTTCGTGTGCCACCTCGCCTCCATGGACCCGTCCCTGCGCCATGGACCCGAAGTGGACCAGCCCGCGGGCGAGTACGAGATCGTACGGGTGCCGTTCACCCGGGTCGGCATCGCGTCCGTGCACCTCGTGCCGCTGTCGCTGCGGCACTATCTCGACGGGAACATCGAGGGCGTACGGGCGATGCACGCGCCTGATCTGGGCTGACGCGGGCCGGGTCAGCGGCAGGGGCCGGGTCAGGTACCTGCCGCCACCAGTTCCTCCACGGAGTCGTGGCGTATGCGGTCCGAGGGGACGCCGATGTCCCGCAAGGTGGTCACACCGCTGCGGATCATGCCGGGCGGACCCGAGAGATAGGCGTCGTACTCCGTCCAGGGACCGTACTCGCGCAGGGCGTCCAGCAGTTGGAGTCGTGGCTGCCCGTCGATGATCGCCCGTACCGAGAGCCAGGGGTGCGCCTGCTGGAGCCGGAGCATGGTGTCGATGTCATAGAGGTCGTGATCGGTCCGGGCGCCGTAGAACACCTCCACGGAGCGGCGCTCGCCGTGCTCGGCGACATCCTCGACCAGGGCCTTGATCGGCGCGATACCGGTGCCGCCGCCCAGGCACAGCAGCCCGCTGTCCGAGGTGTGGTCCACCGTCATGGAACCGGCGGGCGGGCCAAGGCGTACGACGTCGCCGGGACGGGCGCGGTGCACCAGCGCGTTGGAGACCCAGCCTGCCGGGATCGCCTTGACGTGGAAGGTGAGCAGACCGTCGGAGCGGGGCGCCGAGGCGAAGGAGTAGTGCCGCCACACCCGGGGCCACCACGGGGTCTCGAGACTGGCGTACTGGCCCGCGAGAAAGGGGTAGGGCTGGTCGGGGCGGACGGTGAGGACGGCGATGTCGGGCGTGCGCGTCTCGTGTGTGACGACCTCCGCCTGCCACCAGGCCGGGGCGCGCAGTTCGTCCGCGGCGGCGGCATCGATCATCACCTGGGAGATCGTGGTGTACGCCCGGACCCAGGCCGCCTCGGTCTCCGGGTCCCAGACGGCCGCCGCGAAGCGGCTCAAGGAGCCGATCAGACATTCACCGACGGCCGGATAGTGCTCCGCCTTGGTGCCGTACTTGCGGTGGCCGCGCCCCAGGTTCTGGAGGTAGTCGACCAGGACCGTCCGGTCGTCCAGGTGCTCCGCGGCGGTGAGCAGCGCCTTCAGCAGCCGGTCGCGCTGGGCGTCCATCGCGGCGGGGAACAGCGACCGCAGATCGGGGTGGCGGACGAAGAGCAGGGCGTAGAAGTACGAGGTGACCTTGTCGGCGACCGGGCCTATCTCGGCCATGGTCCGCCGGATCAGCAGGGCATCGGGCGACCCGGGCTGCTCGGTGAGCCGAGTGAACGTTTCTGGAGGTGCGGCGGACTCGGGGACGGGGGGCTGGGGGGCGGCGAGCTGGGGAGTCGAGGGCTGGGGGGCGACGAGCCGGGGAGTGGTGGGCTCCGTGGCGGACGGCTGGGGGGCGGCGAGCTGAGGAAGCGGCGGCTCGGGAGCGGGCAGCTCGGGAGCGAGTTGCCTAGCAGCAGCGGGCTCGGCGGCGCGGAGCTGAGGAAGCGGCAGCTCGGGAGCGGAGGGTTCGGGAGCGAGTTGCCCAGCAGCAGCGGGCTCGGGAGCGAGCAGCTCGGCAGCAGGGGGCTCGGCGGCGTGGGGCTCGGCGGCGGGAAGCGCGGCGGCACGGGGCTCGGCGGCAGGGAGCGCGGCAGCGGAGCGTTCGGGAGCCCTGGGCCGGAGAGAAGGCTGCCCCGGCGCGGGGTCCGGCGCCTGTTCGGGCGGGAGGTGCTGGGACGGCCGTACGGCGGTGTCGGCGCGGGCGGGCCGCTGAGCGGGGACGCGGTGCGCGAGGCCGGGCAACAAGGGGGCGGTGACCGGAGGGGTCTGGGTGAGCGAGCCGGCCCTCTGGGGCGTCCTCTGGGGCGCCGGCTGCGGGCGGGCCGGTGAGGCGGTCGGCGGAGTTGTCGCCGGTGCGGTCGATGTGATCGGTGCGGTCGGTGCAATCGGCGCGGCTGGCGCCATCGGTGCTGCGGGGTCCGCCGGTGGCATGGGGCCCGCCGGCGGCATGGGTGCCGCTGAAGTCGTCGATGCCGCCGGTATTCGCTCGGGTTCGGGCATAAGGCCCGGCTCCCCCGCGCCGGTCCCGGTGTCCATGTCGGTGTGGGTCGGCGTGCCGGACACCGCGTGGGACGCCACGCCGGGCGCGGGATCGGACACCGGAACAGCCACCGCGTCGGACGCGGAATCGCCCTGCCCCTCCGGGGGGCCCGCCGCGCCCCCCGGCGCCCCGGGAGAACCCCCGGACGGCTTCCGTACCGTCCGCATTCCCGCCAAGCGGCGCCCGTCCGTCGCCCCCTGCTCACTGCTGCCCTGCCCCGGAGCGGGCTGTTTGCGTGGCGTGAACCAACCGCCTCCGCCCCCGGAAGTGCCGTTGTCGGCCGATGTGGTGGTCGGAGCGTCCATGCCGTGTATCGCCTCGAACATCTTTCGGTCGGTCGGTGCACTTCCTCGCTCGGAAGATGCCTGCTTTCCCTGGAAGACGGCTTGCCGTGTCGACTGCCCGGCCAACTCAGCACATTCAACCCGTATATGCAGTCCGCACGGATAGGAAAGGGCCAGAGTGTGACATTGGCCGCAGTATGCTCATCCGCCCTGTTTTCAGCCCCGCACCAGGTCGGCACCGGCCGCCCACAGAGGAACCGGAGTCGACCATACCGGCCACCGCCCGGCGCACAAGTCCCCACTGGCCCCGGCATCGGGGCCCGGACGGGCAGAGCGGGTGCGAACCATCCGTTCCCTCAATTACCGGGCGCGCCGGACCAATTCATAGGCATCCCACAGATCCCTCCCGGTGTAGGAATGGGTCGCGAGCCCGGCCAGCCGACGGCTCGCGTTGACCGCGACGGACACCGGCACCGCACCGAAGAGATCCCTGTCCGACCCCGAATCCCCGTACGCCACACACTCGGCCCGGGTCACGCCGAACCGTGCGCACAGCCGATCCGCGATCCGTACCTTCGCCGCCGCGCTGAGCACTCCCGTGAGATCGAGCGGCTCGGTGAACGGCACGGCGGGAAACCGAGATCCGAAGGCCGCGTGCGCTCCCCAGCCGGTCAGCCGCTCCACGAAGAAGGACGGTGACAGCGATATGACGGCACAGTAGTCACCGGCTCGCCTGATCTCGGCCCAGACCTCGCGAATCCCGGCGAGCCAAGGAGCGCCCTCGAACGCCGCCGTGACCTGCGGGTCGGTCAGTCCGGCCCACAGCGCGTAGATCCGCTCCGCGTACTGCGGCGGGCCGATGAGTCCCGCCGCGATCTCCTGCTCCAGCGTCAGTGTCTCGGCCTCCAGACCGAGTTGGCGTGAGATCTCCAGCGGCGCGGAGGTTCCGTACAGCAGGGTGCCGTCGAGGTCGAACAGATGCAGTCTCGGCATGGCACCGCAGGCTATCCGCCTCCGCCCGCTTCCACCCCGCCCCCTCCACTCCGCCCGCCCCCACTCCCTTGAGGCCCACTCCATCCCGCCCCGCTCCGCCCACCTCCACTCATCTCCCGCCCCATCCCCGATCCCAGCCGCTCATCCCTACCGCTCATCCCTGTCGCCCCCGCCGACCCGACAGCCGCGACGATGCCGTCCGTTCGCCGGTGTTTCACGTGAAACACCCCCTGCCCATGACCGTGGTGTCCGTCGAGCCCCGGCGTGGCCAAATGGCAGCACGTGTCCGTCGAAACAGGTGGACGGCGGGGCCGCCCGTCGGACAGCCTGACCTGCGTGCCCACCTCTTCGCTCGCCGATCTGCCCATCCGCCGTCTGACCCGCCGCGATCTTCGGGACTGCGCCGACTTGTCCGAGGACAGGGGGTGGCCACGCGAGGAGCACAAGTGGGGCCTGCTCCTCTCCGCCGGACAGGGCTACGGCATCGACGACCCCGACGGCGGACTCGTCAGCGCCTGTGTCGTCACCGAGTACGGTCCTCACGGCCGCCCCGATCTGGCGGCCATCGGCATGGTGCTCGTCGCCGCGCGACATGCCCGCAAGGGCGTCGCACGACGGTTGATGCGCCATGTCGTCGCCGAGATGAGCACCACCCCGCTGACCCTCCACGCGACACCGTACGGGCGCCCCCTCTACGAGGAACTGGGCTTCAAGGCCACCGGGCGGGCCGAGATGGTGCTCGGGCACTTCATCCCCGGCGGGCCGGCGCCCCGCGTCACCACCCGGGCCGCCACCGCCGAGGACATCGCGGCACTGCTCCGCCTGGACGGCGCGGTGTTCGGCAGCGACCGTACGCACCTGATCACGCGGCTCCCCGCCTTCGCCGACCAGTTGCGGGTCGCCGAGGAGGACGGCCGGATCATCGGCTACGCCGGTGCCTGGCCCAATATGGACACCCAGGTCGTCGGCCCGCTGATCGCCCGCGACACGGAGACGGCGAAGGCACTCGTGACCTCCCTCGCCGCCCACACCGACCGCCCGCTGCGCACCGATATCGACGTACGGCACACCGAGCTGCTCACCTGGGCGAAGGAGCGGGGGCTCGAGTCCGTGGCGTTCAACACGGTGATGACGTACGGGATGGGTGAGCTGCCGGGGGACTGGAGTCGGCGGTTCGCTCCGCTGTCGGTCGCGGCGGGCTGAGGCGGCAGCGGGGAGACGGGCGGACGGACCGGGGGACGTGGGCAGGGACTGCTCGGCCAGGGACGTCCCTGGTCAGTGACGTCCCCTATTAGGAACGCGTGCCCGTACTCGTGACCGCGGCCCGCTCACCCGCCCCCTCTGACCCCTCCGTCACCGCTGCGGCGCCGGTGCCCGAGCCCGCGACCACCTCGCCGGTCGGGCCCGTGCGCCGCTCCAGCGCGGCCGACACCACCGCGAGGACCAGTGCCGCGGCGGCGAGCAGCCCGCCGACCCAGTTGGGCGCGGTATAGCCCAGGCCCGCGGAGATGACGATCCCGCCGAGCCAGGCGGCGAGGGCGTTGCCGAGGTTGAAGGCGCCGATGTTGACCGCCGAGGCGAGCGTCGGGGCGCCGTGCGCCTGGTCGAGGACCCGCTTCTGGAGCGGCGGCACGGTGGCGAAACCGAGGGCGCCGACCAGGAAGACGGTGACCGCCGAGAGGACCTTGTCGTGCGCGGTGAGCGTGAAGAGGGCGAGGACGACGGCGAGGGCGCCCAGCGAGACATAGAGGAGGGGCATCAGGGCGCGGTCGGCGAGACGGCCGCCGACGAGATTGCCGCCGACCATGCCCAGGCCGAACAGGACCAGCAGCCAGGTGACGGAGCCGTCGGCGTACCCGGCGACCTGGGTCATCATCGGCGCGATGTAGGTGATGGCGGCGAAGACCCCGCCGAAGCCCAGGACGGTCATCGCCATGGCCAGCAGAACCTGGGCGTTCTTGAAGGCGGCCAGTTCATGGCGTAGACGGACGCCGTCCGGCCTGGGCAGATCGGGGACGAGCAGGGCGATGCCCGCGAGGCCGAGCACGCCCAGCGCGGCGACGCCGGCGAAGGTGACACGCCATCCCGCGGACTGTCCGACGAGGGTGCCCAGCGGCACCCCGACGACATTGGCGACCGTGAGTCCGGTGAACATCATGGCGATGGCACCGGCCTTCTTCGTCGGGGCGACCAGTTCGGCCGCGACGACCGCGCCGATGCCGAAGAAGGCGCCATGGGCGAGTGAGGCGACCACACGGCCGGCCAGCATGACGCCGAAGGCGGGGGCCAGGGCGGACAGCAGATTGCCGAGCACGAACAGCCCCATCAGCACCATCAGCATCCGCTTGCGGGAGATCCGGGTGCCGAGGACGGTCATCAGCGGGGCGCCCAGCACCACGCCCAGGGCGTAGCCCGTCACCAGGAAACCGGCCGTGGGGATGGAGACCCCGAAGTCGGCCGCGACCTCGGGCAGCAGGCCCATGATCACGAACTCGGTCGTGCCGATTCCGAAGGCCCCGATCGCGAGGGCCAGGAGCGCGAGAGGCATGAGAGGGAGGGACCTTCCAACGATTGCGTATGCGCTTTGCCAGCTCTCACATTAATTGCACACGCGGTATATCCGCAAGAGCGGGATATTGCAACGCTGCTCTATCCTGGTCGTCAGCGGCTCCAGGACGGAGGAGGAACCCATGACAGCGACGGACCCCGCGCTCACCGCCCTCGCCCAGGGCTGGTGCGCCCTCTCCCTGCTGCACGGCAGGATCGAGGCGCACATCGAGCGCGCGCTCCAGGCCGGTCACGATCTGAGCGTGCGCGAGTACTCCCTGCTGGATGTGCTCAGCCGCCAGCACGACGGCGACGGTGGGCATCTCCAGATGAAGCAGGTCGCGGACGCGGTGGTCCTCAGCCAGAGCGCCACCACCCGGCTGGTGACCCGGCTGGAGGACCGGGGTCTGCTGGAGCGCTACCTGTGCCCGACCGACCGCCGGGGCATCTACACCAATGTCACCGAAGCGGGCCTCGCCCTGCTGACCGAGGCCCGGCCCACCAACGACAGCGCGCTGCGTGAAGCCCTCGACCAAGCGGCCCTGAACCCGGAGCTGACACCGCTGGTGCGGGTCGTCGAGTCGCTGAAGGTGCCCGCGTAGGGTGCGGAGCATGGGAGATCTTGAAATACGCCGTGCCACGGCGGCGGACATCCCGGCGATCGTCGGCATGTTCGCCGACGATCCACTCGGCGCCCGGCGCGAATCGCCGGACGACCCGGCCCCGTACCTGGCGGCGTACGAGCGCATCGCCGCCGATCCGAACCAGCATCTGGTGGTCGCCGTCCGCGACCAGCGGGTGATCGGCACACTCCAGCTCACGATCGTCCCCGGGCTCTCCCGCCGGGGCGCCACCCGCTCGATCATCGAGGCCGTCCGCGTCCACGCGGACGAGCGCGGCAGCGGGCTCGGCTCGCGGCTGATCGAGTGGGCGGTGGCGGAGTCACGGCAGCGGGGCTGCCACCTGGTCCAGTTGACCTCGGACGCGACCCGCACGGACGCACACCGCTTCTATGAGCGGCTGGGGTTCACGGCGTCCCATGTGGGGTTCAAGCTCCAACTGTGAGGCGGTAGGCGAAACGCCACCCGGTGACGCGCCGGGCGCCGAGCCGTCCGCCTGCCGACCCCGCATGGCGCGGCGCCGGGCGACCGAGCACGGTGTTTCACGTGAAACAGCGCAGTTTCACGTGAAACACCGCACCACGCGAGAGAACGGACATCGGGGAGGGCTGGCTCCAGTCCGCCCACGAGCCGCCAACCGATCCCCTCACCCTCCGATCCGCTGTCCGCCCCCAGCCCGCCGATCCGCTGTCCGATCTCCCACCCTCCGATCCGCTATCCGACCCCCCGCCAGCCTTCCGGGTCCACTCCGCCCGGCACCGGAGCGGTGTCGTCGTACGGCTGCCGGGTGAAGACGAACGAGCCGAGGTCGAGATGGCTCACGGAGCCGTCGGGACGGCGTACGGCGGTCAGCAGCTCCCCCGCGTAGTAGCCCTCCAGCCCGGTCCAGGTGCCGTCGCCGTTGGCACGGAACCGGGAACGGCGGCCACCGCCGCTGAACGGCCCGAGCGAGAGCGTCCCGTCGGTGGTCACCCGCAGGGCGAACCCGCTCGTCCCCCAGTACCACTGTCCGGCCAGTTCCAGAACTGCCGGATCGACCTCCCGCAGGGGCCGCCAGGGCTCGGGAATCCGCGGTTCGGCCTCGGCGACGATCCGCACGAGGTCGGCGCCGATGAGGGACGGCATCGGGCCGGAGGTGCAGTTGGTGAGGACGACCGCGGCGACATCGTCGTCCACGCTGATGCTGAGGTTCGCCAGGAAACCCGGCAGCGAGCCCGAGTGGCCCACGAGCAGCCGCCCGTCGTACCGCTGGAGCTGGAGGCCGAGCCCGTAGCTGGATCCGTCGACGACATCGGCGGCCTCCCCGGGCGTCGCCGGGACCCGCATCTCCCGTACCGTCTCGGCGCTCAGCACCCGCCCGTCGCCCCGCGCCAGGAAGACGGCGAAGCGGGCCAGGTCGGCGGCGGTCGACCAGAGCTGCCCGGCGGACGCCATGACACCGAGGTCCTCAGCGGGTTCGCGCAGCAGCACATCGGCCCAGGGATGGACGGCCCAGCCGTCGGCGTACGGCGCCCGGGGCAGCCCGCTCGTACGGTCCAGCCCGAGCGGCTCCAGCACCTCCGCCCTGAGCGCGTCCTCCCAGGACACTCCGCGCACCTTCTCGACCAGGGCGCCGAGGACGCTGTAACCGGGATTGGAGTAGTGGAACCGTCGGCCCACGGGATGCCGGAAGGGCTGCTCGCCGAGTACGTCACCCAGTTCCGGGCGGAGCGTGCCGGGTGTCCGCTCCCACCAGGGCGCGGGTGACTCGGCGGCCAGTCCGCCGGTGTGGGCGAGGAGTTGGGCGACGGTGACATCGGCGAGTCCGAGGCCCGGAAGGTGCTTCTCCACGGGATCCGACAGATCGAGCAGCCCCTCGTCCCGCAGCCGCAGCACGAGGACGGCCGTGAAGGTCTTGGAGATGGACCCGATTCTGAACTGCGTGTTCTCGTCCGGTACCGGTCCGTCCACGGAACTGCGCGCCCCGGTCCACACCGTCCGCCCGCCCCGCACCACGGCCGCGACCAGCGAGGGCGCCCGCCCCTCGACCTGCCCGACGGCGATACGGTGCAGCAGCGCGCGGCGCGTCTGGGGAAGCAGTTCTTCGTGAGGTGTCGTCATGGGCCAAGTCCACCTTCCCGCCCGCCCGGCGTCGACCGCATTTCCCCCGGTAGCCGCCAGGTTCCCCCGACGGTCCCCCAGAAGGCGGCCCCTCCCCCATGTCACCGTGTCCTCATGGACAGAGCCACCGAACCGACGGACCGGACCGAGCGGAGCGAACCGGTCGAGCGGGTGAACGAGCGCGACGAGATCGTGTCCGTCGTGGACAGGGCGGAGGCCATCGAGCGCGGATGGCTGCACCGCATCGCGACCGTCGTCTGCCGCGACCCCGCCGGACGGGTCCTCGTCCATCGACGACCGGCCGACGCGGCCCTGTTCCCGGGCCTGCTCAACTGGATGCTGGGCGGCGCGGTGCGGGTGGGCGAGTCCTACGAGACGGCCGCCGCCCGTGAACTGGCGGAGGAGACAGGGGTCGAGACGCGCCCACGGTTTGTGCTCAAGTTCCTGTGCGAGGGCGTGATCAGCCCCTACTGGCTGGCCCTGCACGAGGTCGTGATCGACACACCGCTCCGCCCGCACCCGGCGGAGGTGGCCTGGTACGACTGGCTACCGGAGTCCGAGGTCCACGCCCTGTCCCGCCATGAGGACTTCGTCCCGGACGCCAGAGAGGCACTCGCCCGCTACCGCACGCACACACAGACGCAGGTCACGGCGCCGACGGACATCTAAAGACCGCACCTGAAAGCACGCACCGATGAGTTTCCCGCGCCGCGCCGGTCTGTACGCGCGAGACCGACTCACGGGAAGCTGACGCCATGCGGAAACTGATCTACGGCATGAACCTGTCCCTGGACGGCTATATCGCCGCACCCGGCGACGACATCAGCTGGGGCGGACCGCCTAGCCAGGAGCTGTTCCAGTGGTGGCTCGACTACGAGCAGTCGAGCGGCCTGACGCTGTACGGGCGCAAGCTGTGGCAGACGATGAGCTCCTACTGGCCGACCGGCGACCAACTGCCGGGCGCCACCCCGGCGGAGATCGAGTTCGCCCGGAACTGGCGGGATATGCCGAAGGTGGTGTTCTCCTCGACCATCGAGAAGGTCGACTGGAACACCCGCCTGGTCACCGGCGACGCGATCGCCGAGATCACCCGGCTCAAGACCGAGGACGGCGGCCCGATGACCATCGGCGGCGCGACTCTCGCCGCGGCGGCCATGCGAGCGGGGCTGATCGACGAGTACGTGCTGGCCACCGCACCGGTCCTGGTGGGCGGCGGCACACCGTTCTTCACCGCGCTGGACAACTGGGTGAACCTGGACCTGGTGGAGACACGGACGCTTCCCGGCGGCGTGGTCCTCACCAGGTACGAGACACGGCGCTGAGCACCCGGCCGGGCGCCACGGGCGGGCCGCTCCACGGGTGACCCCGGAGGAGCCGGCCCGGTGACGCCGCGCCCGCACGCGGCCCCATCGACCGCCGCGTGCACGCGGCCCCATCGACCGCCGCGCGTACGCCGCACCGCTCGACGGGCCCGACAGCGGTGTCGCCGACCCCGCCCACCGCCCGCCGGTTCCCTCCGCGTACGGCTACGGCAGCGGGACAGCCACCGGAATGTCCGCCGTCCGCAAGCCCGCCCACACCCGCTCGAATCAGGTCTGCGCCATATCCACGAACCGCGAGTAATGCCCCTGGAAGGCCACCGTGATCGTGGCCGTAGGACCGTTTCGGTGCTTGGCGACGATCAGGTCCGCCTCGCCCGCCCGGGGGGACTCCTTCTCATAGGCGTCCTCGCGGTGGAGCAGGATGACCATGTCGGCGTCCTGCTCGATGGAGCCGGACTCACGCAGGTCGGAGACCATCGGCTTCTTGTCCGTACGCTGCTCGGGGCCTCGGTTGAGCTGGGAGAGCGCGATCACCGGGACCTCCAGCTCCTTGGCGAGGAGCTTGAGGTTACGGGACATGTCCGAGACCTCCTGCTGACGGCTCTCGGACCGCTTGGAGCCACCCGCCTGCATCAGCTGGAGATAGTCGATGACGACCAGCCGCAGATCGTTGCGCTGCTTGAGGCGGCGGCACTTGGCACGGATCTCCATCATCGACAGGTTCGGTGAGTCGTCGATGTAGAGCGGGGCCGCCGAGACATCCGGCATACGGCGGGCCAGCCGTGTCCAGTCCTCGTCGGTCATCGTGCCCGAGCGCATATGGTGCAGCGCCACCCGCGCCTCCGCCGACAGCAGACGCATCGCGATCTCATTGCGGCCCATTTCGAGCGAGAAGATGACGCTCGGCAGATTGTTCTTGATCGAGGCGGCCCGTGCGAAGTCCAGCGCCAGCGTGGACTTGCCCATGGCGGGACGGGCGGCGATGACGATCATCTGGCCGGGGTGCAGCCCGTTGGTGAGGGAGTCGAAGTCGGTGAAGCCGGTCGGCACACCGGTCATCTCGCCCGTGCGCGAGCCGATCGCCTCGATCTCGTCGAGCGCGCCCTCCATGATGTCGCCGAGCGGCAGATAGTCCTCGCTGGTGCGCTGCTCGGTGACGGCGTAGATCTCCGCCTGGGCGCGGTTGACGATCTCGTCGACGTCGTCGTCGGCGGCGTATCCCATCTGGGTGATGCGGGTTCCGGCCTCCACCAGGCGGCGCAGGACCGCCCGTTCGTGCACGATCTCCGCGTAGTACTCGGCGTTGGCCGCCGTCGGCACCGTCTGCACCAGGGTGTGCAGATAGGACGCCCCGCCGACCTTGTTGATCTCGCCGCGCTTGGTCAGCTCCGCTGCGATGGTGATCGGGTCGGCCGGTTCGCCCTTGGCGTAGATGTCGAGGATCGCCTGGTAGATCGTCTCGTGCGCGGGCTTGTAGAAGTCATGGCCCTTGAGGATCTCCACGACGTCGGCGATGGCGTCCTTGGAGAGCAGCATGCCGCCGAGCACGGACTGCTCGGCGTTGAGGTCCTGCGGCGGGACCCGCTCGAAGGCCGGTCCCGCGCCGTCCCACTCCCCGTTGTCCCGCCCCCGGTCGTGCTGGTCGTCGCGGCCCCGCCCGCCCTCGCCACGCCGCCGGGAGGGCAGACGATCACTTGGACCACTGTCGGCCCACGGGTCGTCCAAGGGCTCGGAAATACTCACCGAGCCACCTCCTCCCGTCCGCCGAGCGGACCTCGCCGTGCCCTTCATTTCTACGGCACGGCACTGACAAATAAGAGGCCCGGCTCCGGTTGTGGCGCGTCGGTTTTATGACGGTTCGTCAGCCGTCGAAGGGAGAGGGCGCCGGACCACGTTAGGCCCCTCGGCACCGTCAGCCAATCTGGTTATCCACAGGCCATGTGGACGACGGCCCGGATGCTGTGGAGAACCCCTCGAAACCTGTGCACGACCCGGTGGACAGCGCTGTGAACAAGCCTGACCATCCCCCAGCACAGCCTCCTTGACCTGCACCTTCACCATCCACCGGCTGTGCAGAAGAAAAACTTCCCCAGTCGGCCCAAGATCACTTCGAGCCGTGCGGAAGAACACACACACCGCAACCACAAGTAAGGGTCTCAATCGCTTTGCATCTCTTACCTGTGGACGATTACATTTGTGCTCATGACACAGGCTCCCGCGACACCCAAGGCTGCCCGGCGCCGGCACGACCGTGAGATCGTCGCGCTGGCCGTCCCGGCCTTCGGCGCACTCGTCGCCGAGCCCCTCTTCGTCCTGGCGGACAGCGCCATCGTGGGCCACCTCGGCACCGCCCAACTCGCCGGACTGGGCGTCGCCTCCGCCCTGCTGCTGACCGCCGTGAGCGTCTTCGTCTTCCTCGCCTACGCCACCACCGCCGCCGTCGCCCGCCGGGTCGGCGCCGGTGACCTCCAGGCCGCCATACGCCAGGGCATGGACGGCATCTGGCTGGCCCTGCTGCTGGGCGCCGTCGTCGTCGCGGCCGTCCTGCCCACCGCCCCGGCCCTGATCGACCTCTTCGGCACCTCCGACACGGCCGCCCCCTACGCCCTCACCTATCTGCGTATCTCCGCGCTCGGCATCCCGGCGATGCTCATCGTCTTCGCCGCGACCGGCGTACTACGCGGCCTCCAGGACACCAGAACGCCCCTCTATGTCGCCCTCGCGGGCTTCATAGCCAACGCCGTCCTCAACCTCGCCCTCGTCTACGGCGCCGGACTCGGTGTCGCCGGCTCCGCCTGGGGCACCGTCATCGCCCAGTGGGGCATGGCCGCCGCCTACCTCTTCGTGGTGGTCCGGGGCGCCCGTCGCCACGGCGCCTCCCTGCGCCCCGACACCGCCGGGATACGCGCCTCCGCGCAGGCGGGCGTCCCGCTCCTGGTCCGTACGCTGTCGCTGCGCGCGATCCTGATGATCGCCACCGCCGTCGCCGCCGGGCTCGGGGACGCCGAGATCGCCGCCCACCAGATCGTGCTGTCCCTCTGGAACCTGCTCGCCTTCGCCCTCGACGCCATCGCCATCGCGGGACAGGCCATCATCGGACGTCATCTCGGTGCCGGGGACATCGAGGGCGCCCGGCAGGTCTGCCGCCGGATGGTCGAGTGGGGGATCACCGTGGGAATCGCCCTCGGATTTCTGGTGGTCGCCGCCCGACCGCTCTTCCTGCCCCTGTTCACCAGCGACAGCGCGGTCATCGACGCGGCCCTGCCCGCACTGGTCGTCGTCGCGCTGGCCCAGCCCCTGTGCGGTGTGGTCTTCGTGCTGGACGGCGTCCTGATGGGCGCGGGCGACGGACGCTATCTGGCCTGGGCCATGATCCTCACCCTGGCCGTCTTCGCCCCGGTCGCCCTGCTGGTACCGGCCCTCGGTGGCGCGCTGACCGCGCTGTGGCTGGCCATGACACTGATGATGACCATGCGGCTGCTGACCCTGTGGTGGCGCACCCGCTCCGGCCGCTGGCTCGTCACCGGCGCGGCCCGCTGACGCCGCCCCCACGTCCCGCCGTGTTTCACGTGAAACATCACGTGAACACGCCCGGACGCCCCCAGCAGCCGTGGACAGCCGCGCAACACGGTAGCCACGTGAGGCCGCAGACGGCCACGCATAGCGGCAGTCAGCCAGCCAAGACACGGACCCGACCGCTTCCCCGGCCGCTTCCGCCCGCCCACGCAGAAGGGCCGCACCCCGAGGGGTACGGCCCTTCTCTCAGCCACAGCGGCTCCGTCGATCGCGGCTCCTCAGATCGAGGATCCGCTCACGCCGGGGAACCGCTCAGACCACGCGTGGTGTCACGCCCGGTCAGACCGAACGCAGCGTCACGCCGCGACGACCTCGATGTTGACCTTGGCGGCCACCTCGGGGTGCAGTCGCACGGACGTCTCGTGGGCGCCCAGGGTCTTGATGGGCGAGCCCAGCTCGATCCGGCGCTTGTCGACCTCGGGACCACCAGCGGCCTTGATCGCCGAGGCGATGTCGGCCGGGGTGACGGAACCGAAGAGCCGACCGGCGTCGCCGGAGCGGACGGCCAGACGGACCTTCACGCCCTCCAGCTGGGCCTTCACGGTGTTGGCCTGCTCGATGGTCTGGATCTCGTGGATCTTGCGCGCACGACGGATCTGCGCGACGTCCTTCTCGCCACCCTTGGTCCAGCGGATAGCGAACTTCCGCGGGATCAGGTAGTTGCGAGCGTAACCGTCCTTGACGTCGACGACGTCGCCCGCGGCACCGAGGCCGGTGACCTCATGGGTCAGGATGATCTTCATGTGTCGGTCACCCTTCCCTTAGCGCGCGGTGGAGGTGTAGGGCAGCAGCGCCATCTCACGGCTGTTCTTGACGGCCGTGGCGACGTCACGCTGGTGCTGCGTGCAGTTGCCGGTCACGCGGCGGGCACGGATCTTGCCGCGGTCGGAAATGAACTTCCGCAGCATGTTCGTGTCCTTGTAGTCCACGTACTGGACCTTGTCCTTGCAGAATGCGCAGACCTTCTTCTTCGGCTTGCGCACAGGCGGCTTCGCCATGGTGTTTCTCCTGTGTGATCAAGAAGTGTGGGTACGACCCGCCTTCGACCACGGGCACGGGGCCCGTCGCTATTAGAAGGGGGGTTCGTCCGAGTAGCCGCCGCCACTGCCGCCGGAGCCGGAGCTGGAGCCACCGCCCCAGCCACCGCCGCCGCCCTGGTTGCCACCGGCGGGAGCGCCGGTCGCCCAGGGGTCGTCAGCCGGAGCGCCGCCGCCCTGCTGGCCGCCACCGGAGCCACCGCCCCAGCCGCCGCCCTGCTGGCCGCCGCCGCCGAAGCCGCCGCCACCGCCCTGGCCACCCCGACCGCTGGTCTTGGTGACCTTGGACGTGGCGTTGCGCAGGCTGGGCCCGACTTCTTCGACATCCAGCTCGTAGACCGTGCGCTTCACGCCCTCACGGTCCTCGTAGGACCGCTGCTTCAGCCGGCCCTGCACGATGACGCGCATGCCTCGCTGGAGCGACTCGGCGACGTTCTCAGCCGCCTGGCGCCATACCGAGCAGGTCAGGAACAGGCTCTCGCCGTCCTTCCACTCATTGGTCTGGCGGTCGAAGGTGCGGGGAGTGGACGCGACACGGAACTTCGCGACGGCCGCACCGGACGGGGTGAAGCGCAGCTCGGGGTCGTCGACAAGATTGCCGACGACCGTGATGACGGTCTCGCCTGCCATGGGTGAACCTCTCGGCGGGTTTGCTGCTGGCTGCTTGCTGCTACTCGAATCCCGGGATCAGCTGAGCCGAGGCTCAGTGGGTCTCGGGGCGGAGGACCTTGGTCCGGAGGACCGACTCGTTCAGGTTCATCTGGCGGTCGAGCTCCTTGACGACCCCAGGCTCGGCCTGGAGGTCGATGACCGAGTAGATGCCCTCGGGCTTCTTCTTGATCTCGTACGAGAGACGACGACGGCCCCAGGTGTCGACCTTCTCGACCTTTCCGCCGCCGTCACGGACGACAGAGAGGAAGTTCTCGATCAGCGGGGAGACAGAACGCTCCTCGAGATCGGGGTCGAGGATGACCATCACCTCGTAGTGACGCATGTGGAACCCACCTCCTTTGGACTCAGCGGCCACGGTCGTTCCGTGGCAGGAGGGTTGTGATGCGTACGCAACGGTATCGGGCGCCACTGACAATCGAGTGGGTCGTCGGGGCGTCCCCGCTCCGGTCCGGGCAGTGTGCTCCGGCCCCGGACTGGGCAGACACCGGTTGCAGACGGTACAGACTACCCGCACACCCGCGTCCGGTTGAAATCCGGCCGGGAGGGCCCACAATCTGTACACAACGGGTGTGTATGGCGCTACGATGCGCCGCCCTCTCGCAGGAGGTGCCCCATGGCACAGGCATTGCGACCCAACACCGCCGGTTCCCTCTTCGCCACCGACGGCAAGTCCCACCCCCTCCAGGACACACTGCTCGCGGTGACGCTGACGCTGGGAGTCCTCTCCTTCGTCACGGCCCAGTTCCACAGCCTGCATCTGATCAGCTCCTGGACCGGGCTGATCGGGATCATGACCGGCGCCTACGGACAGTGGGTATCGGTTACTACACGTGAGCGCTTCGGGCTGATCCTGGGCCTGGGTCTCTCCGGCTTCGGGTTCTTCCTGGGCATGGCGCACGGCGGTCTCTTCGGCGGGGTCTTCTGACCCGAACAGCCCCGCACGGCACCGAACGACCCCGAGCACCCCCTTACAACACCCCTCGTCACACCACCGCGCGCCCCGCCACTCCGCCGGTCGGGGCGCGGGTGTCGCACGCCCGGTCGGGCCGAAGGCTGGGCGCAGTAGGCTTCGGCGCGAGAGCCGGAGCCCCTGTACCCATGGGGACACACCAGCCCGAGGAGCGCCCCGACATGAGTCTGACCCTGAGGACCATCAGCCGCGAGCACCATCTGGCGTACATCCAGAGCCTGCCCGCGGCGAGTCACATGCAGGTCCCGGCCTGGGCGGACGTCAAGGCGGAGTGGCGGGCGGAGAATCTGGGCTGGTTCGACGACCGCACCGGTGAACTCGTGGGCGTGGGGATGGTGCTGTACCGGCAGTTGCCCAAGATCAAGCGCTATCTCGCGTATCTCCCCGAGGGCCCGGTCATCAACTGGTTCGCGCCGAATCTGGACGACTGGATTCAGCCGATGCTGGCCCATCTGAAGCAGCAGGGCGCCTTCTCCGTGAAGATGGGCCCGCCGGTGATCATCCGGCGCTGGGAGGCCGCGTCCATCAAGAGGGGCATCCAGGACCCGGATGTGAAGCGGCTGCGGGACATCGAGGCCGACTTCATCGAGCCGCGCGCCTTCGAGGTCGCCGACAAGCTGCGCCGGATGGGCTGGCAGCAGGGCGAGGACGGCGGGGCCGGCTTCGGCGACGTACAGCCCCGTTATGTGTACCAGGTGCCGCTGGCGAACCGGTCGCTGGAAGAGGTGCACAAGAACTTCAACCAGTTGTGGCGGCGGAACATCAAGAAGGCCGAGAAGGCCGGGGTCGAGGTCGTCCAGGGCGGGTTCCAGGACCTCGCGGAGTGGCAGCGGCTGTATGAGATCACGGCCGTGCGCGACCACTTCAGGCCCCGCCCGCTGTCGTACTTCGAGCGCATGTGGAAGGCCCTCAACTCCGAGGACCCCAACCGGATGCGGCTCTACTTCGCCCGGCACAACGGTGTGAACCTCTCCGCCGCGACGATGCTGATCGTGGGCGGCCATGTCTGGTACTCCTACGGGGCCTCCGACAACATCGGCCGGGAGGTCCGGCCCTCGAACGCGATGCAGTGGCGGATGCTGCGCGACGCGTACGCGCTCGGCGCGACCGTCTATGACCTGCGGGGCATCTCCGACTCGCTGGACGAGTCCGACCATCTCTTCGGTCTGATCCAGTTCAAGGTGGGCACGGGCGGGCAGGCGGCCGAGTATCTCGGCGAGTGGGACTTCCCGCTCAACAAGCTGCTGCACAAGGCGCTCGACATCTACATGTCGCGCCGCTGAGTCCGGAACATCTGTTTCCATAGCACTCACACCTCTGCTACACCGCAGGTTCATACCTCTGATACACCGCAGCCACGAGAAAGGTTCCAGGTCCGGCCATGGCGCTCACGCTGTACGTCGACACCGCGCGCTGGCGGGCGCACCAGAAGCACGTGACGGAGCAGTTCCCGGGACTGGTCCCGGTGTGCAAGGGCAACGGCTACGGCTTCGGGCACGAACGGCTGGCGGAGGAGGCCACCCGGATGGGCTCCGAGGTCCTCGCCGTCGGCACCACGTACGAGGCGGCGCGCATCAAGGACTTCTTCGGGGGCGACCTGCTGGTACTGACGCCCTACCGGCGCGGTGAGGAGCCGGTACCGCTGCCGGACCGGGTGATCCGCTCGGTGTCCTCTGTGGACGGCGTCTACGGCCTCGTGGGCGCGCGGGTCGTCATCGAGGTGATGTCCTCGATGAAGCGGCACGGCATCAGCGAGCAGGACCTGCCCCAGCTGCACGCCGCCATAGAGAACGTGCGCCTGGAGGGCTTCGCCATCCATCTGCCGCTGGACCGCACGGACGGCTCCGACGCCGTCGAGGAGGTCATCGGCTGGATGGACCGGCTGCGCGCGGCCCGGCTGCCGCTGCACACCATGTTCGTCAGCCATCTCAAGTCGGACGAACTCATCCGGCTCCAGCAGCAGTTCCCGCAGACCCGCTTCCGCGCCCGGATCGGCACCCGGCTGTGGCTCGGCGACCACGACGCCACCGAGTACTGCGGCGCCGTCCTGGACGTGACACGGGTCGCCAAGGGCGACCGCTTCGGCTACCGCCAGCAGAAGACGGCGTCGGACGGCTATCTGGTGGTCGTCGCGGGCGGAACGTCGCACGGGGTGGGTCTGGAGGCCCCGAAGGCGCTGCACGGCGTCATGCCGCGCGCCAAGGGCGTCGCCCGCGCCGGTCTCGCCACGGTCAACCGGAATCTGTCGCCGTTCGTATGGGGCGGCAAGCAGCGCTGGTTCGCGGAGCCGCCGCACATGCAGGTGTCGATCCTGTTCGTGCCCTCGGACGCTCCCGAGCCCAAGGTCGGTGACGAACTGGTGGCCCATCTGCGGCACACCACCACCCAGTTCGACCGCATCATGGACCGCTGACCCCGGGCCGACCCCGGACAGCCGCAAGGGCCGTACGCGCACCCCGCGTACGGCCCTTCCGCATACCGTCCGGCCCGTGCCGCGGGCCGGTGTCCGCCCCGCACCCGGCGCCTTGTTCGCTCAGAGCGAACGCGACCCCCATGCCACCGCCGGACCGTCCCCCACCGCGTCCTGCTCGGCGCGCCGCGCAGCCGCCCGTGCCGCCGGTCCGATGACGAAGACGTCCCGCGCCCTGTCGAGCACCCCGCCGGACGGGTCGTCGTCCCCCGCCAGCCGGACCACGTCCCGCTCGGGCAGCAGGATGTCCCGGACGACCATCAGGCACAGATAGAGCGTCCCGGCCAGATGGGCGGCGATGGCCCAGTGGTAGCCGTCGGTCGGCAGGCCCTTGTGGGCGTCGCCGCTGGTCGTGTACGCGAGGTACATCCAGATGCCCAGGAAGTACGCCACCTCGCACGCCTGCCAGATCAGGAAGTCCCGCCACTTGGGCCGGGCCAGCACCGCCAGCGGGATCAGCCAGAGCACGTACTGCGGCGAGTAGACCTTGTTGGTGAGGATGAAGGCCGCGACGATCAGGAACGCCAGTTGGGCGAACCGGGGCCGCCGGGGCGCGGTCAGGGTGAGGGCGGCAACCCCCGCGCAGCTCAGCAGCATCAGCAGGGTGGCCAGGGTGTTCACGGTCTCGGTGCTCAGCGGGTCGCTGGAGTTCTGGGCGAGGATCAGCCAGAACGAACCGAAGTCGACTCCGCGCTCCTGGCTGAAGGTGTAGAACTTCGACCAGCCCTCGAAGGCGAAGAGCATCACCGGAAGGTTCACCACGACCCAGGCGACGACCGCGCCCGCCAGGCCCTTGCCGAAGTCGCGCCACTTCCCCGCCCGCCAGCACAGCACGAGCAGCGGTCCCAGCAGCAGGAAGGGATACAGCTTGGCGGCCGTGGCGAGCCCCAGGAGCACACCGAAGGCCACCGGGCGGCCCCGCGACCACATCAGCATCGCCGCGGCCGTCAGGGCGACCGCCAGCAGGTCCCAGTTGATGGTGGCGGTCAGCGCCAGCGCGGGCGCCAGGGCGACCAGCAGACCGTCCCAGGGACGGCGGGCGTGGGTGCGGGTGACGCACACGGCGATGATCGCCGCGCACACCATCAGCATCCCGGCGTTGACCATCCAGTACCACTGCTCCTGGTGCTGGATGCTGCCGCTGCCGGTGGTGAGCCAGGAGGCGGCCTCCATGAAGACCCCGGTGAGCACCGGGTACTCCAGATACTGCATGTCCCCGGGGAGCCGGTCGAAGTACGGCACCAGCCCGTCGGCGAACCCGCGCCCCTGGAAGAGGTGCGGGATGTCGGAGTAGCAGGCGTGCGTGTACTGCGAGCTGGCGCCGAAGAACCAGGCCCCGTTGTAGCAGGGCGCCTTCTGGACCAGACCGAGGGCGAACATGCCGATCGCCACGAGCGCGATCACTCGTACCGGGGTCCACCAGGACGTCCCGAGCAGGGCGCGCCGGCCGATGGGGCCGCCGATCAGCTCACTGCCGCTCGCGGCGATCTTGTCCGCCTTGGTGGGACGCACGGTGTCCGGCTCGCGCACGCTCGCTTGCGTCGTTTCTGCACTGGGCATGGGCACATCCTGCCGTACGTCGCCGGGGGAACGGTGAGGGCCGCCGCATCCGGTCGACGCGACGGCCCTGCTGGCTGCGATGGAGCGTGTTTCACGTGAAACGCGGGCCCTGTTTCACGTGAAACAAGGAGACGGGACAGCGCCACGTTTCACGTGAAACATCCGCGAGGCGCGGAATGCGGCTAGCCGGTACCTCCGAAGATGGTTCCGTTGCCGTTCCCGTTCCCGTTGCCGTTGTTCCCGCCGTTCGTCGTGGCACTGCTCGATGGATCGGGCGAGCCCGGCACTCCGCCGTCGGTGCCGCCGTTGTCCGTGCCACCGTTGTCGGTGCCTCCGTTGTCCGTGCCGCCGTCGTCCCCGCAGCCCAGGAAGTCGGTGCAGGTCGCGGTCGGGGTCGGCGACGGGGTGGGCGTCGGGGTCGGGGTGGGGGTGGGCGAGGGGCTCTCCTCTTCCTCCTCGGTCTCCGTGGCGGTCGGAGTGGGCGTCGGCGACGGGGTGTCGTTGGTGACATCGCCGATGGGCTCGGGCTTCGGGAACTTCTCCGCCTTGGTGCCCTTCAGCGCCTCGGCCATGTAGTCGTGCCAGATCTCCGACGGGAACGAGGCACCGTGGATCGACTCCTGGTCACCCGTGCCGTACATGGAGAGGAACGTACGGTTCTTCACCGTCTCGTCGTCCGGGTAGCGGAACATGCTGATCGCGGTCGACAGCTGCGGGGTGTATCCGACGAACCAGGCGGACAGGTTGTCGTCGGTGGTACCGGTCTTGCCGGCCACCTCGCGCCCTTCCAGCTGGGCGTTGGTGCCCGTGCCTTCCTCGACCACGGTCTTCAGCACATCGGTGACGTTGTCGGCGACGAGCGAGCTGAACGCCTGGTTCGGCTCCTTCTCGTGCTTGAAGATCTCGCCGTCCTTGCTGGTCACCTGGGTGACGGAGAACGGATCGTTCTGCTTGCCGCTGTCGGCGAAGGTGGCGTAGGAACCCGCCATCCGGATCGCGCTGGGGTCGGAGATGCCGAGGGAGAAGGACGGGAAGTCGATACCGGCCAGGCTGCTCTCCAGCACGCCCGCGTCGACGGCCGCCTCCTTGACCTTGTCCAGGCCGACGTCCATGCCGAGCTGCACATACGCGGAGTTCACCGAGAACTGCATGGCGGTGCGCAGATCGATCTCGAAGTTGGGCGGATCGCCGTAGGTCTCGTCACCGTCGTTGACCTGGAGCCACTCCTCGCCCTCCTCGTTGTGCCAGATGGAGCCGTCGTAGTTCTCGATCTTGAGCTTGTTCTTGCCGTTGTACAGGCTCTTGGGGGAGACCTTGGCGCGCTCGTCCTGGGCCTGCACCTGGCCCAGTTCCGGGTCTCTGGCGCCCCAGTTCATCGCCGCGGCCAGCACGAAGGGCTTGAAGGTCGAGCCGACCTGGGCACCGGTCTGGTCGGCGTTGTTGGTGAAGTGCGTGGTGGCGTCCTCACCGCCGTAGATGGCGACGATGGCACCGGTGTCCGGGTCGACGGAGGCGCCGCCGAACTGGACGTGGGTGTCGGTCTTGGGGCGCTTCTTGGGGTCGATGTTCGCCTTCTGGACCTTCTGGACCGCCTTCTCCAACTGGTCGACCTTCTTCTTGTCGAAGGTCGTGTAGATGGAAAGGCCGCCCTCGCGCAGCGTCTGCTCGGACACCCCGGTCTTCTCCTCGTTGTTGACCAGATAGCCGTTGGCCAGGTCGACGAGGTAACCGATCTGTCCGCTCAGCGCGGTGTTGAAGCGCGGGTTCTGGACCTTGGGGAGCGCGCGGTACTTGTCCCGGGTGGCGGGGTCCAGCCGACCGTACTCGACCATCTTGTCGAGCGTGTCCTGCATCTGGCCCAGGGCCCGCTTCTTGTTCGCCTCGGCGGTCGCGGAGGTGTCGATGTTCACCGAGCCCGCGGGGTCGTAGTACGTGGCGCCCTTGAGGGTGGCCGCCAGGAACGCGCACTCGCCCTCGTTCAGTTTGAGGGCGTCCTTGTTGAAGTAGGCCCGCGCGGCGGCCTGGATGCCATAGGCGTTGCGGCCGTAGTACGCCGAGTTCAGGTACCCCTCCATGATCTTGTCCTTGGGTTCGGAGGTACCCACCTTGATCGAGACGAACAGCTCCTTGAACTTACGGGTGACCGTCTGGGACCGGTCGTCCAGCATCGCGTTCTTCACATACTGCTGGGTGATCGTGGAGCCACCCTGCGTGTCGCCGCCCTTGGCCATGTTGAACAAGGCACGGGCGATGCCCTTCGGGTCGATGCCCTTGTCGGTCTCGAAGGTCTTGTTCTCCTGCGAGATCACCGCGTTCTGCATGGCCTTGGGGATCTGCGAGAGATTGACGATCTGCCGGTTGGTCTCCCCACCGGTCGAGACCATCTCGGTCTTGTCGCTCCAGTAGTAGACGTTGTTCTGCGCGGTCGCGGTCAGCGCCACGTCCGGCACGCTGACCAGCGCGTAGCCCACGCCCGCGATGGCGACGAGGCTGCCCGTGAAGGCCAGGCCCAGGCCGGACACCAGCTTCCAGGACGGCACCCAGCGGCGCCAGCCGTCCTTGTCGTACCGCGGATAGTCGATGATCCGCTTCTTTCTGGGCGCGCCACCGCGCGTTCTGGCCGCGGCGGACCGCCGCGCGCCTCCCCGGCCCGGGTCGGCCGCCCTGCGACGGCTGCCTCCGGTACTCCTCTGTGCGGCGCGACGGGCCTCGGCCCGGCCGCCGTAGGGCCGCTCCTCGCCTTCCGACCCATGACCCGAGCCATAGGCGTCGGAGGGAGACCCGGTGGCGCCTCGCGGTGCCGCACGGCGGCCGGAGGACGAGGCATTCGGGCCGCGTCGGGCCGCGGCACGTCCGCCTCCCTGCGGCTGCGGCGGTTTGCGACGGTGCTCGCTCATCGAACGATTTCTCCTCGGGCAGGCGCACCCGTGCGCGCCTGGAAAAAGCGGCTGGCTTCCGGTCCCCCCGAAGTACGGACGCGGTGTGTCCCGCATTCAGTCCGTACCGCACCGAGGACCAGGACGTCCCCATGCGCCCCGTGGTTCCCGGTGTTCTGCATGGCGGACAGACTACGCACCGTCAAAACCCGCCTAGCCCCGAAGTTCACCCCAAATCAGGCAACTTGCTGCCTACGAATCAGTGATGTGACGCCGTTCACCGTTCTCCCTCTTGTCCCATCCGGAAGGCCGTTCTATCGTGCTGATGTATCGAGTCGATACATCAGCACGACATAAAGACCGTGACGGCGCCCGTCAGACGGGCCGCAGCAGAGGGGAGGCGACATGAGCCGGCGTTCCGGGATTCTTGAGTTCGCCGTACTCGGCCTGCTCCGCGAATCCCCGATGCACGGCTATGAGCTGCGCAAACGGCTCAACACGTCACTGGGAGTGTTCCGCGCGTTCAGCTACGGCACGCTGTATCCCTGCCTCAAGACGCTGGTCGCCAACGGCTGGTTGATCGAGGAGCCGGGGAACACGGCCGAGGAGGCGCACGCCGCCCCGCTCACGGGCCGCCGGGCGAAGATCGTCTACCGGCTGACCGCGGAGGGCAAGGAGCACTTCGAGCAGCTGCTCTCGCAGACCGGTCCCGACGCGTACGAGGACGAGACCTTCGCCGCCCGGTTCGCCTTCTTCGGGCAGACCTCGCGCGATGTCCGGATGCGCGTGCTGGAGGGCCGCCGCAGTCGGCTGGAGGAGCGCCTGGAGAAGATGCGCGCCTCTCTGGCCCGCACCCGGGAGCGCCTCGACGACTACACGCTGGAGCTCCAGCGCCACGGGATGGAGTCCGTGGAGCGCGAGGTGCGCTGGCTGAACGAGCTGATCGAGAGCGAGCGGGCCGGCCGGGACCTCAGAAGCCCCGGCACGGACGGCGCCGCCCCACAGAACACACAGGACACGACTGGAGCGCCGGGCGTCCTGCCCCGGCCGGGGGACGTCCTCCGGCCGGATACGCCCGGTGACACCGCCACGTGACGCCCGTCAGGGCCTCACCAAGTACAAAAACACCGAGTACACACAGGGAGCAACCGCAATGGGTTCGGTTCGCGTAGCCGTCGTCGGCGTGGGCAACTGCGCCGCGTCGCTGGTGCAGGGCGTCGAGTACTACAAGGACGCCGACCCGGCGTCCAAGGTGCCGGGCCTGATGCATGTGCAGTTCGGCGAGTACCACGTCCGTGACGTGGAGTTCGTCGCCGCGTTCGATGTCGACGCGAAGAAGGTCGGTCTCGACCTCGCGGACGCCATCGGCGCCTCCGAGAACAACACCATCAAGATCTGCGACGTGCCCTCCACGGGCGTGACCGTCCAGCGCGGCCACACCCTCGACGGTCTCGGCAAGTACTATCGCGAGACCATCGAGGAGTCCGCCGAGGAGCCGGTCGACGTCGTCCAGATCCTCAAGGACCGCCAGGTCGACGTCCTCGTCTGCTACCTGCCCGTCGGCTCCGAGGACGCGGCGAAGTTCTACGCCCAGTGCGCCATCGACGCCAAGGTCGGCTTCGTCAACGCCCTGCCGGTCTTCATCGCCGGTACCAAGGAGTGGGCGGACAAGTTCACCGAGGCGGGCGTCCCGATCGTCGGCGACGACATCAAGTCCCAGGTCGGCGCCACCATCACGCACCGTGTGATGGCGAAGCTGTTCGAGGACCGCGGGGTCATCCTGGACCGCACGATGCAGCTGAACGTCGGCGGCAACATGGACTTCAAGAACATGCTGGAGCGCGACCGCCTGGAGTCCAAGAAGATCTCCAAGACGCAGGCCGTCACCTCCCAGATCCCCGACCGGGAGCTGGGCGAGAAGAACGTCCACATCGGCCCGTCCGACTATGTGGCATGGCTGGACGACCGCAAGTGGGCCTATGTCCGCCTGGAGGGCCGCGCGTTCGGTGACGTCCCGCTGAACCTGGAGTACAAGCTGGAGGTCTGGGACTCCCCGAACTCCGCCGGTGTCATCATCGACGCCCTGCGCGCCGCGAAGATCGCCAAGGACCGCGGGATCGGCGGCCCGATCCTCTCCGCGTCGAGCTACTTCATGAAGTCCCCGCCGGTCCAGTACTTCGACGACCAGGCCCGGGAGAACGTGGAGAAGTTCATCAAGGGCGAAGTCGAGCGCTGACCCGACCGCGTCAGCCGACCGCGTCAGCCGGACGGGGAGCGCCGGACGCTCCCCGTCCCGACGGTCCACCAAGGGTCCCCGGGGGCATTGCACCCGGGGACCCTCCCCGTATGTGAGGCTGTGCCTCATGGCCGTCGTACGTGATCTGCGCGTTCTGCTGCGCCTGCGGGACTTCCGGCGGCTGCTCACCGTACGGCTGCTCTCCCAGGGCGCCGACGGCGCCTATCAGGTCGGCCTCGCCACCTACGTCGTCTTCTCACCGGAGCGCCAGGCCACCCCTGCCGAGATCGCCTCCGCGATGGCGGTCCTGCTGCTCCCGTACTCCCTGGTCGGCCCCTTCGCCGGGGTCCTCCTCGACCGCTGGCGCCGCCGCCAGGTCTTCCTGTACGGCAATCTGCTGCGCACCGTGCTCGCCACCGGGACCGCGCTGCTGATGATCAGCTCCGTCCCCGACTGGCTGTTCTACGCCTCCGCGCTGTGTGTCACCGCCGTCAACCGCTTCGTCCTCGCGGGCCTGTCCGCCGCCCTGCCCAGGGTCGTCGACGACGACCGGCTGGTGGTCGCCAACTCCCTCTCCCCGACGGCCGGCACGCTCGCCGCGACCGCGGGCGGCGGCGCCGCCTTCGTCGTACGGCTGCTGGTCTCCGACTCCGACGCCGCCGTGGTCCTGGTCGGCGCCGGGCTCTATCTGTGCGGAGCGCTCGCCTCGCTGCGCATCCCCCGCGAACTCCTCGGCCCCGACCCGGGATTGATCCAGCCCCGGCTGGGCGCCGCGCTCACGGGCACCGCACGCGATCTGCTCGCCGGAGTACGCCATCTCGCCGCCCCCGCCCGCCGGGAGGCGGCCTGGGCGCTCGGCGCGATGACCCTGATGCGCTTCTGCTACGGCGCCCTGACGGTGACCGTGCTGATGCTCTGCCGCTACGCCCTGACCTCGACCACGGAGAAGGGCCTCGCCCTGCTGGGGGTCGCGCTGGCCGTCTCCGGCGCCGGATTCTTCGTGGCGGCCGTGGTGACGCCCTGGGCGGTCGGCCGCTTCGGGCCCATCGGCTGGATCGCCGTGTGCTCGGCGTCTGCGGCCGTCCTGGAACCCGCGCTGGGACTGCCGTTCACGACCGTGCCGCTGCTGGCCGCGGCCTTCGTGCTGGGACTGACCACCCAGGGCGCGAAGATCGCCACGGACACCGTCGTGCAGTCCACGGTGGACGACGGCTTCCGCGGCCGGATCTTCGCCCTCTACGACGTGCTGTTCAACGTCGCCTTCGTGAGCGCCGCCGGGGTCGCCGCGCTGATGCTGCCGCCGGACGGCCGGTCCGTCCCGCTGGTGCTCACCGTCGCCGCGATCTATGCCGGGGTTGCGGCGGCTATGGCCCGCTTTGATCGGCGGGTAAGTGTCACATGAAGGCCACAGAGAGGGCTCAAAAGGCTGCGTTGTCAGTGGGGGCCGATAACTTACGTGGGTCTTAGGCGCGGTCAAATCGTGCTGCTCGTCCACTCTTTATGTTCAGGGGGATTCCCACGTGACAACTCCGCCGCCCCAGGGCAACCCGTTCGCGCAGAACCAGCCCCCGGCCCAGCCGCACGGGCAGAACCCCTTCGCCCAGGGTCAGGCTCAGACTCCTCCGCAGGCCGGCATCCCCCAGCAGCCCGGCTTCCCGCAGCAGGGCAACCCCTTCGCCGGTGGCGCCGTGCCGCCGGAGCAGCCCCGCCGCAAGCTCAGCTTCAAGACCATCAAGAACATCGTCATCGGCGTCGTGGTCGTCAGCGTGGCCATCGGCGCGTTCATAGCCAGCCGTGACGACGCCGACCAGGCGGCCGTGGGCGACTGTCTGAAGTCCGCGTCGTCGTCCTCGGACGAGATGGAGATCGTGGAGTGCTCCTCGGCGGACGCCGAGGTGGAGGTGCTGAAGAAGGTCGACGGCAACTTCACCTCGCTCACGGCCGAGACCGAGTGCCGCAAGGTCGAGGAAGCGACGAGCTTCTACGCGCAGACGGGCGACGGTGCCGAGTTCCTGCTGTGCCTGAAGGACGTCTGATCCGCTGAGATCGACCCCTGATGAGAGCGGCTCCCGGGGAGACCGGCCTCAGGAAGATCGACCCCGGGGTGACCGGTCCTAGGGAGACCGGCCCCGGGCGGACCGACCCCACGGAAACCGATCCCGGGGAGTCGATGTTTCACGTGAAACATCGAGCCGTCCGCACAGGACTCGACTGAGGCCGTCCGGCCCGGACACACATGAGGGTGGGCCATGTTTCACGTGAAACATGGCCCACCCTCATGTCGTCATCCCCGCGACCGCTCGCGATTCCCGCGGCTGCTCGTCACTGCTGCGGCTGCTCGTCATTCCTGCGGCTGCGCCGCCCACCACTCCTTGAGCGCCGCCACCGCCTCGTCCCGCTCCATCGGCCCGTTCTCCAGCCGCAGCTCCAGCATGTGCTGGTAGGCGTCACCGACGGCGGGGCCGGGCTTGATGCCCAGAAGCTGCATGATCTCGTTGCCGTCGAGGTCGGGACGGATCGAGTCCAGCTCCTCCTGCTCCTTCAGCTGGGCGATCCGCTCCTCCAGACCGTCATAGGCCCGGGAGAGCGCGGCGGCCTTGCGCTTGTTCCGGGTGGTGCAGTCGGAGCGGGTCAGCTTGTGCAGCCGGTCCAGGAGCGGCCCGGCGTCACGGACATAGCGGCGGACCGCGGAGTCGGTCCACTCGCCGGTGCCGTAGCCGTGGAACCGCAGATGCAGCTCCACCAGCCGGGAGACGTCCTTCACCAGCTCGTTGGAGTACTTCAGCGCCGTCATCCGCTTCTTGGTCATCTTGGCGCCGACGACCTCATGGTGGTGGAAGGAGACCCGGCCGTCCTGCTCGAAGCGGCGGGTGCGGGGCTTGCCGATGTCGTGCAGCAGGGCGGCCAGCCGCAGGGTGAGGTCGGGACCGTCCTGCTCCAGCGCGATGGCCTGCTCCAGGACGATCAGCGAGTGGTCGTAGACATCCTTGTGCCGGTGGTGCTCGTCGCTCTCCAGGCGCAGTGCGGGCAGCTCGGGCAGCACATGGTCCGCGAGGCCACTGTCGACCAGGAGCCTGAGGCCCTTGCGCGGATGGGCGGAGAGCAGCAGCTTGTTCAGCTCGTCCCGGACACGCTCGGCGGACACGATCTCCAGCCGGGCGTTCATCTCCTTCATCGCCGTGACGACCTCGGGGGCCACCTCGAAGTCCAGCTGGGCGGCGAAGCGGGCGGCCCTCATCATCCGCAGGGGGTCGTCGGAGAAGGACGCCTCCGGAGTGCCCGGCGTCCGCAGCACCCGGGCGCGCAGATCGTCCCGGCCGCCGTGCGGATCGATGAACGTACGCTCCGGAAGGGCCACCGCCATGGCGTTCACGGTGAAGTCCCGGCGGACCAGGTCCTCCTCGATGGAGTCGCCGTAGGACACCTCGGGCTTGCGCGAGGTCCGGTCGTAGGACTCCGAACGGTAGGTCGTGACCTCGATCTGGTAGCCGTCCTTCTGCGCACCGACCGTGCCGAAGGCGATCCCGACCTCCCAGACGGCGTCGGCCCAGGGCCGCACAATCTTCAGCACGGCCTCGGGGCGGGCGTCCGTCGTGAAGTCCAGATCGTTGCCGAGCCGACCGAGCAGCGCGTCCCTGACCGAGCCGCCGACGAGGGCGAGCCGGAAGCCGGCCGCCTGGAAGCGGCGGGCGAGATCATCGGCGACAGGGGTGATCCGCAGCAGGTCGTCGGGCTCGCGGTCGGCCACCTGGCCCGGGGCGGTGAGGTTGTCTTCGTTGGCGTTCGGCACAACAGAAAAGGGTACGTGGCCCCAGGGACACCGGGCGCCTCCATTAAATGGGGGGCGGGACCCGGGGCCAGCGGGGGCGGAACCCGGGGCCAGCGGGGGCGGGACCCGGGGCCGGGCTCGGGCACGCCTGGGAGGCCGACACCCTCCCGCTCTCCCTCCTCCTCTTCACCTCCTCCTTATCCCCCCTATTTGCCGCCCTCCCCTTAATACGTGCACATAGAGGCGCCTCAATACGTGCACATAGAAGCGCCCCGCAACGCTTTCCCGATCTTGTGGAGCAGTCCGCGGCACTTCCCCTCAGCGGGCATCGTTACCATGCGTGGACGCACATTCCGACGAGCACTGACGACGACGAGGGACGGGCGAGCGCGTGGCCGATGCGGCAGACATCCCAGGGACGCGTCCCGCGCGTGCCCGCCGTTGGCTACGGCGCACAGGAGTCCTGCTCACGGGCGTGCCGCTGCTGACGGGCCTGCTCCAGCTGCCCGCAGCGCCGTCCGCCCAGGCGGCCGGTCGGACCGCCGCGGAGACCTCCGCACAGGCCGCCACGGGCTCCCGTACCGTCGGCGTCTCGGTGGACTCGGTCACACCGAGCATCCCGGGCGGCGGGGACACCGTGACGGTCTCCGGGACGGTCACCAACAACGGCAAGCAGACCGTCACGGACGCCACCGTGGATCTGCGGATCGGCCCGAAGCTGAACACCCGGTCCGACATCGACGACGCCGCCGAGCGCACCGGGTACACCTCGGGCGCGGACGGCACCCCGGTCGGTGACGACCACTCCATGGACTTCGAGCGGCTCGCCCCCGGCGTCGCCCAGCCCTTCACCCTCTCCGTCCCGGTCGACGACCTGGACCTCGGCAGCGCAGGCGTCTACCAGCTGGGCGTGGCGCTGTCCGGCCAGACCTCCGCGCAGCCGTGGGAGCAGGTACTGGGCTTCCAGCGCACGTTCCTGCCGTGGCAGCCGGACGGCACCGACACGCGGACGAGGACCACGTTCCTGTGGCCGCTGATCTCCACCGTCCACATGACCGCGCAGACCGATTCCAACGAACAGCAGACGCCGGTCTTCCTCGACGACGACCTCGCCAAGGAGATCGCCCCCGGCGGCCGTCTCGAGCAGATGGTGGCGCTCGGCAAGGACCTCGACGTCACCTGGGTGATCGACCCCGATCTGCTCGCCTCCGTGGACGCCATGACCCGCACCTACGAGGTGCGCGGCCCGGGAGGCACCACGACCCCGGGCACCCACCAGGCGGTCGCCAAGCAGTGGCTGGCCGACCTCCAGGGCGCGGTGGCGGGCAAGGAGGTCGTCGCGCTCCCGTTCGGCGACCCGGATCTCGCCTCCCTCGCGCACAACGGCACGAACGTCACCGGTTCCCTCAGCCGCCTCAAGGAGGCCACGGACGTCATCGCCAACACCGTCCACACGATCCTGCACGTCCAGCCGGTCACCGACTTCGCCTGGCCCGTGGACGGCGCGGTCGACCCGTCGATCGTGAAGGTCGCCACCTCGGCCGGGGCGGACACGGTGATCGCCCGCAGCGACAGCCTGGAGGAGACCGGCGAGCTGCCGTACACCCCCTCGTCGGCCCGGCCGATCGGCGGCGGGACCACGGCCGTGGTGGCGGACGCCCGGCTGTCCACCGCCTTCGAGGGCGATCTGACGACCGCGTCGGCGGACTCGCTCGCCGTGCAGACCTTCCTGTCGCAGAGCCTGATGCTGAACCTCCAGTCGGACCAGCAGCGCAGCATCCTCGTCGCCCCCGACCGGATGCCGACCGCGAGCCAGGCCCGTGCCATGGCCCAGGCGGTGACCACGCTCCAGAGCAGCGGCTGGTCCGAGGCGCAGAGCCTCACCGCGACCGCCGAGGCCCGGCCCGACCCGGGCGCCACCACGAAGGTGCCGTCCGCCTCCCAGTACCCGTCCTCGCTGCGCAAGCAGGAACTGCCGGGCACGGCGTTCGAGGAGATCGCCACCACGCAGGACAAGCTGGACAACTTCAAGGTGATCCTCACCGACGAGTCCCGTGTGGTGACCCCGTTCGGGCGGGCCATGAACCGTGAGATGTCGACCTCCTGGCGGGGCCGCGCCACCGAGGCCGCCGGGTTCCGCAACGGCGTGGAGAACTATCTCAACGCCCTCGCGGGCCAGGTCAGCCTGATCCAGAAGTCGGAGACCAAGCTCTCCGGCCGCAGCGCCACCATCCCGGTGACCGTGCAGAACAACCTGGTGCAGGGCGTCGACCATCTGGTGCTGCGGCTCACCTCCACCAGCCCCACCCGGCTGGAGATCGGCGGCAACACCTACGCCGAGCAGCCGGTCTCCGTCTCCGGCGGACACAGCCAGTCGGTCAAGTTCGACACCTCGGCCAACGCCAACGGCCGGGTCACGGTGATCGCCCAGCTGTTCACCGAGGACGGCCAGGCGTACGGCGACCCGGTCACGTTCGATGTGAAGGTCACCGAGATCACCGCCACGGTGATGCTGGTGATCGGCGGCGGGGTCCTGCTCCTGGTGCTGGCCGGGTTCAGGATGTACACCCAGCGCAAGCGGGCGGCCCGGGAGCCGTCCGGCGACGGTCCGGACGGCCAGGACGGTCGGGACGGTCGGGACGACACCGACACCGACGGCGACGGCGACGCCCAGGAGAGCCCGCCCGACCCGGACGCCCCCCAGGCCGCCGACCCCTCCGGCACCGACCCGGGGTCCCCGGCACCCGCCGCCCCCACCGAGAACTCCGCACCCCCCGAGCACCGTCCTGACTCCCAGGACTCCCAGGACCCTCACACGGAGGAGTCCGGCACCCGGCCGGGGGCACACGACCCTCAGCAGCCGAGTGACCCGGCGCCGGACACCGCAGCGGAAAGCACCGACCCGTCCCGGACGGGTGAGAGAGTGGACCGTTGAATGTCGTGGCCCGTCGGCCCGGGACGATGAGGTGGGGTAACGATGAACGCGCCGTACGAGGGTGACCGCGGCCAGGCCGCGGGCAGCTCGGGCCACCCCGAGGGTCCGCCGCCCGAGCCCGGCCAGGTCCCGCCGCAGCCCGCGCCGGACATGTACCTCCAGGACGCCTACGACCAGGACCCCTACCGGGCACAGGACCTCACCGCGCAGGACCCGGTCGCCGAGGCGCTCTACGACCGCGCCGCGCACCCGCCGCCGCCCCCCGGCACCTACCCCCCGCAGCCGATGTACGGACAGCCGCAGCAGTCGCCGTACGCCCCCGATCCGCGGGTGTGGGCGCAGACGCCCGCCCCGGAGCCGGAGGGTCCCACCCCGTATCTGCCGCACGGCGACGATCCGCGCACCACCCAGTACGTGGGCGTCGACGACCTCGTCACCCAGGCCGGCGACCAGCGCCCGGAGCACGACGCCTTCGCCCATCTCTTCCGCGACCAGCAGCACAGCGGGGTACGGACGGACCACCCGGCGGTGCCCGGCCCGGCCCACGCCCCGCCGGGGCCCCCTCACGCACAGGCCGACGGCTACCAGAACGCGTCCTACGCACCGGCCCAGAACACCGCGGGCCCGCACGCCGGATACGGCCAGACCGCGTATCCGGAGGCCGCCGCCCAGCAGCAGGCGCAGTACGCCGCCCCGCAGTACCAGCAGGCGCCGCAGCACTACGCCGAGGTGCGGCAGACCGCCCCGCAGACCCCGTACGGCGGCTCGCCGGGCCCGTACCAGCAGCCCGAGAGCCCGTCTTCTGAGCCGCAGGAGGCGCCCGCGCCCGCCGCCACCACGACCGCCGCGCCGAAGAAGACCGGCCGGGCGGGCGGGCTGCTGAAGTCCAGCGCGGTGATGGCCGCGGGCACCATGGTGTCGCGGCTCACCGGCTTCATCCGCTCGGCGCTGATCGTCTCCGCGCTGGGCGTGGGCCTGCTCGGCGACACCTTCCAGGTCGCCTACCAGCTGCCCACCATGATCTACATCCTGACCGTCGGCGGCGGTCTCAACTCGGTCTTCGTCCCGCAGCTGGTACGGGCCATGAAGGACGACGAGGACGGCGGCGAGGCGTACGCCAACCGGCTGCTGACCCTCGTCATGGTCGTCCTCGGGCTGCTGACCGTGCTCGCCGTGCTCGGCGCGCCGTTCCTGGTGCGGGCCCTGTCGAACCCGGTCGCGACCAACCCGGCGGCCAACGAGGCCGCGATCACCTTCACCCGCTACTTCCTGCCCACGATCTTCTTCATGGGCGTCCATGTGGTGATGGGCCAGATCCTCAACGCCCGCGGCCGGTTCGGCGCGATGATGTGGACGCCGGTCCTCAACAACGTCGTCATCATCGCCACCCTCGGCATGTTCCTGTGGGTCTACGGCAGCGCCGCCGACTCCGGGATGACCGTCGACAACATCCCGCCGCAGGGCGAGCGCCTCCTCGGCATCGGCGTCCTGCTCGGCCTGGTCGTGCAGTCCCTCGCGATGATCCCGTATCTGCGTGAGACCGGCTTCCGGATGCGGCTGCGCTTCGACTGGAAGGGCCACGGCCTGGGCAAGGCCGCGATGCTCGCCAAGTGGACCATCCTGTTCGTGCTCGCCAACCAGGCGGGCGCCCTGGTCGTCACCCAGCTGGCCACCGCCGCCGTCTCCGACACCGACATCGCCGGTACGGGCTTCAGCGCCTACGCCAACGCCCAGCTGATCTGGGGCCTCCCGCAGGCCATCATCACCGTCTCCCTGATGGCCGCCCTGCTCCCGCGGATCTCCCGCTCGGCCCACGAGGACGACGCCGGAGCCGTCCGCGACGACATCTCCCAGGGCCTGCGCACCACGGCCGTCGCCATCGTCCCGATCTCCTTCGGGTTCGTGGCCCTCGGCGTCCCGATGTGCACCCTGATCTTCGGCTCCTCCGGCACCGGCGCCGCCACCAACATGGGCTACATGCTGATGGCCTTCGGCATCGGCCTCATCCCGTACTCCGTGCAGTACGTCGTCCTGCGCGCCTTCTACGCGTACGAGGACACCCGGACGCCCTTCTACAACACCGTCATCGTGGCCGCCGTCAACGCCGGGGCGTCCGCGCTGTGCTTCCTGCTCCTGCCCGCCCGCTGGGCCGTGATCGGCATGGCCGCCTCCTACGGGCTCGCCTATGTCATCGGGGTCGGCGTCGCCTGGAGCCGGCTGCGCAAGCGGCTCGGCGGCGACCTCGACGGCTCCCGGGTGCTGCGCACCTACGCCCGGCTCAGCATCGCGGCCGTCCCGGGAGCGCTGCTCGGCGGCGCGGCCTGCTACGCCATCACCCGGAGCCTCGGTCAGGGCGTCCTCGGTTCGTTCGCCGCACTGCTCGGCGGCGGGGCAGTGCTCCTCGGCATCTTCTACGTCGCGTCCCGCCGGATGCGCATCGAGGAGCTGAACTCGATGGTGGGCATGGTCCGCGGGCGTCTGGGGCGTTGAGAGGGACAGCCGCACAACCTTCATCCGCCATCGTGTGTCGTGCATAACGGCGGACTGTGGGCACAATTGGTTTCGGCGTCGTACGAGACGCAACGGATGGGGAGGCAGGGACGACGGTGGCGGAACGGAGCAGGGCTGCCGTCGACGTGGCAGACAACGGCGGAGACCAGCCGCCGACCGCCGAGCCGGACCAGCCGGACCAGGCGGACCAGTCCACGGCCGACGGGGTGGACCAGAAGGAGCAGGCCACGGAGCACGACGAGGCACAGGGGAGTGGCGGGAGCGAGCAGCCCGGGTCGGCCTCACCAACGGAACTGCACAGCGGTCACAAACTCGCCAGACGCTACCGCCTGGAGGAGTGCGTCACCCGTCTGGACGGATTCAGCAGTTGGCGAGCGGTGGACGAGAAACTCCGCCGGGCCGTCGGTGTGCACATCCTGCCCGCGCAGCACACCCGGGCCCGGTCCGTCCTCGCGGCGGCCCGTTCCTCCGCGCTGCTGGGCGACCCCCGGTTCGTCCAAGTCCTCGACGCCGTCGAGGAGAACGACCTCGTCTACGTCGTCCATGAGTGGCTGCCCGACGCCACCGAGCTGACCGCGTTGCTCGCCGCGGGCCCGCTGGAGCCGCACGACGCCTACCAGATGGTCAGTCAGGTCTCCGCCGCCATGGCCGCCGCGCACCGCGAGGGCCTCGCCCATCTGCGGCTCAACCCCAACGCCGTACTGCGCACCTCCACCGGTCAGTGGCGCCTGCGCGGTCTCGCGGTCAACGCCGCCCTGCGCGGCATCGCCTCCGGCTCCCCGCAGCGCACCGACACCGAGGCGATCGGCGCCCTGCTGTACGCCTCACTGACCCAGCGCTGGCCGTACGAGAGCGACGCCCACGGGCTGTCCGGGCTGCCGAAGGGCGTCGGTCTGATCGCCCCGGACCAGGTCCGGGCCGGAGTGCACCGCGGGCTGTCGGAGCTGGCGATGCGCGCCCTGGCCAACGACGGCGCCACCGCCTCCCGGCACGAGGCGGCGTGCACGACCCCGGAGGAACTGGTCAAGGCGATCGGCGAGATGCCCCGCATCCGCCCCCCGGAGCCGTCCTTCACCGCCCCGCCGGACTATCAGCGCACCACGTACCAGCAGGGCTCGTACGGCCGTCAGACGCCGCACCCCAGGGAGACCCAGCCGGTCACCCCGCCGCCGCCCCCGCTCCAGAGCCGTACCGGCAAGGCCCTGAAGTGGGCCGTCTCGGCGCTGCTGCTGGCCGCGCTGGGCCTGGGCAGCTGGCAGCTCGCGGACGCGCTGCTGGACCAGGGCAAGTCCGGCGACGCCAACCAGACCCAGACGACGGACGGCGAGGACAAGACCAACGGGGAGTCCCCGAAGCCCGCGCCCCCGATAGAGATCGCCAGCGCGCAGGAGTATGTGGCCAAGGGCTCCGCCCAGGCGGCGGACGAGGTGTCGCACACCTACGACGGCGACACGTCCACCTACTGGCGCACGAAGAGCTTCGTCGACGGACCGGAGATGAACCCGGGCTTCAAGCCCGGCGTCGGCATCGTCTACGACCTCGGCACCGAGCGCGAGGTCAAGGCGGCGGACATCGGTCTGCTCTTCGGCGGCGACCACACCAAGGTCTCGCTGTACGCGACGGACTCGCTGAGTTCCTCGGTGCCGATCTCGTCGATGACCGAGCTGGGCTCGGTCACCACCAGCGACACCTCGGCGCAGGTGCAGATCGACAAGCCCGTGGCGAGCCGGTACGTCCTCGTGTGGTTCACGGCGCTGCCCCATGCCCCGGGGGACCAGTTCAGTGATCCGGGGTACAAGCAGGCCATCACCGATCTGAAGTTCACCGGCTGACGACATCACGGAGGGGGAGGTCGGATGGCGGACGACGTCGGCTTCGGCGGCGTGGACGACCGGGACCTCCTCGCCCGTCATGTCGAGGGCGATCCACATGCCTTCGGTGAGATCGTCCGGCGTCACCGCGACCGTCTCTGGGCGGTCGCCCTGCGCACTCTCGGGGACCGCGAGGAGGCCGCCGACGCCGTGCAGGACGCCCTGGTCTCCGCCTACCGGGCCGCCCACACCTTCCAGGGCAAGGCGGCCGTCACGACCTGGCTGCACCGGATCACGGTGAACGCCTGTCTGGACCGGGCCCGCAAGGCCGCCTCCCGCAGGACCGCGCCGGTGGACGACACCGAACGGCTGGAACAGCTCCTGGAGCCCCACGAGTCCGCGTCCGCTCCGGCCGAGCGCAAGGATCTGCACCGTCAGCTGATCGAGGCGATGGTGACCCTGCCCGCCGATCAGCGGGCGGCTCTGGTCCTGGTGGACATGCAGGGCTATCCCGTGGCCGAGGCCGCCCGGATTCTCGATGTCCCCGTCGGCACGGTGAAGAGCCGTTGCGCCCGGGGCAGAGCCAGACTCCTCCCCCTGCTCACCCATCTACGGCCGGACAGCACCGGCGACGACGTGGGCGGCGCAGAACGGAACCGGACGCCGGGGGCATCCGTCCCACCGGCAGCGGGACCCCCCGAAGCCGAGTCCCGTCAGGTCGGACCAAGTGATTCAGCTGCTGTGAAGGGCGGAGGTGGGCGAGCGTGACATCGACGACGGACATGACGGAACACCCGGACGTCGGCGAGATCTCCGACCTCACCGAGGGCCTGCTGCCTCCGTCACAGAGCGCGGACCTCCAGCGGCACCTGGACATCTGTGAGCTGTGCGCGGACGTGTACGCCTCACTGGAGGAGATCCGCGGACTCCTGGGCGAGAGTCCGGAGCCCCTGCCCATGCCCGCCGAGGTCGCCGCACGGATCGACGCGGCGCTCGCGGCCGAGGCGCTTCAGCCATCGGTCGGCGACGGCATTCACGTTTCACGTGAAACACCGGGCACCGTGACCGTTTCACGTGAAACACCGTCCGCCGCCACTGTTTCACGTGAAACATCGCACTCCGCCGACGCACCCTCCCGTCCCGACGGCAGCCCACCGCATGTTTCACGTGAAACATCGACGCCCTCCGACCGCCCCGCCGGACACGCCCGTCCCGCCACCACCGGCCCCGGCCGCAAGCAGCAGGACCGCACGAGGCGCCGCCGGACGACCGTGATCGGTGCCGCCTTCGCGGCAGCTGCCCTAGGGCTCGGCTCGGTCCTGCTGTCCTCACTCATGAGCGGCGGCGCCTCCGGACCGCAGGCGAACGGCGATCCCGCGGCGACGACGACCGACACCTTCTCCACGGAGAACCTGGAGCGCCAGGTGTCCGATCTGCTCGCCACCGATCGCGTCGAGGGGCAGACGACGGACGGTGGCGGGGACCCCCGGACCCCGAAGGGCAGCCTGGAGGCGGAGGGCCAGCTGGACCCTCCCCGGGTCCTCCAGACACCCTCGGTGCCCGACTGTGTCCGTAGTGGCATCGGCCGCCGGGACACCGCACTGGCCGTCGACGAGGGCGTCTACAAGGGCACCGACGCGATGCTCGTGGTGCTGCCCGACGCCAATGACATCAGCCGGGTCACGGCGTACATCATGGATTCCAGCTGTATCAAGCGGGCCTCCGCCGAGATCGCGAAGATCCTCTTCCAGAGCTCGTACGCGCATCCCTGAGCAGAGTCCGGGGCGGTCCTCCGTGTGCCCGGACACAGCGGGAATGCTGGACCCTTAGTATCCGTTGGGTGGGAAGAGAGTCCTGAGAAGGACCCCCACGGGCAACCGACGAGTCCCAGAGACGAGGAATCCAGCCGTGAGCGACGTTCGTAACGTGATCATCATCGGCTCCGGGCCCGCCGGATACACGGCGGCCCTGTACACCGCACGCGCGTCGCTGAAGCCCCTGGTGTTCGAGGGTGCGGTCACCGCGGGCGGAGCGCTGATGACCACCACGGAGGTGGAGAACTTCCCCGGCTTCCAGGACGGCGTCATGGGTCCCGAGCTGATGGACAACATGCGCGCCCAGGCCGAGCGTTTCGGGGCCGAGCTGATCCCCGACGACATCGTGTCCGTCGACCTCTCCGGTGAGATCAAGACCGTCACGGACACCGCCGGTACCGTGCACCGGGCGAAGGCCGTCATCGTCGCCACGGGCTCGCAGCACCGCAAGCTGGGTCTGCCGAACGAGGACGCGCTCTCCGGCCGGGGCGTCTCCTGGTGCGCCACCTGTGACGGGTTCTTCTTCAAGGACCACGACATCGCCGTGATCGGCGGCGGTGACACCGCGATGGAGGAGGCCACCTTCCTGTCGCGGTTCGCCAAGTCGGTCACGATCGTCCACCGCCGGAACAGCCTGCGTGCCTCCAAGGCGATGCAGGACCGTGCCTTCGCCGACCCGAAGATCAAGTTCATCTGGGACAGCGAGGTCGCGGAGATCCAGGGCGACCAGAAGCTCACGGGGCTGAAGCTGCGGAACGTCAAGACCGGTGAGCTGTCGGAGCTGCCGGCCACGGGTCTGTTCATCGCGATCGGCCACGACCCGCGTACCGAGCTGTTCAAGGGACAGCTCGACCTCGACGGAGAGGGCTATCTGAAGGTCGAGTCCCCCTCGACCCGGACCAACCTGACGGGTGTCTTCGCCGCGGGCGACGTCGTCGACCACACCTACCGCCAGGCGATCACGGCGGCCGGTACGGGTTGTTCCGCCGCCCTGGACGCCGAGCGTCATCTCGCCGCGCTCGCCGACCAGGAGCAGGCCGAGCCCGAGAAGACCGTCGCGGTCTGACCCGACCCTCTTCCTCCCCCACCTCACGTAAGGAGCCCGCTGTGGCCGATCTGAAGCATGTGACCGACGATTCCTTCGAGCAGGACGTCCTCAAGAGCGACAAGCCTGTTCTGGTGGACTTCTGGGCCGCCTGGTGCGGTCCGTGCCGCCAGATCGCGCCGTCGCTGGAGGCGATCGCCAAGGAGCACGGCGAGAAGATCGAGATCGTCAAGCTGAACATCGACGAGAACCCGGGGACGGCCGCCAAGTACGGCGTCATGTCCATCCCGACCCTGAACGTCTATGTGGGCGGCGAGGTCGCCAAGACCATCGTCGGTGCCAAGCCGAAGGCCGCGATCCTGCGCGACCTCGAGGACTTCATCGCCGAGTGATGTCATTGCCTAGGCGGTCGTGACATCGCCGTGGCGATGTTTCACGTGAAACATGAAGGGGCCGATCCGAGAGGGTCGGCCCCTTCGTCCATGCGCGGCCCTCACAGGGGCCGGAGCACCGGTTCCTTCCGGGCCCCGCCCAAGAGCCGGTCGATGGCCATCTCCACGTCCTCCCGCCAGGACAGCGTGGTCCGCAGCTCCAGTCGCAGCCGGGGAGAGGTGGGGTGCGGGCGGACCGTCTTGAAGCCCACCGCCAGCAGATGATCGGCGGGGAGCACACACGCCGGTTCCCTCCAGCGCGTGTCACCGAACGCCTCGATCGCCCTGAAGCCCCGCCGCAGCAGGTCCTTGGCGACCGTCTGGACCATCACCCGGCCCAGCCCCTGCCCCTGATATCCCGGCATGATGAAGGCCGTCATCAGTTGGACGGCGTCGGACGACACCGGGCTCGTGGGGAAGGCGGCGGAGCGGGGGACATAGGCGGGCGGCGCGTAGAGGACGAAGCCCACGGGGGTGTCGTCCACATAGACGACCCGTCCGCAGGACCCCCAGTCCAGCAGCACGGCGGAGATCCAGGACTCCTTCTCCATCGCGGCCGTACCGTCCTTCACCGCGGCTTCTCCGCTGACCGGGTCCAGTTCCCAGAAGACACAGGAGCGGCAGCGCCTGGGCAGATCCTGAAGGTTGTCCAGCGTGAGCGGTACGAGCCGGCGCCCCATGAAGGCTGTTCCTCGCTTCCTTCGCCCGCGTCATCGCGGGCGGCTGTCAGAGCGCTTCCCTGAGCAGAACGCCGACGACTGCACCGACCGCCGCCAGCGCCAGCCCCGCGCTCACCAGTCCGGCCCGACTCATCATGCGCACGGCCAGCGCCTGCCGTTCAGCGGTTCCACCAGGTGGGCGCGCCATACCCGACCGCATGGTATCCACGATGCGATTCCACCGGATACCGCCAGAAAGCAAAGAGCGGGTCGCGTCCCGGTACACACCGGACACCACCCGCCCCACGCCCGTCCGGACCGCTTCCGGCCCGGCCAGACCGTCGGCCGGACGCGCTGTTCCACGCCCCGGCCGACGCACGACTCAGTCCTCCATGGCCTCGTCGTCAGTGTCGTCGTCGCTCTCCAGCAGGCTCTTCTGGAGGAGCAGCCGCTCGCCGGGGGCGAAGGTGCTGAGGATGCGCTCCAGATCGTCCGGGGAGGCGAACTCGACGGTGATCTTGCCTTTCTTCTGCCCCAGCTCGACCTTCACCCGTGTCTCGAAGCGGTCCGAGAGCCGGGTGGCGAGATCGCTGAGGGCCGGTGAGACCCGGGCACCGGCACGCGGCCCCTTGCCCTTCTGGGCCTTCTGGGGACGCGAGCCCATCAGGCTCACGATCTCCTCGACGGACCGGACCGACAGCCCCTCCGCCACCGCCCGGCGCGCGAGCCGCTCCTGCTCCTCCGGGTCGTCCACGGAGAGCAGCGCCCGAGCGTGTCCGGCGGAGAGCACCCCGGCGGCGACCCGGCTCTGCACCTTCGGGGAGAGCCGCAGCAGCCGCAGCGTGTTGGAGACCTGCGGCCGGGACCGGCCGATCCGGTCGGCCAGCTGATCGTGGGTGCAGTTGAAGTCCTTGAGGAGCTGGTCGTAGGCCGCCGCCTCTTCGATCGGGTTCAGCTGCGCGCGGTGCAGGTTCTCCAGCAGCGCGTCCAGGAGCAGCTTCTCGTCGTCGGTGGCCCGGACGATCGCCGGGATCGCCTCCAGCTCGGCCTCGCGGCAGGCCCGCAGCCGCCGCTCACCCATGATCAGCTCATAGCGGCCGGAGCCCACCTGACGGACGACGACGGGCTGGAGGAGGCCCACCTCCTTGATGGAGGTGACCAGCTCGTTGAGAGCGTCCTCGTCGAAGTAGTCACGCGGCTGGCGCGGGTTCGGTGCGATCGCGTGCAGCGGGATCTCGGCGAAGTGGGCGCCTACCGGCGGCGCCGGAAGCTGAGGGCCTCCGAAGACCGACGGCTCCGTTGTTTCACGTGAAACAGGCGGCAGTGTCGCCACCTTCGCCGCGGCCACGCCACGGTCGTTCAGCACCGGCACGGATGTCGGGGACGCGGATGCGGCGCCTCCCGTCCCGGTCGGTGCCGGGTTCCTCTCGGTCGGGGCAGCGGGGATCAGCGCACCCAGTCCTCGGCCCAGCCCCCTCCGTCGCTCGCTCACTGCATCCCCTCCACCATGCTCGGATCACTCTGGGCGCCGATATGGGCGTGGGTGGCGTCATAGGAGACGCCCACACCCCTCAGCGCGATTTCTCGGGCCGCCTCAAGATAGGAGAGGGCGCCGCTCGATCCCGGATCGTAGGTCAGCACCGTCTGCCCATAGCTCGGCGCCTCGGAGATACGGACGGAGCGGGGAATGCTCGTCCGCAGCACCTCGTCGCCGAAGTGGGTGCGCACCTCGTCCGCGACCTGGGACGCCAGTCGGGTCCGGCCGTCGTACATGGTGAGCAGGATGGTCGAGACATGCAGGGCGGGGTTGAGGTGCCCCCGCACCAGGTCGACATTGCGCAGCAGTTGGCCCAGTCCCTCCAGTGCGTAGTACTCGCACTGGATCGGGATGAGGACCTCCTGGCCGGCGACGAGCGCGTTGACCGTCAGCAGGCCGAGCGAGGGCGGGCAGTCGATCAGGACATAGTCCAGCGGCTGCTCGTAGGCCTGGATCGCCCGCTCGAGGCGGCTCTCTCGTGCCACCAGGGAGACCAGCTCGATCTCCGCACCGGCGAGATCGATCGTGGCAGGTGCGCAGAAGAGACCCTCGACATCGGGGACCGGCTGGACGACCTCCGCGAGCGGCTTGCTCTCGACCAACACGTCGTAGATGGACGGCACTTCGGCGTGGTGGTCGATACCGAGCGCGGTGGACGCGTTCCCCTGGGGGTCGAGGTCGACCACCAGGACACGGCCGCCGTGCAGGGCCAGTGAAGCGGCGAGGTTGACGGTTGTCGTCGTCTTGCCCACCCCGCCCTTCTGGTTGGCGACGACGATGATGCGGGTCTGCTCGGGACGTGGGAGGCCCTCGCCGGCGCGACCCAGAGCCTCCACTGCCAACTGGGCAGCACGACCGATGGGAGTGTCGTCCATCGGGGGCGGTGTTTCACGTGAAACATCCGCTCCCGTCGATTCGGTGCGGGGACCGGGGACCGGATCGGTCATCGGTCCCGCGATGTTGGCGTCGGACCGCAAGGATTCACTCTCCTCGACTTCAGGCTCGCAATGAACAGAGCCTCCCATGCCTTCGGGGTGGTGAACCAGTGAGGCCTGTTCTTCTGTGGAGAAATCCACCTCTGTGGACAACTTCATGCCCCTACGGAGGGACTGACCGCGCTCCTTGGCGGAGTTGGTCGACTCGCGCAGGGCTCCGAGGGGCTTACGGTCGCGAGGTTCGGCCGCGGCGCGGCCACGACTGATGATGCCGTGCAGCAGTGAGCGACGTTTCACGTGAAACACGATGCACAGCGCCGGAGGGTCGAACTGTCGCGACACTCCGTCTTGCCAGACTTTGGCACCTTGTGTGGAGTACGACACTCTTCAGCGGCATTCATCCGCCGCCCCCTGCGGGACAGCCGGCTCGGAGCCCTCCCAGAGCCGCCCCCATGCCGTCCCATGCCGTCTCAGCGCCGCCGACGCGCCCGTCCCGTCCTGGCCGCCTTGGCCCGCTTGGCCGCGAACCGGACACCCCCAGGGCTCTCCCCGACCTCGACCCGCACCACCGTGGACTGCGGATCGACCACGCCCTCACCCACATGGAGGATGGAGGTCCCCACCGCACCGAGCTTGGTCAGAGCGGTGGACGCCGCCTTCAGCTCCTCCTCCGCGGTGTCTCCCTTGAGGGCGAGCATCTCGCCGTAGGGCCGCAGCAGAGGGATGCCCCAGGTGGCCAGCCGGTCCAGCGGAGCGACCGCCCGAGCCGTCACCACATGGACCGGGGGCAGCGTGCCCATGACCTCCTCGGCCCGGCCACGCACCACGGTCACATGGTCCAGGCCGAGCAGCTCCACGACCTCGGTGAGGAAGTTGGTGCGGCGCAGCAGCGGCTCCAGCAGGGTGATCTTGAGGTCCTCCCGGACCAGCGCCAGCGGAATGCCCGGCAGCCCGGCCCCGGAGCCCACATCGCAGACCGTGACCCCCTCCGGGACGACCTCCGAGAGCACCGCGCAGTTCAGCAGATGCCGCGCCCACAGCCGGGGAACCTCCCGGGGCCCGATCAGACCACGCTGCACACCCGCCTCGGCGAGCAGCTCCGCATAGCGGACCGCATCCGTGAAGCGATCGCCAAACACCGCCCGCGCCTCCTCGGGCGCAGGGGGAAGCTCCGCTGTCTCCGTCACGGGGACCGTCCTTCCATACCGCTTCGGCGCGCCGGGCGCCGACCACCAGTGCTCGGGATGTACCGGAGACCGCCAGCCGTCAGCAACGGGCTGCTCGGTTCCAGGCTGACAAAGTACGGCCCCGTCTGCGCTACAGACGGGGCCGTGGAACCAAGGACCGCTCAGGCGGGCAGCACGACGACGAACCGCTGCGGCTCCTCGCCCTCGGACTCGCTGCGCAGCCCGGCGGCCTTGACCGCGTCGTGCACGACCTTGCGCTCGAACGGTGTCATCGGATCCAGCTTCACAGGGGAACCGCTGCTCTTGACCTCGGCCGCGGCCTTGGCGCCCAGCTCTGCCAGCTCGGCCCGCTTCTTGGCCCGGAAACCGCCGATGTCCAGCATCAGCCGGCTGCGGTCCCCGGTCTCCCGGTGCACGGCCAGACGGGTCAGCTCCTGGAGCGCCTCCAGCACCTCACCGTCACGGCCGACGAGCTTGTTCAGGTCACGGCCGCCCGCGTCGCTGATGATCGAGACAGAGGCTCGGTCGCCCTCGACGTCCATGTCGATGTCGCCGTCGAGATCGGCGATGTCCAGCAGACCCTCCAGGTAGTCCGCCGCGATCTCGCCCTCCTGCTCCAGGCGGGTCAGGGTGTCTGCACCCTCGGCAGCAGCGGAGGTGGTGCCTTCCGTCACGGGATGGACTCCTTCTTACTTCTTGGTCGGGGACTTGGGCCGCTGAGGGCCGCCCTTGCGCTGCCCGGACTGGGCCCGGCTGCGTGAGGAGCCGTTGCCGGACTTGGCGGACTGCTTCCCGGCGGAACCGGAACCGCCCGGCTTGGTGTCGCCGGACTCGTCGGACTTGCTGAGCGACGGCGAAGAGGTCTCCTCACCGGCGCCCGCGGGCTTGGCACCGCCGTGCTGGCGCTGCGCCTTCGACTGCCGCTTGGGCTGCTGGCGCTTGGGGGTCGCCGCGGTGGTGGTCGTCGTACCGTCCTCGTGCTCCACGGTGACGGCATTGTCACTCTTGATCACGGTGCCGTCCGTCTGGGGGGCGAGACCGGCCTTGCCCAGCCCGGTGACGAACTTCCGCTCGTAGTCATTGCGGTCACGGCCCTTGGCCACGATCGCCTTGACGATGGCGCGCTCACGCCGACTGCGGGTCTTGCCGTGGTGGGTGACGTGCTTGTACAGACGGTCCAGGTAGGCGGCCTGGGCCTTGGAACCCGGCGTCGGGTTGTTGTGGATCACATACATCTGCTGGCCCATGGTCCACACGTTGGTGGTCAGCCAGTAGACAAGGACACCGACGGGGAAGTTGATGCCGAAGACGGCGAAGATGACCGGGAAGACGTACATCAGCATCTTCTGCTGCTGCATGAACGGCGTCTTCACCGTGGTGTCGACGTTCTTCGTCATCAGCTGACGCTGGGTGTAGAACTGCGACAGCGACATCAGGATGATCATGATGGCGGTGACGACCCGCACATCGGTGATCGAGGAGCCGAGCGCCTCCACCTCGGCGGAACCGTCGGTGAACTTCGACGCCAGCGGGGCACCGAAGATGTGCGCCTTCTGGGCACTGGCCAGCAGCCGCTCGTTGATCACACCGATGGTGTCGTTGTTCGCGATGCTGTTCAGCACGTGGTACAGGGCGAAGAAGAACGGTGACTGCGCCAGGATGGGAAGGCACGAGGAGAGCGGGTTGGTGCCCGTCTCCTTGTACAGCTTCATCATCTCTTCGGACTGACGCTGCTTGTCGTTCTTGTAGCGCTCCTGGATCTTCTTCATCTCGGGCTGGAGCGTCTGCATCGCCCGGGTCGCCTTGATCTGCTTCACGAAGAGCGGGATCAGACAGATCCGGATGAGGATCACCAGGGACACGATGGACAGGCCCCAGGCCCAGCCCGTGTCGGGTCCGAAGATCGCCCCGTACAGCGAGTGGAACTGGACGATGACCCATGAGACGGGTGTGGTGATGAAGCTGAAGAAGCTGGCAATCGTGTCCACTAATCATGCTCCTTGGACATGGGACGAGGTCTCTGCGGCCGGGCTCGAAGCAGAGGTCTCTTCGGTGGCCGGTTCGGCGGCGGAGGACCCGCCCTTGCGTGTTCGCCACGCGTCGCGCAGCATCTCGTGCCACCGTGGACGCTTGCGCGGCGGGACATGGTCCACACCGCCCAGCGACCACGGATTGCATCGGAGGATGCGCCAGGCGGTCAGTGCCGTGCCCTTGATCGCTCCGTGCCGGTCGATGGCCGTGTAGCCGTAGTGGGAACACGACGGGTAGTACTTGCACACCGGCCCGAGCAACGGACTGATGGTCCACTGGTACAGCTTGATCAGTGCCAGCAGCGGGTACTTCATCGGGCGCCCCCTCCCAGCAGCCGCTCCAGGGCGGCATCCAGGTCTCGGGCCAGCTGTGCATGGTCGGCGTCACCCGCACCGGGCAGCGCGCGTACCACTACCAGGCTACCGGGGGGCAACAGGGCCACTCTGTCGCGCATGAGATGACGCAGTCTGCGCTTGACAGCGTTGCGTACGACCGCACCTCCCACAGCCTTGCTCACGACGAAACCCGCACGCGGCGGAGGAGCGCTCTCCCCAGGCGCGTGCGGGTCCGTGGCACCGCTACGAAAGTGGACGACGAGCGTCGGGCGGCCTGCCCGGCGACCTCGTCGTACCGCGGTCGCGAAGTCCTCGCGCCGCCTCAGCCGGTTCTCGGTGGGCAGCACGACGTCATGACCTGATCGGGATCAGGCGGACAGACGGGCGCGACCCTTGCTACGGCGGGACGCGAGAATCGCGCGGCCGGCGCGGGTCCGCATACGCAGCCGGAAGCCGTGGGTCTTCGCGCGACGACGGTTGTTCGGCTGGAAGGTGCGCTTGCTCACTCGGGGGCTCCAGAAAAAAATCGGGGTTTGCGGGTGCCGTCCTGGCTGTCACCGTGCGCCCACGAGTAGCTCGCGTTACGCCCGAGTGCACCGCTTTCCGATCACCTGACGTGACCTGTGCCCATCGGAGGCAGGCGGCAGCAGCCATCGACAACTCGACCTGGTTACGGTACGCGCGGCTACGCCATCCGGTCAAACCAGCGGCCATTGGGAGACACTGTCCACAGCCTGGGGACAACAACTTGAACCGCACGGGTCGCCCTGACTACCGTGACTGGACTCCGATTCGTTCCCTTGTCCCTGCCCGCGCGGGATCGCCCCGCCCGGCCCCTCCGGTCCACCCGGTCCCGACCCGTCCGCGAACCACACGTTCGTGGGACCCATGAGAGAGCGTGCCCTGTGGCTGACGTACCTGCCGATCTTGCCGCGGTGTGGCCACGAGTACTCGATCAGCTCCTCGGTGAGGGCCGCGGCCAGGGGGTCGAGTCCAAGGACGAGCACTGGATCCGCCGCTGCCAGCCGCTGGCGCTGGTCGCGGACACCGCCCTGCTCGCCGTACCGAACGAATTCGCGAAGGGCGTACTGGAGGGCCGTCTCGCGCCGATCGTCAGCGAGACCCTGAGCCGCGAGTGCGGCCGTCCCATCCGGATCGCGATCACCGTCGACGACACCGCGGGCGAGCCCCCGCCCACCCCCCAGCGCTACGACGAGCCCGAGCTGCCGTCCGCCCCCTACGAGGGCGGCTCCTACAAGGAGCCGTACAACGACGCGTACAAGGAGACGCCCCGCGAGACCGCCCCCTATGAGGGCGCTCCCTACGAAGGCGGCTCCTATGAGCCCCCTTCGTACGACGGCCCCGCGCGGGACGCCGACTACGACGGGTACGGCCGTCCGCGCCCCGACCAGCACCCCGGTTCCCCCGGCGACCAGCTGCCCACGGCCCGTCCCGCCTACCCGTCGGAGTACCAGCGCCCCCAGCCCGGCGCCTGGCCGCGCCCGTCCGCCCCGGACGACTACGGCTGGCAGCAGCAGCGCCTCGGCTTCCCCGACCGCGACCCGTACGCCTCCCACGACTCCTACGGCGGCGGACCGGACTACCGCGGCCCCGGCCGCGAGCGCCCGGCGTACGGCCAGCCGGAGCGCGGCGGCTACGAGCGGGAACGCCCGCCCTACGAGCAGCAGCGCGGCGAGTACGACCCGTCACGCTCCGAGTACGAGTCCGGCCGGGGCGGCTACGACCAGCGCGACGCCCGCCGCGAGCTGCCGGAACCGTCCGGTGGACCCGGTGGTCATCGAGGCGGGCCCGGCGGCCCTGGGCTGCCCTCGTCCGGCGGCACCCCCGGTCCGCTCGCCGCCCAGCCCGCGCCGGCCGCCGGACCCGGTGAACCCACCGCGCGGCTGAACCCTAAGTACCTCTTCGACACCTTCGTCATCGGCGCCTCGAACCGGTTCGCGCACGCCGCCGCGGTGGCGGTCGCCGAGGCACCCGCGAAGGCGTACAACCCCCTGTTCATCTATGGGGAGTCGGGGCTCGGCAAGACGCATCTGCTGCACGCGATCGGGCACTACGCGCGCAGCCTCTACCCGGGCACCCGGGTGCGGTACGTCAGCTCGGAGGAGTTCACCAACGAGTTCATCAACTCCATCCGCGACGGCAAGGGCGACAGCTTCCGCAAGCGCTACCGCGAGATGGACATCCTGCTCGTCGACGACATCCAGTTCCTCGCGGACAAGGAGTCGACGCAGGAGGAGTTCTTCCACACGTTCAACACCCTGCACAACGCCAACAAGCAGATCGTGCTCTCCTCCGACCGGCCGCCCCGGCAGCTGGTCACCCTGGAGGACCGGCTGCGGAACCGTTTCGAGTGGGGTCTGATCACCGACGTCCAGCCGCCCGAGCTGGAGACCCGGATCGCGATCCTGCGCAAGAAGGCGGTCCAGGACCAGCTCAGCGCGCCGCCCGAGGTGCTGGAGTTCATCGCCTCCCGGATCTCGCGCAACATCCGTGAGCTGGAGGGCGCGCTGATCCGGGTCACCGCGTTCGCCTCGCTCAACCGGCAGCCGGTGGATCTGGGCCTCACGGAGATCGTCCTCAAGGATCTGATCCCCGGCGGCGAGGACTCGGCGCCCGAGATCACCTCCACGGCCATCATGAGCGCCACCGCCGACTACTTCGGGCTGACGGTGGAGGACCTGTGCGGCACCTCGCGCGGGCGGGCGCTCGTCACCGCCCGCCAGATCGCCATGTACCTGTGCCGTGAGCTGACGGACCTGTCGCTGCCGAAGATCGGCGCGCTGTTCGGCGGCCGTGACCATACGACCGTGATGCACGCGGACCGCAAGATCCGCAATCTGATGGCCGAGCGGCGCTCGATCTACAACCAGGTCACGGAGCTGACCAACCGCATCAAGAACGGCTGAGCGGCGTCGGGGGGCGGGGCGGGGCGGGGGCGGGTGAGCCGCCGCGCTGATCGACGCCGCCGCGCTGATCGACGCCGCCGCGCTGATCGACGCCGCCGCGCTGATCGACGCCGCCGCGCTGATCGACGCCACCGCGCTGATCGACGCCACCGCGCTGATCGACGCCACCGCGCTGATCGACGCCACCGCGCTGATCGACGCCACCGCGATCAGCGGCGCCTTCGGCTCACGCCTGATCGCCGGTCGCCCGGCTCCTGCCCGGCTGATGCACTTCGGCCCACTGGACTCTGATGGGCTTCGGCCCACCTGCCGCGCTTCCGCCCGCCTGACACGCGCCCGCCTTGCTGCCGCCCGCCCGGCTCCTGCCCGGCTCGGAGCCGGTCGCCGCCGACCTCGCCGACCTCGCACGCTCATGCCCGGCCTCAGTCCGCCCGGCGCACCCTCGCCCTCGCCCTCGCTCCCGGCGGCAGGGAATCACCCTCCACCAAGCCCTCAGCACCCCTAACAGGCCCTGCCGCCCCTCGCCGGGCACAGAGACCCGCCGCTCCCTCTGGCGCCTCCTCGCTCTCCTCCCACGCCCCTCTCGGCCCTTCTCCACGCCCTCCCACCCGACCTCCGCCCGCCCAGAACGCCATATCCCACGGCCCCTCACCCCATCCCCCTCCCCACCCCCTCCACGCCGCCCCCGCCGCCCTCAAGCCACCCCTTGTTCGAATCCGGGCCGAGTTACGGCCGCCCTCCACAGATTCAGTGACTTTTTGCCGTCCACATCCTGGGGACCGCCAAGTTGTCCAGATCGCATCCACAGCGCGGTCTGTTGAAAGACCATCAGACCAGGTCAACCGCCTGTGGATTGGTGGACAAACGATCTCCACAGACTGTGGACAACTCGGCGATCCACACCCTGTGCACAAAGTTGTCCACCGGCGACCCACAGGCTGGGCGCCGTTGTCCCCAATGATCAGCCGCTTCTCCACACCTCTGTCCACTGTTCGGCAACGCGACGCGCCTGATCACCAGGTCGAGTGAAAGGCGTCACACAAAGGTGCCGGGTTGGGCTGTGGGAAAGCCGGGTAAAGCTGGGGACGGCTCTGGGGAGAAGTCGCCTCTCCCTGTGCACGCAGTGTGCAGAACTTTCCGTTCTCCACAGCGGACCCGGGTTGTCCACCGCCTCCACCCACAGGCCCCGTGGACAAAATTTCCACTCTGAGCTGGGAAAACGAGGTTATCCACGGTATCCACAGGCCCTACTACTACTCCCGACTAGAGAGAGCTGGGAATCCGTTTCGAAGGGGGCCCTGTGCACAACTCGCCCTGGGACGTCCGGCTGCCCCGCGTCACGACTTGACCCCGAGGGGCACCTACTGTCAGTGGCGTGCGTCAGACTGTTCCCCGGTGTCCTTCCCGTCACAGGGGCCGACGACACCGCGACAGACAGACGGGCCAGGCAGGGCGAGCAGGCCGGCAACAGCAGGAGGCGGCAACAGTGAAGATCCGGGTGGAACGCGACGTACTCGCGGAGGCAGTGGCCTGGGCGGCGCGCAGCCTCCCGGCCCGTCCGCCGGCCCCTGTCCTCGCCGGACTGCTGCTGAAGGCCGAGGACGGCCAGCTGAGCCTGTCCAGCTTCGACTACGAGGTCTCCGCGCGGGTCTCCGTCGACACCGAGGTCGAGGAGGAGGGCACGGTCCTGGTCTCCGGCCGCCTCCTCGCCGACATCTGCCGCGCCCTCCCCAACCGCCCGGTGGAGATCTCCACAGACGGTGTACGGGCGACGGTGGTCTGCGGCTCCTCCCGCTTCACCCTCCACACCCTCCCGGTGGAGGAGTACCCGTCGCTGCCCCAGATGCCCTCCGCGACCGGCACGGTCCCTGGCGAGGTCTTCGCCTCGGCCGCCGCCCAGGTCGCCATCGCCGCCGGTCGTGACGACACGCTGCCGGTGCTCACCGGTGTGCGGATCGAGATCGAGGGCGACCGGGTCACGCTGGCGTCCACCGACCGCTACCGCTTCGCGGTCCGTGAGTTCCTGTGGAAGCCGGAGAACCCGGAGGCGTCCGCGGTCGCCCTGGTGCCCGCCAAGACGCTCCTGGACACCGCCAAGGCGCTGACCAGCGGCGACAGCGTGATCCTGGCGCTGTCCGGCTCGGGCGCCGGTGAGGGCCTGATCGGCTTCGAGGGCGCCGGTCGCCGGACGACCACCCGCCTCCTGGAGGGCGACCTCCCGAAGTACCGCACGCTCTTCCCGACCGAGTTCAACTCCATCGCGGTGATCGAGACGGCCCCCTTCGTGGAGGCCGTCAAGCGTGTGGCGCTGGTCGCCGAGCGCAACACGCCGGTGCGGCTCAGCTTCGAGCAGGGGGTGCTGATCCTGGAGGCCGGTTCCAGCGACGACGCACAGGCTGTGGAAAGGGTCGACGCCCAGCTGGAGGGCGACGACATCTCGATCGCCTTCAACCCGACCTTCCTGCTGGACGGCCTGAGCGCGATCGACTCCCCGGTGGCCCAGCTCTCGTTCACCACGTCCACCAAGCCGGCGCTGCTCAGCGGCAAGCCCGCGCTCGACGCCGAGGCGGACGAGGCGTACAAGTACCTGATCATGCCGGTACGGCTCAGCGGCTGATCCGGCCGGAACCGCGGCCCAGGTCGGGGCATACGCGTTTGAGCGGCTATGCCCACAGATGTGGACAAGCGTCCGGGTTTAGGCTCGGACGCAGGTACGAAAGTGCCTCCTGCCACATCGCAACCTAAGGATCACTTGATGGAGCTCGGTCTCGTCGGCCTCGGCAAGATGGGCGGCAACATGCGCGAGCGGATCCGCCGCGCGGGCCACACCGTCGTCGGATACGACCGCAACCCGGACCTCGCCGATGTCCACAGCCTCAAGGAGCTTGTGGACACGCTCCAGGCTCCGCGGGTCGTCTGGGTCATGGTCCCGGCGGGCGCCGCCACCCAGTCCACCGTCGATGAACTGGCCAAGCTGCTGGAGCCCGGCGACATCGTCGTGGACGGCGGCAACTCCCGCTGGACGGACGACGAGAAGCACGCCGCCGAGCTGGCCGCCGAAGGCATAGGCTTCGTCGACTGCGGTGTCTCCGGCGGCGTCTGGGGCCTGGAGAACGGCTACGCGCTGATGTACGGCGGCGCCCCGGAGCATGTCGAGCGGGTGCGGCCGGTCTTCGAGGCGCTGAAGCCGGAGGGCGACTTCGGCGCGGTGCACGCGGGCAAGGTCGGCGCGGGACACTTCGCCAAGATGGTCCACAACGGCATCGAGTACGCCATGATGCAGGCCTACGCCGAGGGCTGGGAGCTGCTGGAGAAGGCCGACTCCGTGACCGACGTCCGGGAGATCTTCCGCTCCTGGCAGGAGGGCACGGTGATCCGGTCCTGGCTGCTCGACCTCGCGGTCAACGCCCTCGACGAGGACGAGCACCTGGACGAGCTGCGTGGCTACGCCCAGGACTCCGGCGAGGGCCGGTGGACGGTGGAGGCCGCCATCGACCACGCGGTGCCGCTCCCGGCGATCACCGCCTCGCTGTTCGCGCGGTTCTCCTCCCGCCAGGAGGACTCGCCCCAGATGAAGATGATCGCCGCGCTGCGCAACCAGTTCGGCGGCCACGCGGTCGAGAAGAAGCCCGGCAAGCAGTAGCCCGCCCCGGCGGCGACAGAACGGACACGCCACCAGCACAGGCAGCACCAGTACGGCAGTCATTGATCCACAGCCTCGGGGGAGGTCGGCGCACCACCATGCACGTCACGCATCTGTCGCTCGCCGACTTCCGCTCGTACGCCCGGGTCGAGGTCCCGCTCGATCCGGGCGTCACCGCGTTCGTCGGGCCCAATGGACAGGGCAAGACGAATCTGGTGGAGGCCGTCGGCTATCTCGCCACCCTCGGCAGCCACCGGGTCTCCTCCGATGCCCCGCTGGTCCGGATGGGCGCCGAGCGGGCCGTCGTCCGGGCCCAGATCCGCCAGGGCGAGCGGCAGCAGCTGATCGAGCTGGAGCTGAACCCCGGTCGTGCCAACCGCGCCAGGATCAATCGATCGTCGCAGGTCAGACCCCGTGACATTCTGGGCATCGTCCGGACCGTGCTGTTCGCGCCGGAGGATCTCGCGCTGGTCAAGGGCGATCCCGGGGAGCGGCGGCGGTTCCTGGACGAGCTGATCACCGCCCGCGCCCCGCGGATGGCGGGCGTCCGCTCCGACTACGACCGGGTCCTCAAGCAGCGCAACACCCTGCTGAAGTCGGCCGCGCTGGCGCGGCGGCACGGAGGACGGTCCATGGACCTGTCCACGCTCGACGTCTGGGACCAGCACCTCGCTCGCGCGGGCGCCGAACTGCTCGCCCACCGGCTCGATCTGATCGCCACGCTCATGCCGCTGGCGGACAAGGCATACGAGCAGCTGGCGCCCGGCGGCGGTCCGCTGGCCCTGGAGTACAAGCCGTCCGCGCCGGGCGAGGCACATACGCGCGAGGCGCTGTACGAGCAGGTCCTCGGCGCGCTCGCGGAGGTGCGCAAGCAGGAGATCGAGCGGGGCGTCACCCTCGTCGGACCGCACCGCGACGACCTCCAGCTCAAGCTGGGCGAACTGCCCGCCAAGGGGTACGCCTCCCACGGCGAGTCCTGGTCCTACGCGCTGGCGCTGCGACTCGCCTCGTACGACCTGCTGCGGGCCGAGGGCAATGAGCCGGTCCTGGTCCTGGACGATGTCTTCGCCGAGCTGGACACCCGGCGCCGGGAGCGGCTCGCCGAGCTGGTGGCGCCCGGGGAACAGGTCCTGGTCACGGCCGCGGTCGAAGACGACGTCCCGCATGTGCTGGCCGGGGCGCGGTACGGCGTGTCGGACGGGGCGGTGGAGCGGGTATGAGCGGCGACGGACCTCTGTCCGGGGCTTCGCGGCCCGGCTCCGGCTCCCCGGGGGAGGCGGCACAAGGGACCCCGTCCGGGGTGGATCTCGCGCGTGTCGCGCTGCGCGCCGCCAAGGAGGCGGCCCGCGCGCGGGGGGACGCGGCCCAGCAGAAGAAGCAGGCGCGCCGGGGCGGTGGTCTGCGCTCCGGCGCGCGCGCCGACGGGCGCGACCCCATGGCGCTGGGCGCGGCCATCAACCGGCTGATCACCGAGCGCGGCTGGGAGACGCCCGCCGCGGTGGGCGGGGTGGTGGGCCGCTGGCCGGAGATCGTCGGGGAGGACCTCGCCAAGCACTGTGTGCCGCAGCGCTACGACGAGGACGAACGGGTGCTGGTCGTGCAGTGCGACTCCACGGCCTGGGCGACCCAGCTGCGCCATCTCGCGCCCGCGCTGGTCGCCCGCCTCAACCAGGACCTCGGACACGGCACCGTCCGGATGATCAAGGTGCTCAATCCGGGCGGCCCCGCGCGCCGGTACGGACCGCTGCGCGCCCCCGGGAGCACCGGGCCCGGCGACACCTACGGGTGACCGAGCCGGGTGACCGAGCCGGGTGAGCGGACCACGCCGGACCGGGCACATACGCGGGGCCCACGCCGCAGGCGGGCGACCGTCACCGGGACCGCGTGCGTCAGCCGCGTCCGGTCCGAGCGGGCCCCATGGACCGGCCCCCGCCGATCACCCGACACGCCCCACATGAACCCCGTACACCCGCCGAAGCACCGCCGATCATGACCTCCGAGGCCGGGAGTGAGCGACCTCACAGCGTCCCGACAGTGTCCGCCGACGCCCCCTCCGCCGCGTAGGTGATCTGAGAGTCAGGTCACGTCGGCGGCCCTTGCACGGCTCCCGCGCCGCCCGTGCGCGGGCGGTTGTCCACAGGCTGTGGACCGAATGTCGCACGAATCGCCCACAACCCCCTCCTTTGAGCGCACACAGTTGCGAATCTCGACCTGACCCCGGAGTAGCGAAGGGTTGACATCTGGAAGCGCTGAGTGGCTCCGTGAGCCTCTTGGAGCCCCCATCCGTATATCGGGACCCGAGAGAGGACGGTTCAGGGCGGCACATGCGGACTCAGGTACCGGCAAACGCCCATCAGTGTCAGTGCTACCGGTAGACTGAGAGGTAATCCCGCCCCGCCCGTGGGGACCGCCCGGGAAAAGCTGAGCAACGCTGATCAAGGCTTACCAACGCAACATGCCGCAGCCGCTCCGGCAACCTGCCGAGGAGCCTGGCTCGTGCTGTGCCAGAAAGGGCGCTTCGTGGCCGATTCCGGCAACCCCAACGAGAACATCCCGTCCACCGACGCAGGCGTGAGCGACACGGCCCACGCCGCGAACGGCGAGGTCACCGCCTCGTACGACGCCAGTGCGATCACCGTCCTGGAAGGGCTGGACGCGGTCCGCAAGCGCCCCGGCATGTACATCGGCTCGACCGGTGAGCGCGGGCTCCACCACCTGGTGTACGAGGTGGTCGACAACTCCGTCGACGAGGCGCTGGCCGGTCACGCGGACACCATCGACATCACGATCCTCCCGGACGGCGGTGTGCGGGTCGTGGACAACGGCCGGGGCATCCCGGTCGGCATCGTCCCCTCCGAGGGCAAGCCGGCCCTGGAGGTCGTGCTGACCGTGCTGCACGCGGGCGGCAAGTTCGGCGGCGGCGGCTACGCGGTCTCCGGCGGTCTGCACGGCGTGGGCGTCTCCGTGGTCAACGCCCTGTCCTCGAAGGTCGCCGTCGAGGTGCGCACCGACGGCCACCGCTGGACGCAGGACTACAAGATGGGCGTCCCCACCGCCCCGCTGGCCCAGCACGAGGCCATCGAGGAGACGGGCACGTCGGTCACGTTCTGGGCGGACGCGGACATCTTCGAGACCACCGAGTACTCCTTCGAGACGCTCTCGCGGCGCTTCCAGGAGATGGCGTTCCTCAACAAGGGCCTGACGATCCGGCTCACCGACGAGCGCGAGTCGGCGAAGGCGGTCACCGGGGCGGACGAGGCGGGCGGCGACGACAAGGCCGAGGCCAAGACGGTCACGTACCACTACGAGGGCGGCATCGTCGACTTCGTGAAGTACCTCAACTCCCGCAAGGGCGAGACGGTGCACCCCACCGTGATCGACCTGGAGGCCGAGGACAAGGACAAGGCCCTCTCCCTCGAAGTCGCCATGCAGTGGAACAGCGGCTACAGCGAGGGGGTCTACTCCTTCGCCAACATCATCCACACCCATGAGGGCGGCACCCACGAGGAGGGCTTCCGCGCGGCGCTGACCAACCTGATCAACAAGTACGCGCGCGACAAGAAGCTGCTCCGCGAGAAGGACGACAACCTCACGGGCGACGACATCCGCGAGGGCCTCACGGCCATCATCAGCGTCAAGCTGAGCGAACCCCAGTTCGAGGGCCAGACCAAGACCAAGCTGGGCAACACCGAGGCCAAGACCTTCGTCCAGAAGGCGGTCTACGAGCACCTCAACGACTGGCTCGACCGCAACCCCAACGAAGCCGCCGACATCGTCCGCAAGGGCATCCAGGCCGCCACCGCGCGGGTCGCCGCCCGCAAGGCGCGTGACCTGACCCGGCGCAAGGGGCTCCTGGAGAGCGCCTCGCTGCCGGGCAAGCTCTCCGACTGCCAGTCGAACGACCCCACCAAGTGCGAGATCTTCATCGTCGAGGGCGACTCCGCCGGCGGCTCGGCCAAGTCCGGCCGCAACCCGGAGGTCCAGGCGATCCTGCCGATCCGCGGCAAGATCCTGAACGTCGAGAAGGCCCGGATCGACAAGATCCTCCAGAACCAGGAGATCCAGGCCCTGATCTCCGCCTTCGGCACCGGTGTGCACGAGGACTTCGACATCGAGAAGCTCCGGTATCACAAGATCATCCTGATGGCGGACGCCGACGTCGACGGCCAGCACATCAACACCCTGCTGCTGACCTTCCTGTTCCGCTTCATGCGCCCGCTGGTCGAGGCCGGGCATGTGTTCCTCTCCCGCCCCCCGCTCTACAAGATCAAGTGGGGCCGGGAGGACGTCGAGTACGCCTACTCCGACCGTGAGCGCGACGCGCTCCTGGAGATGGGCCGCCAGCGCGGCAAGCGCATCCGCGAGGACTCCATCCAGCGCTTCAAGGGCCTCGGCGAGATGAACGCCGAGGAGCTGCGCGTGACCACCATGGACCAGGAGCACCGCGTCCTCGGCCAGGTCACCCTGGACGACGCCGCCCAGGCCGACGAGCTGTTCTCGGTCCTGATGGGCGAGGACGTGGAGGCCCGCCGCCAGTTCATCCAGCGCAACGCCAAGGACGTCCGCTTCCTCGACATCTGAGTCGGTCTCAGCTGACCGCACCAGGAAGGATCTTCACCAGCTATGGCCGACGAGAACACCCCTGTGACACCTGTGCCGCCTGTCACGCCCGAGACCGAGGGCCCGACCCTGCGCGTCGAACCTGTCGGGCTCGAGACCGAGATGCAGCGCTCGTATCTCGACTACGCGATGTCCGTCATCGTCTCCCGCGCCCTCCCGGACGTCCGTGACGGCCTCAAGCCCGTCCACCGCCGGGTGCTGTACGCGATGTACGACGGCGGATACCGCCCCGAGCGCGGCTTCTACAAGTGCGCCCGTGTCGTCGGCGACGTCATGGGCAACTACCACCCGCACGGCGACTCCTCCATCTACGACGCCCTCGTCCGGCTGGCCCAGCCCTGGGCGATGCGGATGCCGCTGGTCGACTCCAACGGCAACTTCGGCTCCCCGGGCAACGACCCGGCCGCCGCCATGCGCTACACCGAGTGCAAGATGGCGCCGCTGTCGATGGAGATGGTCCGCGACATCGACGAGGAGACCGTCGACTTCACGGACAACTACGACGGCCGCTCCCAGGAGCCCACCGTCCTGCCCGCCCGCTTCCCGAACCTGCTGATCAACGGCTCGGCGGGCATCGCGGTCGGTATGGCCACCAACATCCCGCCGCACAATCTGCGCGAGGTCGCGGCCGGTGCCCAGTGGTACCTGGAGAACCCCGAGGCCGGTCATGAGGAGCTGCTGGACGCCCTCGTGGAGCGGATCAAGGGCCCCGACTTCCCGACCGGCGCCCTGGTCGTCGGCCGCAAGGGCATCGAGGAGGCGTACCGCACCGGCCGCGGCTCCATCACCATGCGCGCGGTCGTCGAGGTCGAGGAGATCCAGAACCGCCAGTGCCTGGTGGTCACCGAGCTGCCCTACCAGACCAACCCGGACAACCTCGCACAGAAGATTGCCGACCTGGTCAAGGACGGCAAGGTCGGCGGCATCGCCGACGTCCGTGACGAGACATCGTCACGTACCGGCCAGCGGCTGGTCATCGTCCTGAAGCGGGACGCGGTCGCCAAGGTCGTCCTCAACAACCTCTACAAGCACACGGACCTCCAGACCAACTTCGGCGCCAACATGCTGGCCCTGGTCGACGGCGTCCCGCGCACCCTCTCGCTGGACGCCTTCATCCGGCACTGGGTCACCCATCAGATCGAGGTCATCGTCCGCCGGACGAAGTTCCGGCTGCGCAAGGCCGAGGAGCGCGCCCACATCCTGCGCGGTCTGCTCAAGGCGCTGGACGCGATCGACGAGGTCATCGCCCTGATCCGGGCCAGCGACACGGTCGAGATCGCCCGCACGGGCCTGATGGACCTGCTGGAGATCGACGACATCCAGGCCAACGCCATCCTGGAGATGCAGCTCCGCCGACTGGCCGCGCTGGAACGCCAGAAGATCGTCCAGGAGCACGACGAACTCCAGGCCAAGATCACCGAGTACAACGCGATCCTCGCCTCCCCGGTCCGTCAGCGCGGCATCGTCAGCGAGGAGCTGGCCGCGATCGTCGAGAAGTACGGCGACGACCGCAAGACCCAGCTGATCCCCTACGACGGTGACATGTCCATCGAGGACCTGATCGCCGAGGAGGACATCGTCGTCACCGTCTCGCGCGGCGGCTACGTCAAGCGCACCAAGACGGACGACTACCGCGCCCAGAAGCGCGGCGGCAAGGGCGTACGGGGTACGAAGCTCAAGGAAGACGACATCGTCGACCACTTCTTCGTCTCCACCACCCACCACTGGCTGCTCTTCTTCACCAACAAGGGCCGGGTCTACCGCGCCAAGGCGTACGAACTGCCCGACGCCGGCCGCGACGCCCGCGGCCAGCACGTGGCCAACCTCCTCGCCTTCCAGCCGGACGAGGCCATCGCCGAGATCCTCGCCATCCGCGACTACGACGCCGCGCCCTATCTGGTCCTCGCGACCAAGGCGGGTCTGGTCAAGAAGACATCTCTGAAGGATTACGACTCGCCGCGCTCCGGCGGGGTCATCGCGATCAATCTGCGCGAGCGGGAGGACGGGTCCGACGATGAACTGATCGGAGCCGAACTCGTCTCGTCCGACGACGATCTGCTGCTGATCAGCAAGAAGGCCCAGTCGATCCGCTTCACCGCGACGGACGACTCGCTGCGCCCCATGGGCCGGGCGACCTCGGGTGTCAAGGGCATGAGCTTCCGCGAGGGCGACGAGCTGCTCTCGATGAATGTTGTTCGACCCGGTACGTTCGTGTTCACTGCCACTGACGGCGGGTACGCCAAGCGGACCCCCGTCGACGAGTACCGCGTCCAGGGCCGCGGTGGCCTGGGCATCAAGGCGGCCAAGATCGTGGAGGACCGTGGATCGCTCGTGGGCGCGCTGGTGGTCGAGGAGAACGACGAGATCCTCGCCATCACCCTCTCGGGCGGTGTAATTCGTACGCGAGTCAGCGGGGTCAGGGAGACGGGCCGTGACACCATGGGCGTCCAACTGATCAATCTGGGCAAGCGCGATGCCGTGGTCGGTATCGCACGCAACGCCGAGGCGGGACGCGAGGCGGAGGAGGTCGACGGCGACGCGGCCGGCGACGAGTCCGCGGAGGGTGCCGTCGCACACGGCACCGACGGCGACGCGTCCGTGGCGGGTGCCGCCCCGAGCGGTACCGTCGGCGAAGCCGCCGAGGGTGCCGGGACCACCGGCACGGACGAGGGCGACACTCCCTCGGCCGAGTAGCACGAGGAGTGAGTCAGCGTGAGCGGAGCCACGGGCGCCGGGTCGTCGGCCGGTTTCCCGGCCGGTAACTCCACCGGTGCGATACAGGGCGGCGGCGGTCGTGGCTCCGCCGCGCGGACGAACGGGGTGCCTGGCGGCGGCTCATCGGTGGGCGGTATGCCGGTGGGCGGTGGCCCGGTGAGTGGCGTTCCGGTGGGCGGTGGTCCGGTGAGCGGCGTTCCCGTGGGCGGTGTGCCGGTGAGCGGTGGGCAGCCGGGTGGTATGCCGACCGGCGGTGTCCCGGCTGGTGGCGTTCCCACCGGTGGCGTACCGGCCGGTGGTGTCCCGTCCGGCGGTGAGGTGCCGCTCGGCGGTATGCAGACGGGCAGTCAGCGGATGGGTGCGCAGCAGCAGGCGGGCGGCCAGGCATCCGACGACGGCCGACGGGGTCAGGCGGGCCAGGCGTCGAACGGCCAGGACCTGAACGCTCAGGGCGCGACCCCTCAGGGATCAACCGCGCGAGCAGCGCACGGCCCGGGGACGAACGGCCAAGGGATGCCCCCTCCACAGATCACCGACCCGCAGACCCCCCAGCCGCAGCCCACGCATCAGCAGATCACCGACCCGCACACGACCAATCTGCAAGCGATCAAACCGGCCAAGGCCGGCTCACACACTCCGGACACCCATGGATCTCCCGCACACGGATCGTCGGCACATGGAACTCCCGCACACGGATCTCCCACACAAGGATCATCCGCACATGGATCTCAGACTCATGGAACCCAGGGGGGAACTGTGACGGACACCCAGGGCCCACAGGCCCAGCAGTACGCGGCGGCCGGTGCCGCCACTCAGGCCGGTGCCCAGCCCGCCGCGCAGGGCACCTCGCCGCTGCCGGGCGAGCGGCAGACCCAGCAGCCGGAGACGCCGTACCACCCGCCGGCCGCGTACCAGACCCAGGGCGGTCAGGGGCAGGCGCTCGCGGGCGGGCAGCAGCAGGGGCAGACCGGTGCCGGGGTACGGCGACCGCGGACCGGGGCGCGCACCACACCCCGGGTGCGCAAGGCCCGGCTGCGGGTGGCGAAGGCCGACCCGTGGTCCGTGATGAAGGTCAGCTTCCTGCTCTCCATCGCGCTGGGCATCTGCACGATCATCGCCTCCGCGGTGCTGTGGATGGTCATGGACGCGATGGGCGTCTTCTCGACAGTCGGCGGCACGATCTCGGAGGCGACCGGTTCGAACGAGTCGAACGGCTTCGACCTCCAGTCCTTCCTGTCCCTCCCCAACGTGCTGATGTTCACCTCGATCATCGCGGTGATCGACGTGGTCCTGGCGACGGCGCTGGCGACCCTGGGCGCCTTCATCTACAACCTGTCGGCCGGGTTCGTGGGCGGCGTGGAGCTGACGCTGGCGGAGGACGAGTGACGGGGTGGGGGCGGGGCCGAGTCGCCCGCCTGGCGGTGGCTGACCGGCGGCCCGGCGGGCGGTGAGGGATCTGCCTGGCGGTGGCCGCGGGACTTCTCGGCGGTGGTGAGGGACGGGTCTTCCGCCCCTCGGACCTGTGCCGGGGGCCCTGTGACTATCGATTTTGGGACTGCCCCGGTCGTGCGCTAATCTTCAGGGGTCAGCGCGCGGGACATACACCGCAGAGCGCGGCGGGGCTATAGCTCAGTTGGTTAGAGCGCATCCCTGATAAGGATGAGGCCACAGGTTCAAATCCTGTTAGCCCCACATTTCACAGCATCACGAAGAGGGCGTCTCCCCAGGTGGGGGGCGCCCTCTTCGCGTTCCGTTGCGGACCGGTGCCGATCAGGTGGATGGTCGGGTGCCGACCAGGTGGATGGTCGTCCGGTCTCAGGCGCTGTCCGAGTTCTGTCGCGCGGGCGGAAGCAGAAGGTCGCGTTCCGGGTGTTTCTCGCCGGTGACGTTGCCCTGGATGCCCAGGTCGCCGCGGGCGGCCTCGTGGAAGACGTTGATGGCGCGGAAGGCGGCCCGGTGGCGTTCCCGCCATTCGCTCAGGGTTCCCGTGATCTTCCCGTTGGCCTGCCAGTCGATCTGGGAGAGCAGCTGGTTCAGATCGTGCCCGGCTTCGATGGCGTCGTCGCCGCCGAGGAGCATCACGCGTTCGAAGGCCGAGCCCCAGCGCCGGGTGGCGTCCGACAGGTCCTCGCAGAGTTCTTCCTCGGGTCGGTGTTCGTCCCGGAGGCCCTCCTTGGCCTCGTACAGCCGGACCGACGACGCGATGCGCGCCTTGGACGCGTCCACGTACTCCGAGTAGGCGTCGATCTTCTTGTCGTCCCATCGGGTCAGCAGCAGGTAGCGGTTCTTGCTGCGTTCCATCAGGTAATTGGTCGCGTGTGTGGTCAGGGCGCCGAGCAGCACCGCGCCAATGGTCAAGAGTTGCTCGCCGGTCCCCACCCGTCCTCCAGCCACGTCCCAAGGATGACGGGACGATCTTACGAGCATCGCCTGGTCGGTAGGGAGGGCGGGCTGCGGGTGGGTCAGGCGCGGTGGGTGAGGCGGTGGAGGAGTGTGGCCGGTTCGAGGCCGCGTTCGACGGAGAGCAGGTAGGCGGTCGGTGACTCCCTGAGGAGAGCGCTCCGTTGCCCGCTCGCCAGGCGGGTGAGTGTGCCGAGGGCGAAGGCCGCTCCCACCGCGGCGCCGAGGACGGGTTGGTTGCCCAGCACGCCGAGGGCGCCGGCGCCTGCCGCGGCGGGCAGTTCGAACTTCAGGCTGGCGGCGCTGAAGGCGGTGTCGACGCGCAGTCCCTTCATGGCGCGGCGGAGTTCGTCCAGGGGCTGGGCGAAGCGCTGGTCGACGGTGGTGGCGATGAGCAGCTTCCGGGATTCCGGCAGGGTGACGTCGGCGATTTCCTCGGTCAGTTCGGTGACCGTGCGCGTGACCTCGGCGCTGAAGCGGTCGAACAGGTCCTGGTTTCTGCGCCGGATGCGGATGATCTTCTGGACGGGTACGTCCGTGAGGTCGTCCGGGGCGACGATGCGGAGCGCCAGGAGACCTACGGCGTCGGTGTCGCCGTCGCTCGGCGCGGTGTCGAAACCGTCGAGGAGGACCGAAGCGATGCCGTCCGTGTCCTGGCCTCCGGACGCGAGGTGGGCCACCAACTGGTCCGTGGCGGGGCTGAAGCGACCGGCATGGGCGGTCTCCTCTACGAGCGCGCGCTTGTACACCCACGCGAGGGCGGCGTCCATCGTGATCCACGAGGGGAGGGTCTGAACGGCGAGCCCCGAGTCGAGGAGGGCCTCGCGGAGACTGTCGGTGACCTCACCCCGGTGGAGTTCGGCCAGCGTCCGGTCGCCGTCGGCCCGCTGCCAGGGCACGTTCGCGCGGAGCGACCACGGTTGGTGGGGTCGTGACTGGTGTGGGGGGTTCTGGATGTCGTCGGTCACCTGGTACCAGCGGCGCAGGGCCGGCCCGTGGTGGTGGAGGAGGTCCAGGAAGACGGGGGCCAGTCGCTGGGCGGATAGCGCCGGGTCGACCGGTACCACGAAGTCGAGTTCGTCGCGGAGGGCGCGCAGGGTGGGCGAGTCGGTGACGCGGTAGCCGTCGGGCACCAGACGGGCCAGTCTGGGCATGTACAGCGCGGCTGTTTTGAGCCACCGCTCATCGCGTATACGGACATACGGGTAGTACAGGCCGATCTGCTCCAGCATGGAATCTCCCCCCGGCCGATCCTGCGCTTATCTTCGCAGCGGCGTGGGGCTCGGAGAAGGTGAACGGGGAATCGGGTGAGCCCCCTGACGGTGTGCCGTGCTGTCGGGCTCCGCGCGCCGCCGTTCCGGAAGCGGCGCGTAGGTTGGAGGTGCGCCGAGGAGGGTGATGGTCGGATGGGTTCTGGCATGTCGGAGGTTCTGGTCACACTCGGCCGTCGGTATGTACGGGATGCTCCGGGCGCGCTCGGCAAAGCGACTCTGGCCGGTCGATTTCTGAATCCGTATCTGCGTGAACACCCGCGGAGAAGGGTCGTGGAGACGCTCTCCGGTGCGCGGTTCGCGGTCGATACGCAGGATCTCATCCAGCGGTATCTGTACCTTTTCGGTATCTGGGAACCCCATATGACCTGGTGGCTTCAGGGCCGGTTGAAGCCGGGCGACGGGTTCGTCGATGTCGGGTCCAACATCGGCGTCTTCAGCGTGCTGGCCTCGCGGCTCGTCGGTGAGACGGGGCAGGTCGTCGCGATCGAGGCGTCCCCGGAATTCCATCGCCGTGCCGGGCAGCAATTCCGGCTCAATGAGTGCCGGAACGTCCGGGCCGTCAATGGAGCGGTCTCCGACCGGCACGAGAAATTGACCTTTGTGCTCGCCAGTTCCCACAACATGGGGGCGAACAGCATCGTGCCGTACGACGGTCCGGCGGAATCCAGTTTCGAGATCGACGCCTCGCCGTTGCCGGACATCCTCACCTCGGCGGAGATCACCAAGGCGCGGGTGATCAAGATCGATGTCGAAGGGGCGGAGGGGAGTGTCGTCCGTGGCATGGCGCCCGTCCTGGACCGGCTGCGACCCGACGCGGAGATCAGCGTCGAGGTGACCCCTGAGCGCATGGCGCAGCTCGGGGAGTCCGTCGACGAACTGCTGGGGACGATGACCGCCGCGGGATTTCATGTGTATCGGCTGGTCAATGACTATGCCCCGGAGAGTTATCCGGCGGCTCTGGGGGGTGGTTCTCTGGGTGGTGCTTCTTCCGTGGTGCCGCTGCGCTGGGACGGGCCCGTCGAGGGGGAGATGGACCTGATCTTCTCCAGGGTCGATGCCGGGGCGCTTCTTTGACGGGAGGGGCGGAGCCGTCCTCAGGGGGAGGCTGTGTGGCGCAGGTCAGTGGTGATGGTGGGTGATGGTCGGGGCGGGCGGTGTCGCTGGACCGGCGGTCGAAGGGGGCTGCCGGGTCGGTCGGCGACGAGGGCTGCCGGGCCGGCTGGCGACCCGGGCTGCCTGCCAGACCGGCTGTCGAACGGCGCTGCCGGACGGGCTGGTGAAGAGCGCTGCCGGGTCAGCCGTCGAATGGCGCTGCCGGACCGGCTGTCGAACATGGGTCCGACAGCCGGTCCATCCGGTCAGTCCGTGACCGGATAGCGCCACTGGAAGGACGCCAAGGCGCGTGCCCTGGCCGCCACCACCGCCATGCGCGCCTCCCGCTCCGCCGGGTCGACGTGGGACGCCTGGCCCGTGGCCTGTCCCTCCCACTTCCGGTACAGGAGACCCACCTCCGGCGAGAACCAGCCACGGCTCACGGCGTTCAGGGCCAGGAGGAGACCGGTGTCCTCGGACGCGGGCAGCGCCATCCATCCCCCCAGCGCGACCAGGAGGTCCCGGCGTACGCAGAGCGTGGCCGGGTGGACCTGGGCGCGGAAGCTGTTCGCCGTCCAGAAGTCGAGGACCGCTCCGCGCTCGATCGGGCCGGGGTCCGGGTCGCCGGGAAAGCCCGCGGTGGAGCCGTCCGGCAGAAGGTCCAGGACGCGCGAGGTGGTCCAGCCGACGGTGGGGTCCGCTTCCAGGGCGGCCACGTCCCGGGCGAGCGCCCCCGGGGGGAGCTGGTCGTCGGCGTCCAGCACCTTCACGTACTCGCCGTCGGCGTGCGCCAGCGCGATCGTGCGTGCCACTCCGGGGCCGCCGGGGCGCCCTTGCCGGAAGGTCACACGGTCGTCGGCGGGGACGTGGGGCCGGACGTCGTCCGTCCTCCCGTCCTCCTGGATGAGCCAGTGCCACTCCCAGCCGTCGGGGAGTTTCTGCTCGCACAGCGATCTGTGGGCGTCCGCCAGGAAGGGGGCCGACGGTGCGTGGACTGCGGTGACGATGGTGACGCGTCGGCTCATGGCCGTACTTACCACCTTTCCAGGGGGGTGGTGAAGACGAGTTCGGTGCGGTCGCCGGGCAGTGTGACATCCGAGATGTCCACGATCCGGTTGTCGGTGTCGTAGGAGATCTTGCGGAGCAGGATCACGGCGGTGCCGGGGGGCAGTTCCAGTTCCTCGGCCTCTTCCGGTGTCGGCGGGCGGGCGGTGAAGCGTTCCTCGATGCGGTCCAGTTCGATGCCGACGGTGGAGAGCTGGTTCTGTGTGCCGCCCGGCCACGGTTCGTTGGCCGCGTCGAGGAGATCAGGGTTGGCGGCCACATGCTCGCGGACGAGGTACGAGGTCACGAGGTTGAAGGGCGCGGTCTCCGCGGCGTACCGGGTCCGGTACGTACGGCGCACCAGGGGCGCGCCTTCCGGGACGCCGAGGGCGTCCGCCAGTTCCTTCGGTGCCTCGATCTCCTCGTACTTCGCGTAGAAGACGAGGTCGTTCAGCTCCAGTCCGGTGTCGTGCTCGGTGGAGCCCGTCTCGGCCCGCTGCTCCAGTGGCTCGGACGCCCGGTCCTTCTCCCACTGGTGCCGCGCGTTGTCGCGAACGGCGGCGGTGCGGGGGCGGCGGACGAACGTGCCCCGTCCGTGCTGCTTGTCGATCAGGCCCTCTGAGTTCAGCAGGCGGAGAGCGTTCTGGACCGTCGGCACGCTGCGCTTGTAGAGCCTGGCGAGGTCCTCCTCCGAGGGGAGCCGTTCACCCGGCTTGCGGTCGCCCTCCCGGATGGACCGGCGGATGTCGTCCGCGATCACTTCGTAGGCCTTTGGCACTGGTGCTCACCGATCCGTTGTTCCTGGTCGCGCTGGCGGAAGGCGGACATATGGCCAGCCGACAGCCTCGGCACCAGCCTACGACTCCTTAAGAGGTCTTGACGAGTGGGCAAGATCTGCGCCATAGTCCAAAGCAACTCCTTAAGAGGACTTGAGGACAAGACCTCCTGAGGAATGGCTGGCCAGTGGGGTGCGTGCCCTGCGGGGGGCGACTGTCCGCCCTGTGCCTCAGCCGGGGCGCGGTCGCCAGCGCTGTCGTCGATGCCACGGCGCCGGGACGTGCCGTCGTAACTGAGGTTCCTGAGGTGCTGGAGGCGTCTGAGGCGCTTGAAGTATCCGAGGTACTCGAAGCACGTGAGGTATTCGAAGTGGCTGAAATGGCTGAGCCTTCTCGACCTCTACCGAAAGGGAGTACGTCCATGTCCGAGCCGACCCCCACCACCCCACCGCGCATCTCCCTGATGGCCTCCAGCGAACTGCGCGACGCCCTCACCGCCATCGAGCACGGCAAGGGGCCCGCGGCCGTCGCCGCCTTGATGGCCATCGACGCCACCTCCTGGCGGGCCATCGAGCAGCGCCTCTCACCGCTCATCGGGCGTGATCTGCGGGGGCTTCTCCTGAGCGCCGTCGAGCGTACGGGCGTACAGCCGGGTCTGGGCTGACGGTCTCCCGCAACGAAGGGACGACCATGTCCATCCCCACTCGCGCGTGGTTCCACAGCCTGGCGGAGAGCGTCTCCGCCCTCGGCGCGGCGGTCCGCGAGTACCGGGCCGCCCACGCGGCGGCCCGCGTCACCTCCTGGCACATCCATCCGCTCCGCGTGCTCTCCGCCGAGGGCACCGTGCGTGTCCTCGGCCGCGATCACATCCGTCCCCACGACGACGCCCTGCTGAGACTCGGCGACCTCTCGAAGGAGATGGAGACCCGCATCGAGAAGCTGTACGAGGATGCCGCGCTGGCGTACGCGTACGGCACGTCGTCCGCCGTACTGGCGGTCGTCCAGGGCGGGCGCCCGTCGCATCTCGCGCTAGGACGCCGGGACGGCCTGTACGAGCGGCCGGCCGCCTCCCTCCCCGACCTGCGCGAGCACCTGGGCCACTGGGCCAGGAGCGCCCGGCTCGCGTCCCTGCGGCAGCGCCTCACCGAGCGCGAGCGGGCGGCGGTGACGGTCAGGGAACTGTCCTTCTTCGCAGACCTGGCGGACTACGAGAGCGCCGAGACCACCGAGGCCGCCGCGCTCGCCGCGGGCCTCGCCGACAGCGCGTACGCGTATGGCGAGCTGGCGGAGACCGCACTGCACCACGTGCTCATCAGCTACCGGACGACGACCACCGCCGAGGAGTCCCCGTGACCAAGTTGCCTGCTGGTTCCGCCACCGCCACCGCCACCGGTGCCGGTGCCGGTGCCGTCTCCGACTACGCCGATGCCCCGGCGATCTCTGTGGAGTCCTCCTGGGTGGCGCTGATCGCCGACCGTCTCGGGGCCGTCGAGTCCGACCGGGAGTTCTGGCTCCGCAGGGCGGCACTGCTGGACCGCATGGCGCTCGCCGAGGAGGCGGAGGGCGGGGCGTGGACGGTGGGTGAGGCGGTGCCCGTGGCGGTGCTGACGGCCGAGGGCGCGGCGCGTCGGCTCGTCGCGTACGACGGTGTGCACTTCGGTCTCAGTACCAGGGGCGCGGACATCGCCACCGGCGCGGACTGCCGTGAGTATGTGCGCGAGGAGTACCGCGCGTGGAGGCTGGGGGCGCTTCGCTGAACGGGTCGCTGGTGCGGTTCGTGGAACGGGGCTGCCTGCTGTGCCGCGCAGGGGGCGGGTAGGCCCTCGCCTCGGACGGCTCCGGTGTTTCACGTGAAACGTCCCGCGTGTGATGCCCGATGCCAGATGCCTGTTGTTTCACGTGAAACAACGAGGCTATGGCCCGGTCGCCACACGCGGCCGGACCTGCACATGCTCAGGATTCAGAGGTAACCAAGATCGCCTGCGGGCGGGGCCAGCGCAGACGGAAGGCAAGGAAGAAGGCAAGGAAGAAGGCAAGGAAGAAGGCAAGGAAGAAGGCAAGGAAGAGGGCAAGGAAGAGGGCAAGGAAGAGGGCAAGGAACAAAGCAACAGGTGAGCAGAAGATCAGCAATCGGGAGGAGCGGAGAGGGATCAAGGGGAGCCAGAGGGGAGATCTGCTGGGTCCGAGAAGGGCCAAGTGGAGCCAGTTCGGGTTGGCCGGGCCGTCTGGGCCGCCTACGCCCTCTGGGCCGTCTAGGTCGTCTAGGTCGTCCGGGTCATCCGGGTCATCCGGGTCATTCGGACTGAGCGGGTCATTCGGACTGAGCGGGTCATTCGGGCTGAGCGGGACTGGAGCGGGTGACGTGGCAGGAAGCGCGGGAGGCGAAGGGCTTGGGCTGTTCACCGGTGGTGGGCGGTCGTGAGCGCGGTGTCGTCGACGCCTTCGGACGCCCGGTGGGTCCCGTGGACCCGGTGAGCGCTGTCGCCGCGGTGGACACCAGCGGTCTGCCGCGCCCCATTGCCCTGCCGTCCCCGACTGCCCTGCTCCGACCGGCCGCCTTCGTGGGAACGCCCGCTCTGGTGCGCGTGGTCGGTCTGCCGGGGCCGTTCGCCCTGCTGTGTTCGGGTGTCTCCGTCGCGTCGTCCGGTCGTGGTGCCGTCGTGGGAACTCGTCCCCGAGGTGCGCGAGGCGGAGGAGGAATGTGGTCCGTCGTCGCAGTGGTCCGCGGGGGCGTTGGCATCGCCTGGTGTCCCGGAGCCGCCGCTTGTGGTGTCGGCGGCGCTGTCATTGAGGGCGCGGTGGCGGCAACTGGGCGTCTTGCCATGGGCCTCCGCTCCGATCCGCTGCTTCATCGTGGGTGGTAGCGATCTGGCGTGCGCCCAGGCCCAGGGGGTCGCCGCCGGCAGCGCGGTGGTGTCGGCCTCGGCGCTGGTGTGGGCGGCCTCGGTCTGCGGGGTGGTCGCAGCCGCGGCGGTGGCGGTGGTGGTGACGAGTCCGAGCGCCGTGCACAGCGCGAGGAAGGCGGTGACGATGGCGGTCCACAGCGTCATGACCTTGTTCCTGGTCATGGCCCCTCACTTTCAGGTTGGGCGATTTGCGTACTTTCCTCATGATGTGTATGGCGGCCGTGGAGTGGTGGACCGACGCTCGTGGCGCGTCGATCGTCTGATGAACACCACTCGGATGGGCGCAAGGGGCCGAGGAGAGGTCCAGGAAGGTGAGGGACGGCGCCGAAATCGCGCGTGGAGTGACTGGTCGTAGGGGTGTGATCACCCTCCGGCCGGAATGTCGGTGTCCCCTCCCCGGACGTCCTATTGAGGTCCTATAGAGGTCTTATAGGGGCTTCGAGGCGGGGGAGTTGAGGGCCACCGCAGGTCACGTACCGATATCGGCCGGTGTGTATAGTCGGGCGCCAGAGGTCCCCTACGTCAAGGAAAGACGAGGTCGCGCGGTGAAGAAGCTTCTCCTGGTCGCACTGGCCGCTATCGGCGGGCTCCTCGTGTACCGCCAGATCCAGGCGGATCGCGCCGAGCAGGATCTGTGGACGGAGGCGACTGACTCCGTGCCCACGGGTTCGTGAGCATCGACACTCAGTTCTGAGCGATCGGCGTTCGGTGGCGACACACCGACGACCGGTCCCGAAAGACCCCGGCCGCCCACGCGGTCGGGGTTTTGTGTGTACGGGGCCTTGTGGCGCGGCAGGATGGCCGGGGTACGGAGACTCGGCCGACTGGTGACTAGGGGTGGCGCGTGATACGGCGGCGGCGTACGGCGTGGACGGGCGCGACGGCGGCGCTGGGAACGGCCCTCGTACTCCTGGCTCCCCATCCGGCGCAGTCCGCTGTCACTTCTTTCCGCGCGGAGGACGGATACGGCTTCGCCGAGGACGCCCAGGCCGTCCGACCCGCGGAGTCCACCGCGGGCGCGGAGCGACTGGAGCCCGGCGTTCCCTACCGCAGCACGCTGCCGTCCGAGGGCAAGATCTACTTCCGGCTGGAACTCGACGCGGACTCCACCACGTATGTCGCCGCCACCGCCGTACCCTCCGACGACGCCAAGCCGGCCAGCGGCGATGGCGTCAAGGTCACCGTGGAGGACACCGACGGCGGCTCGTGCTCGTACGACACGGAGACCATCGGCGCCACCCGCAGCCCGCACCCGGTCGTGGCCTGGGGCGCGCGCGAGGCGGGTGCGGGCAGCAATCGCTGCGCGGGCGCGGGCACGTACTACGTCGTCGTGGAGCGGGTCGCCACGGCCACGTCCGAGTCTGACGAGTGGGATCTGGAACTGGAGGTCGTCACCGAGCCGGGGCTCACGGAGCCGGGTGCGACGGAGGCGCCCCGAAGCTGGAACTCCGCGACACCCAAGGCGGCGACCGGCGAGCCGGTCCGCCGGGCGGGCGGCGCGGGCTTCGCATCGGCGGCACGGGTCGGCGAGGGCGTCTGGGCGGACGAGATCGTCCCAGGTCAGACCCTCTTCTACGAGGTCCCGCTCGACTGGGGCACACAACTGTCGGCGTCTGCCGAACTGAGCGGCTCGGGCGAGCAGGGCTCCTACACCTCCGGGGCGCTCGACCTGGCCCTGCACAACCCGGTGCGCGCTCCCGTCGAGGACGCGGGCGCCGGTTACAGCGGACGCCAGGCGGCCGCCACGCTCCAGCCGCTGCCGCCGGTCACCTACGACAACCGGCACGCCACGGCGGGGCGGGTGAACGGGATGCGGTTCGCGGGCTCGTACTACCTCGTCGTCCATCTCTCCGAACAAGTGGGCGAACGACTCGGTGCCGGGCCCTTCGGGCTGACCCTGCGGGTGGGCGTCGAGGGAGCCGCCCAGGCTGGGCCCGACTACGCGGGGAAGCCGGTGCCGGGCGATGTCTTCACGGCGGAGGACGCGGACGACGGCTCCGAGGCCGGGGAGCTCGGCCAGGAGGGCGCCGGACCGCTGACGGGCGGGGTGTCCGGGAGCGGCGGCGACTCCGGGACCATGACCGCGCTCGCCGTGGGCGGCATCAGCGCGGGGACGGTTCTGCTGGCATGGCTCGCGGCGTGGTCGCTGCTCGGGCGACGGCGGGTGACGGGCGGACGGGGAGGCGGTACGCGGGGCTCGGGGGCTCGGGGAGCGGGGCGCCGGACCGCCGTCTGAGGGGGCGGGTGTCTGGCTTCGCGTCCGCTGAGGGCGGTGCTCCCGGTTTCCTGGCGCTGAGGGCGCTGAGGGCGCTGAGGGCGCTGAGGGCGCTGAGGGTGCTGAGAGTGCTGACGGGGCTCACGGGGCTGACAGAGCCGAGAGAGCCGACGGGACCGACGGGACCGACGGGACCGATGCGGTGGTGTCCGGCCGTCAGGGGCGCGTCGCTCAGATCTGGGTCAGCGCCCAGAAACCCACGGCGTAGCAGGCCAGCGCCAGGAGCAGCACCGGGATCGCGACCTTGGCCGGGGGACCGGTACGGCTCTTGCGCCGACGGTCGGCACGGTGCCGGGGAATTGCCTGCGCGGGAGTGGGAACCTGCGGGTCTTGGGCGGTGTATGAAGCAGTAGAGGCTTCGATACGAGGGCGGGGGGTCAGCGCGTGGGTGGATTCGAGGGGGTGAGGCGCGGGAGTGTGCTGAGGCTGGGCGTGCGGCGTCGACGGGGGCTGCGACAGGTCGTGGGACTGGTTGCTTGGCGTGTGGTGTGGCTGTGGCGGCAAGTGCGGGGGAGCCAGGGGCGTCGGAGGCCGCTCGGGCGGGGCCTGCGGCTGGGGCTGTGGTTGCGGCTGAGCCTGGAGCCGCTGGGACGTGGTCGGCTGCGGTGGTGGGAGATGGAAGCTCCCCGTGTCCGACATGCTGACCGGCGGAGCGATGGGGGGCTGGTCCGGGGTGTGGGGGTCGTGCGGGCCGGGAGTGTGGGGCTCGGCCGACGGCGAAGAGGTGTTCCGGCGAGGATCGGGCCCGGAAGCACCGCCCGGACCCGCAAAGTGACCGCCGCTTCCGCCGCTTCCGGCACCCGTGCCCCTGCCCGCGCCACCCGCCCGAGGATCGACAGACACCGAACCCGTCCCGGGCCATACCCCGAGAGACCCACTGCCTCCGCCCAGCTCAGCGCCGAACCCCGCCCCGCTTCCGGCCGCTGACCCTCCGCCGGCTCCGGCTGCCGCCCCTGTCCCTGCCCCGGTCCGACTCTCCGTTCCGGTCCCGGGCTCGATCCCCGACGCCGGTTTCAGCGGCCCCTGCGGTGCGAACCCGCCGGGCAGTGGCCCGAGTTGGTCGAAGATCTCGATCTGCTCGTCGTCCGGGCCGGGCTCGGGCAGCAGCTCGATCGCAGAGGCCAGTGCCTTGCGGGCCCCTGTCGCTGTCCGGAAACGGGACTGGGGATCTGGCTGGAGCAGACCGGCGACCACCTGCCAGAGCGGCTCGGGAATCCCCTGGGGCGCGCTGGGGGTGCCGTGCGCGGCGAAGTACTGGATGAGCGCCTTGGCATCCGGCTTGGCACCCTCCAGCAGATAGAGGGCGACCAGCCCTACGGCGAAAAGGTCGGCCGGGAAGTCCGGTTCCGCGCCCATCATCTGCTCGGGCGCGAGATAGCCGGGGGTGCCGACGACGAGGTTGGTCTCGGTGAGCCGGGGCTCGCCGAAGCGCATGGCGATGCCGAAGTCGGAGAGCCGTAGTCGGGGGCGGCCGGTGCCGGTGGCTTCCAGCAGGATGTTGGCCGGCTTGATGTCCCGGTGCACCACACCCTCGGCGTGCACGGCAGCGAGTCCGGACAGCAGTTGGTCCAGCAGGGTGCAGACGAAGACGGGGGGCAGGGGACCGTAGTCCCCGACGAGATGGACCAGCGATCCGCCGGACACCAGGTCCATGGTGAACAGGACCTTGTCGTCGTCGGCGGCCCAGCTGGCTGGGGCGAGCACATGGGGGTGATCGATCCGCAGGGCCTGTTCACGCACGAAGCGCAGCAAGGAGTGGGCGTCGCTCTGCTGAAGCACCTTGGCGGCGACATAGCGGCGACGGCGGTGGTCCCACGCCCGCCAGACCGCGCCGACGCCTCCGCGTCCGATCGGGTCGACGAGTTCGTACCGTGCGGCGAAGACCTCACCCATGGCTGTGCGTTGCTCCTCCCCTCGGGCGGAACGTCTTGTTCCCTCTGCTTCCCCATCAGGGGTGTGATGACCCCTGGGATTCTGTGCTTGAGCTGTTCCTCAGTGCTGGGGCGCCTGCCGGGTGGGCGTGGTCGGGCGGTCGGGTCCCGCGAGGATCTCTCGCCCGCACGATTGCGCCCCGGGTCCGTCGTCCAGCGACTCGCCTCTACGTCCGGTGTCCCAAGCCTCTGTCCTCAAGCCTCTGTCCCTGTTCCGCGACGCCCGCCCCGCGTGGGCCGCCCTCGCAGCCCGATACCCCGCGATCCTGCCCCACGATCCCGTGTACGGGACCCCGTATCCGTGATCCGTCTCAGTGACCCTGTCCACACGATCCCGCCTGCGCGACAGATTCCATCGACCGATCCCCCCCGTGGCCGACCCCCCTCGACCGATCCCCCTCGACCGATCCCCCGTGGCCAATCCCGTACGAATCTTCACCCCGTGGCCAACCCCGAACGAACCTTCACCGCGTGACCGATCCCCGCCGACTGATCCGCGATCCCCCGTGACCGTCTTCCCAGGAATCCCACGCCGTATGATCCCGACCGGTCCAGTCCAGTCCAGCTCAGCAATGCCCAGCCGCCTTGCCCCGGACCCCCGTGTCCGTGACTCTGCTCTGCGACCTTGCCCACGACTTCGCCCTGGTGCCCATCCCCCGTGCCACGTACGACGGAGTGCCCCCGCACCCCGGACTACGCAGACCATTCCGAACCCCGCGCTCCCGAGTTCCGTGCCGCCGAACCCTGCGCTCCCGAGTTCCAGGCTCCAGGACCCTGCGCTCCCGAGTCCCGCGTTCCTGAACCCCGCGCCCCCGCGCTGCGAAACCTCACGCTTCCAACCCCACGCTTCCAACTCCGCGCTCCCGAAAGCCACGTTCCCGGACCCCCAGATTCCCGACCCCCGTGTCAGAAACCGCCCGTGTCCGCGTACCGCCCGTGTCCGCGTACCGCACAGTCCGCGTACCGCCCGTGTCCGCGTACCGCACAGTCCGCGTACCGCCCGTGTCCGTGTACCGCACAGTCCGCGTACCGCCCGTGTCCGTGTACCGCACAGTCCGCGTACCGCGCACCACAGGGCGCTCGAAGCCGTCCGCGATGTGAGCCCGTCGAGAGGCTCGCCCCGCGAGGGGTGTCAGCTCTGGTGGGACTGGTAGTGGGCGACCGCGTCCGAGGTGCGGCCGGCACCGTAGACACGGAGGAACTCGGCGAGTTCCGGGTGGCTGGGTGCCAGGGTGTCCGCGGCGTCGATGATGTCACCCGCGGCGGCCACCGACCGCAGCAGGGACTGGATCTCGCGGACCACACGCTTGACCGTCGGAGCACCTGAACTACTCGTGGTCTGTGTGGTGTTGCTCAGCACGGAGCCCCCTTGGGATTTCTTGATCTCGTCCATGCGGTCGGTGGCCTCGGCGGCACTCACGCTGCCGTCCGCGACCTGGCCCGCCAGCTCCTGAAGCAGCTGTACTCGCTGGACCACGGCCGGATTTCCGATCTTCGCCCGCTGACCGCTCATCAGCTGGGACAGCATCGGCGCGGAGAGTCCGAGGACCCCCGCGAGACGAGCCTGGTTGAGTCCCAGGTCGTCGATGAGCTTACGGAAGAGCGCCCCCAGCGGCTCCCCGTACCAGTTCCGCTGCAGTTCCCGCGCTCTTGCGGTGGCTTCCTGCTGTGCGGCGTCCATTGCGTCTCCCCATCGCTTTCCCCAAAACGGCGGTTCGCTGTCGCGAACCACGACAGGCATCTTACGGAGAGTGGTCGCCTGCGGGGACCCCCCAATCTTTTTGCGAGAATCCGGGGGCGACCCGGTACTCTGGTCAGCGGCGCCTGCCGGGTGCGGTTCGAACCGGTGTGACGCCTCTCTTCCGGGGCCTTAGCTCAGTTGGTAGAGCGCTGTCTTTGCATGGCAGATGTCAGGGGTTCGACTCCCCTAGGCTCCACCGCAGGTCAGATGCCCTCCGAGGTGTGTCCTCGGAGGGCATTTTCATGATCGAAGTCCGCATAGTATCCACAACCCCCAACGATCATGGTTTGCCCTATATCGAATCGGGGGACTTGATCGCTGTGGCCGGTCCCATAAGCCACTGAGCGGAGCGAGGACGGCGCGGCTCCCTCTCGCGCGTCAGACGAGGCTCGTCGTTACCTGCGGAACCCGGGTGGGGAGACCCGGTCCGCAGGCGACACCCCCCGCCGCATCCGTCGGCGGGGGGTGTTCGAAACAAACGTAGACCGCCCCACCCCAGGCCCGGGGTGGGGCGGCTTGCTCTGACCGAGTCAGAGCGCAGGATGACGCGTTCCGGCGGACAGAGGTACGCCGCACGTCATCCGTCATTCGCTGGTGCACATTTCTTTTGGAGTGCATCCAGCCAGTTCGAGGGGGGTGTCCCGGACGGTGTCGACTGCGGTCTTTGCGTGAAGCGCACATGACGATCACGCGACGGCCACAAGCGGACCTCGAATGCCGAGATCACAAAAAGCCTGCTGACAGCAGGCTGACTTATATTCACGCAGGTCAGAGCGTTTGTCGAGTGCCTCAAGACCCCACCGGCGACCGCTGGCTAGAGCATCGACAGCGCATCGGCAGCGTCATCCGGGACACCCGCATGGAACGCAACCTCACCCAGGAGGATGTCTTCCTTGCTGTTCCGATGAACCGTAGTTACTACCAGGACATCGAGGCCGGCCTTGGCAATCCGACGCTTGATACCCTGCTGGCCATCGCGTCCGCAATCGGCGTGCCGCTTGCAGATTTGGTGGGCTGACCGATCTGGTTAGGCGGTGTCCGGGTACCGTCCGCCCCTCGCCGACCTGAGGGGCGGACGGCGTCTATGGGGCGGCGGTCGGGTCCTTCGCAGCCCGGTACGCCTCCCACAGCTGGTCGGCCGTGACGCACACCTCGCCGTCCACGGCGCAGACGGGGCAGTCCCGGACGTGGTCGCCGTAGGCGAGGTACGCCCGCTGGGTGGCGGTGTACTCGATGTCCGCCCCGACGCGTTGCAGGTAGCCGGCGCCCCCGCTGCCTTCGCGCCATTCCCAGACGGCGGGGCTCATGCCGGCGCCTGTGGGTGGTGGCGTTTGATGAGGACGGTCATGTCGATCGCGCGGGTCAGATCCCCGGCGTTCTTCGCCTCGTCCCGTGCGGCGGCCCGCTGCGCGCACTCCTGGCAGTCGGCGGGCGGGTCGACCGGGGGTAGGGGCAGGCCGAGTGTGATCGGCGGCTCCTGGAATCTGCGGGGGTTCATGGCCGCCATCCGCGCATGAGGTAGCGGAGTGCCGCGCCGGTGGTGCAGCCGCCCGCGTCGTGGACGCAGGGCTGGCACTGGGGGGCGTGGTCCTGGAGTGCCCGCCAAGCGTGGGCGCCGGTGTGCTTGCGGCAGGCGCGGGGGAACCAGTGGCGGCCGTCGTCGTGTTGCTCGCCGAGGTCAACAGCGGTTTCGGCGGTGAGGGGGTTCTCGGTGGGGCCCCAGACGCAGACCGCGCCGCGCGCCTGGTCGGGCCTCAGGGACCCGAGTAGCGGGAGCGCGAGGAGGTCGAGTACCTCGGGCGGGATGGCGGTCTGGGTGGACATCGCTACGCCTCCGTGGTCACGGCGATCACAACAACACCGACCGTAGGCGCGCGCAGAGAGAGGGAACAGACACGTTCCGTGGCCGTACCTATACCGACCGCACCGGAACAGACACGGAACGTGTCCCTTTGAGAGCCCGTCAGCCTGCTCCGAAGAACTCCGCCAAGTCCCGCTGCCGTGCCGTCAGTCGGCGACGCTTCCCGGAAGCCAGGGTGCTATGGAACGTGTCCTCGGCCATCCTCTGGTGCCGCAACCACTCTGGGGTGTCGTCCATCAGCGACCACAAGATGTCCGTGGCCTCGCTGGGGCGGCGCATCATCGCGTTGGCCTGCGCCACGTCCAACATATGCCGCCGCATGAACAGTTTGCCCGCCCGCTCATTCGGCACGGGGAGACGTTCCGACAGGCGCAGTACACGGTCCGGGCGGTCCGCCACGAGCTGGTTCTCAATGCCCTGGAAAGCCACGGTTCGCCAATCGAACCGTCCCCAAGACGACTCGGCCAGGGCCTGCCCGCCGCCCAACGCAGCACCCGCAGTACGGCCGAGCCGCAGGATCTCCCGCGCCTCCCTCGGCCGGTTGTTCCGCGCGGCTGCGGCGCTCGCATGAACCAGCAACTTCCCCCAGGCGCCCAGAGACAGGCGTGTCGCACGCGAGATGCGGGGCTCAATCGCCTCCGCCGTGGCGATGGAGACCCGTTCCGCCTCGTCCAGCCTGCCCTGCCGCATCAGCAGCCATCCCTGCTGGTACACGGCGGCGGCCACGGCGCCCAGGTCGTCCACCTGGACGGCATCCGCGATTGCGTCGCGCAGTGCGATGTGCGCGAGATCGTAAGCGCGGACCTGGGTGAGGTACCGGCCTGCCATCTGAAGGACGTCGGATCGGACGCGCAGCGATGTGGTCTGGAGGGGGCCGCTACTGAAGTGGTTCACGGCCGCGTGTGCGGCGTGGACCAGGCCGGGGAGGAGTTCCGCTACCTCGTCGTATCGGTCGCGGTGGTAGGCGGCGCCGACCTCCCGGGCTGCGGACTGGAGCGCGGGGAGGTCGGGTTCGGCCCCGTCCGGATCGGCTGCCATCCGGCCCGAGAAGGTGATCGGGGGTGCGATGGCTTGCCGCAATGGCATCAGGTTGAGGTTGTCGTCGTCGCTCCGAGTCGTCGCGTGAGGTCCGGACGAGTCGAACAGCGTGCTGGTGCGCACGCCCAGGGCGCGGGCGAGTGCGTGGTAGGTGTCGAGGCGGGCCGTCCCGCCAGCTTCCAGTTTCTTCACGACTCCCAGACTGAGCCCTGCTCGTTCGGCCAGGCGTTCCTGTGTGAGGCCCCGGCGCAGGCGCAGATCGCGAAGGCGGTCTCCGGGGTGTGTGGGTGCGGTGTCGGTGTGCTCGGGCATACTGGACTCCGTTCTGACCTAGACACTCAGAACGGTACGCCTTGCGGCCCCCCTCGTAGGGGGGCCGTAGTGCTGTTGCTGGGCAGGCTGACGGGCAATGCTGGGTAGCCGCATCCCGAGCGCAGACACGCCAAAGCGCCCCCTGTCACGGCCGTGTGACCGTGGCAGGGGGCGCGGCAGCGCAACCCCGCTCGCGCGGGGACTGCGGCCACCCTACCGAGCGACCTCCCACGTCACCACGGAGTCAGTGCACCCGGCCGCGAGGTGGAACAGCCGGTCCAGCTCGGTCTCGTCCACGGCCAAGCTCCACCGCAGCTTCGTCGCGACCCACTCCGACGTGTACCGACACAGCGCACTCGCGGCCGGAGGCAGCCACTCAGCCGGGTCCTGATCCGCCTTGCTCCGGTTCGACGCCGCCGTCACCGCCACCAGACTCGCCGCCGCGCCCTGGTCGTTCGCGTACGCCTCCCGACGCGCCGCCGTCCACTCATCCGCACCCGAATCCCACGCCTCCGCCAGCGGCACCATGTGATCGATGTCCAGCGAACCCGCCGCCGTCACAAGCTTCTCGTCGTAGTACGACGTCCACTCGCCCCCCGTGAGACTGCACCTGGCGCCCACCGCCGGAGCCGCCACCGCCTCCGAGATCAGCACCTCCGCCCGGGTGTTGCAGCCGTCGGATGGGTTCGCGCCCGCGTTCCAGTGCTTAAACATCGGGCGCTCGTAACCGGTCCGATCCTCCACAGCGACCGGCAGCATGCCGACCGCCACCCCGAGACGGGCAGTATCGGCGGCCTGAGCAGGTGCGGGGAGAGCGACGAGGGACGTAGCAGCGATGGCGACAGCGGCGAGGCCGCGCAGTATGTTCTTGATCATGGGTCGTTGATAGCGGCGCACGGGAGGCGCACACTCAGCGATCGCCGCTCGCGCCCCCCGTGTGAGTGCATTCGTCATACCGGAACTACGGGGCTGTGCGCTCCAGGACCGCCTTCAGGCGATCCACCTCACCCAGCATTTTCGCGGCCTCATCCGGATCGCCCGCAGCCTCCCGCCCAGCCGCGAAACTCAGCAGCCGCACGGACTTCTCAAGGGCGAGACGCAGCTCCGCGATGAGCTGCTCGCGGTCATCGGGACGGTCGGACGAGGCCATGAACGGATCTCCTTGCAGAACTGACTATCTGACAGGCGTCAGGCTACCCAGAGGGTATGGCCATGCACCCCGCGTCAGTGGAATCGTCGCACCGGAGCACCGAGCCCCAAAGGAGCAGCCGTGCCCGCCAAGCGCCGCGCGCCCTCGACCTGCCCCACCGGCAAGATCCGGTACCCGGACCGGATTGCTGCCAAGCTCGCGCTCGCCTCGACCATGCGGGCCGGGCGGGACGAGAAGCGCGTGTACCGCTGCGACAAGTGCTACGGCTTCCACCTCGCCTCACAGGCAAAGAAGTAGCGCCCTCTGCGCGTATGTCACGACTCGATCACTACCGCACACTTCCTTCACAACTCCCCTACGTTGGGCCGACATTCATCCCTGGGGGGACCCATGCGCATACACACCGCCGCCGCCACGGCGGCCCTGCTCCTCGCGACCCTCACCGCTTGCGGAGGCGGCGGCAAGGGCGACGAAAGTGACGCCGCCGCAGCCGACCCGGCCGAGTCCGTCGACTGCACCAGCCAGACCATCGACCAGGCCGAGTGGACCGAACACTGCTCCGACGAGGTCGGCACCGGTGGAGATGGCACCGAGGACCAGCCCACCGAGTTCAAGTTCGGCGAGACATACACATGGCCCGACGGCCTCAAAGTCACCGTCACCGAAGCGAAGATCTTCACCGACTACAACGCCGACATGTTCGAGTCAGCCGACCCGGCCGCCACCGAGTTCCGGCTGCTCCTGAAACTGGAGAACACCGGCAAAGCAGCTGTGGACCTCGAGGAGCTATCGACCATCATCGACGGGGCGACGAACGGCGGCTCGGCGGCCAGCACCATCTTCCACAACGGGTCACAGCCCCTGGAGGGGCGACTGGCCCCAGGAGTGACGGCGACCAAGACCGACGACAGCGTGCTGGAGACGATGTACGGCAAGAAGATCGTTGTCACCGTGCAGCGCACCAGTGACGACTTCTCCCTCGACTACCCGGAGTTCACCGGCGAGATCACCGGTTGACCACACGACGAAGCGCCCCCTCCCGAAGGAGGGGGCGTAGATCATTCGCCCTCGTCGGGCGAAGGCCAGTCGGGCTCTACGAAGGGATGGTTCGACGGAGCCGGAACCGGCTGCGGGCCGACGTGGCCCAGACGCTCCAAGCTCCGCATGTCCGCCGCGGACTCGTCACGGCGCGGCTCCCGCGCGACGGGAGGTTCAGGCATGTCGCGCTCCAGTTCTACACGTCCATGTGGTCGAGGTAGGGGCGGGCGCGATCCGGGATCGGGCGCGGCGCCGGCGGTTCCAGGCCGGCACTGCGGATGTAGCCGACCAGGCTGCGCCGGTCATCGACGAGCCAGGCGATCGCCGCGCCCTGCCCGGTCATCTGCTCCTGCTGCTCCGTCTGCCGGGTCTCCAGGCGCTTGATCTCCTTGTCCATCCGGTCGGTGACCGTCGTGAAGTCGTCCCGCCGCTCCTGCCGCTTGGTACGGCGGGCGGAACGGGCCGCCACGACACCGCCGATCGCGCCCACCGCGGCCAGCCCGGCCTGCACCCACGTGTCCACAGCCGTCATGGGCCGCTCACTCTCTTCATGCGGGGCGGCTCGCGCCATCCCGCCACTACCAGCACCGGTACCGCGATCGCCGCCCACACGGCGGCAGCGACCCAGCCGCGCAGGAAGTCGCCTTGCAGCCAGGACGCGAGATAGCTGGCCATCCAGGGCAGCACGATCAACGGCAGGGCGAGGAAGCCGGGCCCGTCCACACCCTGCGGCATCCACGCCGACACGACCGCGATGATCCCGGAGGCCATCCACAGCCAGCCCCACACCTCCAGCGGCAGCAGTTGCATGGCCAGCTTCAGTCCGCGCTGGTCCGGCTGCGGGGAGATGAGTTGCCCGTACCCGTACAGGGCCCACACGCTGCCGTAGGAGAGGAGGATCGCGCCGCGGCGGCCCAGCATGCGGGCCAGGCGCCGCATCGCACGGCACTTCACTAGACACCTGAGGCGGTGGACGCGCTGTTCCTGGCGCCGACGAACTGGGCGAGGACGCCCTTGACAAGGGAGCCGACAGCGGCGAGCCCGGCCGCGCCAACGGTCTCCCAGAAGGATACGCTGATCATGTCGGCGGGCCCGGCGGCGAGCGCGACGCCCCCGGCGGCGACGAGGAACGTCCAGATGACGCGCTCGGCGAGATCCTTGGCATAGGTGGCCGCGGTCTTCCCGAAGGTGCCGGAATTGGGCAGGTTGATCTGGGACATGGAGTTCTCTTCTCAGACGTTGGGAACCTGGAGCTTGGTCCAGGTAGTCGGGCCGGGCGGCCACTTCGCGGCCGTGCCGGTGTAGCCGCACTTGCGCTGCCATGCCTCGTAGGAGTCGACGTCGGCCTGCCCGAGGGTGGGGCCGGGGCCGACCTTGTACCGTCCGCAGCCGACGGCGACGAGCCGCTTGCCCATCGCGGTGAAGACGGGCGAGACCTTTCCGAGGGCGGGCTTGCCGCTCTTCATGAAGAAGGACTCGCCGGGATACGGCTCGTACTTCGGCGTGGCGGGCTTCGGTGGCGCGGTGGGACCGCCGGGGCGGGGTGCGCCCCCCTGCACCCACGCGTAGAGGGGGCCGCCGGGGCAGGCGGTGGGGTAGCCGTCCCGGTGGCCCTTGATCTCTGTGCCTGCTCCGTGCTTCCGCAGCAGTTCGATCCCGTCGCGGATCGCGCCGAGCATGGCGTCTGTCGGTTCCGTCAGGCCGGAGGAGCCGACGAGGCCGACGATTGCGTAGTGCGTGCGGTTGAGGGCCTGGTTGCCGTTGGCGCCGGTCCGCTTGCCGATGCCGCGGCCTTCGAGGAGGAAGCCGTGCGGGCAGGCGGCGTAGTTGTAGGCGACGTCCGAGTATCCCTCGGCCTTGTTCGCCAGGTGAGCGCGGCGGATGTCCTTCCATAGGGCGATGCATCGGGCGTGGTCCGAGGCCAGTGCGGTGGACACTGCGGTGCCGGTGTAGTGGACCTTGACGCCCTTGGTGGCGGGCTGGGCGGGGGCGGCCGAGGCGGGCCATCCCAAAGCGGAGCGGGTGATGAGCTGCACGGGTGTCTCCAGGACATGAAGAACGCCCCGGCCGACGGCTCGGGGCGTGAGGGTTGGAGGGCGTCAGGGGGCAGGTTCGACCAGCAGCGCTCCGCCGAACGTCTCCGACGTGCTCGCTCCGCCGGAGCTGATATTCCACTGCGGGATGACCGTGATCGTCTCTCCGGCGGTCATCCCCGTCAGCATCAGCCGACGTGACCCCACGACCCGCCGTCCCTGGGCGGACAGGCCGGTTCGGGTGAGGTTGGTGTACGCGAAGCCGAGGTTGCCGGTGGCTCGCCAGGCCGCCCAGATCGTCGACGTGTCGGTGTTCGTGTTCGAGATCCCGGCACTGACGGTGACGTACGCGCGTCCGGACGGCGGCGCCACGAACACCGCACGCGGCCACGCCGACACCGAATAGTCGACGGTCACCTGTGTCTGGTTGTAGGGAGCATCCGACACCTGGAACGTCTGCACGGCGGGCGGCGGCCACGCCAACCAGGACCCGATGTGGTAGATCTCCAGTCGGCCCTCCGCCACCAGCCATGTCGTCATGCCCTCCGCGGGGGCGGTGAGCGCGGCACTGCGGGCGGAAGCAGACGCGAACCTCATGACCGAGCGGGCCGCGATGCCGTTGACGATGTCCCGGGCCAGCTTGGCCGCGTCCGGGGCATCCGTGAGGGAGGCGATACTGACGCCCTGCCCGAAGTCGTCCGTGGTGGGCATGTGGTGTGGCTCCTTAGCTGGCGAGCGGGCCGAAGGCGATCCAGTTGCCGCTGCTGGACTGGCTGATGACGATGACCTGCCCGACCGACGGGCTGGTGTAGAAGGCGAGGCGGCGCACCGTGATGCCGTCCGCGGTGACGGTGCCACCCGCGTTGACGGCGCTAACCGTTGCCAGCCTCCAGTCCGCGCCGCGCACCGACGGCGCCCGCTCGCCTGCTCGCTGCGCCTGCTGCTTCAGGGCCCAGGCGAGATCGCGGTGCACGCTCACGCGTCCTCCTTCGCGGAGATCGTGGAGATCGGGAAGGCGCCGCCGATGTCGAGCGGCACAGTGAACGCGGCGACCTGGTGGAGTTCCCGTGTGCCGTCCTCGTGCATCACACGCAGCACGTCCCCCGGTTCGAGGGCAGGGTTCGGCAGTGAGCTGATGTCGCCGGTCGCGTTCGGCGCCCTGGCCTCAGCCAGCTTCAACAGGGCCGCCTGCTGGCAGGCCGCGATCGTCGTCAGGGTGGAGGAGCCGTAGAACATGGGGCGCCGACCGAAGGGCCCGCCCCAGTAGGTCGGCGAGTTCGGGTCGTTGTCGGTGGCCAGGAACGAGACCGGAGCGACGTTGCCGGACGTGTTCTCGCCCCTGGCCAGTACGCCGTTGCACACGTTGTCGCTGGTCATGGCCCGGTTGGCGGAGACATAGACGCCGCCCTCGGTGGCCTCCACCGCCCACACGGGGGTCGCGGTGGCGAGATCGGGCAGCGTGCTGATCACGAACACGCCGTCGGCGTTCGGATAGACCTCGGCTCCGGCTGCCGCCGCGATCTCCTGCACGCCCGCCCACGGGTCGGCCTCCACGTCGAAGGTGCGTGCTCCAATGGGGGCGTCCGTGATCAGACTGGTGACGGCAGTGCCCGGGAGGCTCCGCTGGATGAGCGCGGTCACTGCGCTGACGACCGTGCCGGTGGCGGTGTACGGGGTCGTGAACCGGTCGTCCGCGATCACCGCCGACAGGTCTTTGCCCTGCAGCGTCGCGGGACCCTCGGAGACATCGCCGCCCACAGAATCGAGCCGGAACACGCCGAGCGGTACCAGTTCGCTGGTCCCGTCGCCGTAGTCGACTCCGCAGGCGATCCGCAGCCGAGCCCCGTAGACAGCGAGCTGATCATCCGGCGTCCGGGGGATCAGGCCCGGGTCGTCGGCGGTGACGGTGCAGGTGCGCCGGACGGCCTGCGCGCGGTCCACCGTCACCGAACCGCCCGTGTGGGCGATGTCGAGAACCGTCCCGTCCGTGAGGAACAGGTGCACAGTGCTGGCCGGGATGTGGCTGTCGGCAAGGCGCGCCAGGAACCGGTCGCTGACGGGATACACCTCAGGTCACCCCCTGCGGTCGAGGAGCACGTCCTCCCACGTGGCATACGTGGAGAGCACGTCGTCCCAGATGGCGAACTCGGTCAGTACGTCCTGCCAGGTACGGCCCGCAGGCCCGTTCACGCCGGTCGTGGTCGGCATGTCCGCTTCGGTCAGCGGCAACGTCCAGGCCCGCCACGACTCCCGGGCCGTCGTGGGCAGACGGGCCTCCGTGATCTGGGCGATGTTGACGTACATGTCGCTCACGCCCATACCGGGGACGCTCTGCCACAGCAGCGTGTTGCCGGAGCCGAGCAGCAGATGCAGCGCCTGACGCTCGTCGTCGCTGCGGGTCCAGATGGCAAGGTCGCCCTCCAGGCCCTGCCGCACACCGGACAAGACGACCTTGTTGCGCCGCCCCCGTACGACATAGGCGGCCTGTTCGATCGGCCGCTGCCAGTCCGGCGCCTTCCCTATCAGCACGCGCAGGTTGCGCTGCGGGTTGCCCGGGTCCTTCAGCCACGCCTCGCTCGTGTCGGCGAGGGTGAGCGCGACCGCCTCGGACGAACGGTCCGAGACCAGCGTCCCGTCGCCTTCACGGATCTGGACCCGGTAGCTGAACGGCGCCCCGATCGGCGCCTCATGATCTTCGATGATCATCAGGTCAGAGGCGGTAGGCACCCGGTCCAGCAGTCCGCCGGGTCCCCGCACCAGCGTCCTGGAGCCGTCGGCGACAATCCGGTACACACTGACGAGCTGGCCCGGGGTCAGCTCGCGCAGGGTGAGGGTGACGTAGCTGGCGTCCGAGTCCGCGGCGACAGCGATCAGCGGCAGCACCTGCCACAGGGCCACCGCGTCCACGTTCAGCACGCTGTTCGTCGCCGACGCCGTCGCCACGACTTCCACCGCGCCCTGCGTAGCCTCAACCGGCGCGACCGCGTCCGAGGGGAGCGCGTACCAGGCCGTGCCGGGAAGTGTGTACGAGGTGCCGGTCGAGGCGCCGAGGTCGGTGTTCTCGGCGTCGTACCAGCGCACCCGCACGCGGACGCCGGACCACGCCCCGGCATCCGGATGGACGTAGGCCTGGGCCCGCCAGTTCACCCCGGCCGCGACCGGGAAGCGGCCACTGCGGATGGTGGAGGCTGCTGCGGTGGAGGAGGACAGGGTGAGGGAGTAGGCACCGTCGAAGGCGTCCGCCCCCCAGGGCGCGCTTCGGGCAGCCGTTGCCGGGCCGGACACGACGCTCCAGCCTGCGAGGCCCTGCTCGAACGACGCGGACGCGTACGGCAGGACATTCCCGGCGATCAGGTCCGGTGCGGCGATGATCGCGACGGTTTCCAGGCGCAGGATCTGTCCCGCGCCCGCTCCGTCCAGTCCGGCCGCAAATCCGCACGTGGCTGCCGCCGCCGGTGCGGTCGCCGATACCCGCTGCCGGTAGATACCCGTGTCCGGCGGTGCCAGCGTCGACCTCGTCGCGGCCAGCTGGTTGCCGTTGACGTCGTAGAACCGCAGCTCTATCCACGCTGTCGCCGACAGTACCGGTGGCTGGAGATAGCAGTAGGCCAGATACTCGGCGCCTGCGGTGACGGTCGGCCTGTCGACGGACAGGACGGCCGCATTGCCTGCCGCGATGGCCGTCATGGCCAGGGTGTGGCCACCCGCAAGGTAGTTGGTCACGGACCAGTTCAGGACGGGCACCTGCCGGGACACCGTCGCGTTCACGACGGGAGTCCAGCCCGAGGCGTCGATCTCTGTGGACTCGGTGCCGAACGGCAACAAATTGCCGGTCGTACGAATCGGCAGGCCGAGGTAGACGTTCTCCCAGTAGTGGTTGACCGCGGCGCCGACCTCGGTGGACGAGAGGACCACCTGCGCGAACATCGACCCGGCAGGGGCCGCACCGGCGACGGACACGCGGTGCCAGTTTGGCGAGGAGCCCATGGTGGTGACCGACCAGGTCACGGCGATCTCGGTGTTGCGCCAGTTCTTCCACCGGATTCCGATCCGCTCCGGGACCACGCCGGCCGCATCCGCGAACGCGTAGTACACCGTCCCCGGTGTGACCGTGTAGGACGAGAGAGTGATGGCCTGCGTCTCGCCCGCTGCGACGGACTTGACGACGAGGCAGCCGTCACCGTTCCGGCCTCCGACGCCTTTCGCCAGGGTGGAGTTGAGCCTTGCGAGCCAGCCGGAGGTGTTCGGGTCGATGGATTCGGTGGTCGAGCTGAGGAGGTTCCCGGGGATCGGCAAGGGTGCCTCCTCAGCTCGCGTTGATGACGGAGATCAGTTCCTCGTTGTTGCGGTGGACGCGCACGTCGATGAAGTCCGCCAGCGCCTGGTCCTGGGTGTGGATCTCTACCGTGATCGGGGCGTCCGGGCGGGCGGCGAGCGCGTTGAACTGCGCCCCTGTCAGCACCGGCTCCGGCCGCCCGGTGCCGTTGTAGGCGAGATTGAAGCCGGGTTGGAGAAATCCGCCCGAGTCGTACGTGCCGGGCTGGAAGCCGTACCAGCTGGTGAACAGACGGTCGTTGTAACCGCGGGCGCGGGGCCCGACGATGACCCCGTCTCCGCCGCGAGACTCGACCTTGGTCTTGCCGAGCGTGCCCGCGGTGTGGCCGACCCCGGCATGGGTGATGCCGACGCGGAAAGCGGACTGCCCGTTCTGCACCCAGCCAGGCGGGGTGCTCCCGCCCTGGAAGGCGTGAGTCGACCAGCGACGGTGCGGCTTCTGACCGCGGATCACCGACTCGATCGCCGACATGAACCCCGAGCAGTCCCAGGACGGGTTGCCGTTGCCTCCCCACTGATAGGGCAGGCCGTTCTGGGATTTCGCCCAGGTGAGGGCCGCCTGGATGCGGGGGCCGCCGATGCCGCCCGCACCGCGTTTGTCCGCCTCCTTCGAATACCCGAACAGAGCGTCGATCATCGAATCGGGAATGCGGCGCAGCATCTGCCCCAGCTCCGTCGACGCGCCTGGGAACACCCTCAGCAGCGGGTCGACGACGTTCTTGACGCCCGCCCGCGCCGAGGCCTCCAGGGTGTCGGTGAGCCAGCCCGCGCCCGCTTTGATGCTATTCCAGGCGGTCGACCCGGCGCCGACTGCGGTCTTGGCAGTGTCCTTGATCCAGCCGAAGATACCTCCGTCGGCGAACCGCTGCACGACGCCGCCGCGGGCGTATCGCAGTGACCTGTCGACAGGGGTGTCGGGGTCGCCTCCCAGGAGAGGCGCGAGGGCGCGGCGGACGCCAGCCGCGCCTGAGGAGCGGGCGATGCGGTTCATGGTGCCGACGAACCCGGCGCCCGCACCGCGGGTGAACTCGGGGCGCATGATGGCTTCGCCGCCGCTCATTTCGAGCGCCATTCCAGACGGGCTGTAGAAGCGGTGCGGGTCGCGGCCCGGGGTGTAGCCGGGCAGGATGCCGCCTTGGGCGAACACGAACCGGTCCAGCTTCGGAGCGCCGAAAGCGCTGGCCACGGCGTTCCAGACGCCTCGGATGCCACGGTTGTACACCACGTCGACGACGTACTGGACGGGCTCCCGGGCGATGACCTTGATCTTGTCCCACGCGGTCTTGATGAGTTTCCGCGCATCCTCGAAGCTGCCCCCGATTCGGCGGACCGCTTCCTTCAGCGCCTCGAAGACGGGTCTGATCCGGTCGGTCCACACGCTGGAGATCCGGCCGCTGATGTAGTCCCACACCGGCCGGATGATCTTGTCTCGGAGCCAGCGGAAATAGTCACCCACACCGGTCACACCATCGATGAGGAGACGGAACAGCGGCTTGATCACGGTCTCCCAGGAGAACCGGATCGTCTCTCGGATACCGCGCCAGACGGGCTGGATGACCTTCTCGTAGATCCAGGTGAAGACACCGGCGAACGGACCGCTGATGAAGGCGATGATGTCCGGCAGGATGCTGTGCCCGATCAGGATGTCGTAGAACCACTCGAACACGGCGACGATCAGCTTCACCGCGCCGTCGACGACCCACGCCAAGCCCTCGACGACCGGCCCGACGATGTCGGTGATGAAGGAGACGAACGACGTCAACCACCCGATCACCGTGGTGATCGCGCCCGTCAGCGGGCCGACAAGGGTACCGACGAGACCGAGGAGCGGCGGCAGCAGCCACGACAGCACGTTCACCGCCAGCGCGACCACCAGCGTGACCAGCTCCGTGAGCGGCGGCACGATCGGCAGCAGCGCCAGCGCCAGATCCACCCCGGCCTGCACCAGCTCCAGGAGCGACGGCAGCAGCTCCATCAGGACGCCGCCCGCCATCTCCAGCACCATTCCCACCAACTCGCCGATCACCGGCAGCAGCGGCCCGAACGCCTCCACTAGCGACAGCAGCGCGCTCGACAACGGCGGCAGAACCTCCGCCAGCGTGCCCGCGAGCAGCCCGGCGAACTCCCTCAGGACAGGGGCGATATCGGCGAGCGTCGGGGCCAGCGACTGCACCAGGACGGTCACCAGCTCGACCAGCGGCCCTGCGATCCCGAGGACCGCCTCGGAGATCGCGACGAAGAACTCCGCGACGGCTGGCAGGATCGGAAGGAGCGCCTCCAGCACTGCGGTGACCAGCTGCACGCCGACCGGGATCAGCGGCTGCAGCCCCTCGACGAGAAGCATGGCGGCGTACGCGACGCCGATCAGTGGCTCCGTCATCAGCAGGAGCGCGGCACCGACCGCTTCGAGGGCCTGCCTGATCACCGGCAGCAGCGGCTCCAGCGCCGCGAACACGACGCCGACGAGTTGGACGCCGATGTCGACGAGCGGCCCGATCACCGGCAGCAACTGCGCCAGGGCAGTCGCGAACACGTCCGCGACGAGCTGCGCGACCTGCGCGAGCAGGCCGATCAACGGCTGCAGCATCGGCTGCAGCGCCTGGAACACCCCGGCCACCAGCGTGCCGATCTGCACCAGTGCAGGCGTCAGCGCCGCCACCGCCTGCAGCAGCGGCCCCACCAGCAGGTTGATCAGCTGGGTTGCGACCGCGACGACCGGCTGCAGCGCGGGGGCGAGCACCGCGATCACCTGACCGATCAGTGCGGCGATCGGCTGCAGCAGCGGCATCACCGCCTGGACCAGCTGCACGATCGCCGTGCCGATGGTGACCAGGGCCGGCGCGAGGGCCTGGACGATGGGCAGCAGCGCCGCGCCGAGGCTGGCGGCGAGCTGCTGCAGGACCGGGCCGAGCGCGGTGGAGAGCAGGGCGATCGGTTCCGCGATGGCCGCGAGCAGCGGCACCACGGCCTGCACGACAGCCCCGATGACGGGGGCGATCGCGCCGACGATCTGTGCGACTGATGAGAACAGGCTGCGCAGTTGGGCCTGCATCTGCGGTGCGGCGAGGATCTTCTCCAGCTCGCCGAACACGGCGCCGAGTGCGCCCACGATCTGCGCGCCTGCGTCGGACGCGGCCTTGAAGATCTGGGAGACGGTGCCGAAGATGTTCCCGATCAGCGTCCCGAACTGGGACAACACCGCGAACGCCGAGCTGATGGCTTCTTCCAGGCCGCCAGATTCGAAAGAGGCCGCGATGCCGTCGGAGAACGAGGTGACAGCCCCGGCGAACTGTGTGAGCACGGCGTTGAACGCGGGCTGAGCGGCGACCGCGAGCTGACCCCAGACAGTGATCAGCTGGCCGGGTACCTTCTCCAGCGCTTTCAGGTTGTCCGTCGCACCAGCGAGGACCTTGTCCAGGAGCCCGGTACGGGCCATCTCCGTGATGGCGCCGGCCGCGTTCTTCGCGATGGAGTTCCAGACTCCGGCCGTGGCCGTGAGCTGCCGCTGCAGCACCGGGATGGTGGCCCGGCCGAGTGTGGTGACCGTGTCGTCCAGGCCCTGGAAGAGGGCGTCCTGGACGCCGAGGCGCATGTCCTTCCAAGCGGGAGCCAGCCCCTGCACCGCCCGCACGAACGACTGCGCGTTCGGGGCGAGCTTCGCCATGGCCTGGTCGAGCTGGGAGGTCTGCGCCGCCGCGGCGGCCTGGGCGTCGGCCACCGCCGCTGCGGCCTCGGCCACGGCGCGCTGGGCGTCCTCGACCTGCCGCTGCCCGTCGGCACGGGCCTTGTCGGCGCCCGCCTGCGCCTCGCCGAGCGCCCGCTGCGCGTCGGCGATGTCACGCGCGGCGTCGACACCGGTACGCCGCGCCTCTTCCTGTGCCTTGGTGAGAGCACGCTCGCGGTCCGCGACGGTCTGGTTGGCCGACGCGACCTGCTCGCGGGCCCGCTGCATCTGCTCGGAGCCTTCGACGCCCGCCTTGTTCGCCTTCGCCGTCTCGTCGGCGAGACGCTTCGTCTCCTCCCGCTGCTCCTGCAGGTTGAGCTTGGCCCGGTCCCGCGCGATCTGCAGCTTCTCCAGCTGCTGACCGGTCACGCCCGGGTTCTGCTGGGCTGCGCGGAGTTCGTCCTCCGCCTCCTTCAGCCGCAGGACCGCCTCGCGCTCGTCGAGCCGGGACTCGGCGAGCTGCTGGTTCATGTCCTTCAGGGCCCGCGTCGCGTCGTCGCGGGCATCCGTGAGGGACTCCTGCGCCTGACGGGCGTCGACCTGCGCGTCCCGCAGATCACGCTCGGCGTCGCGGACGTCCTGAGCCGCATCCCGCTGCCGCTGCGCGGAGTCCTCCACCGTCCGCGCCAGCGCCCGTTCGGCGTCTGCGACGGCCCGCTGCGCCTCCTGCACCCGCTCCGCAGCCTGCACGCGGGCATCGGCCAGCCCGCGCTGGGCGTTCGCCAGCCCGCGCTGAGCGGACTCGACGGCCCTGGTCGCCGACGCCGCCGAGGCGGCCTGCGCAGTGCCGTCCGCGAACGCCGCCTTGAACGCGTCGCCGACCCCGGACAGGCCGAGCTTCAGGGCTCCCGCCGCAGCCGCGGCTGTCGACAGCGCGGGCGCGAGGGCCGCTGCGCCCGCCGCTGCCGACGACAGGTTCGCCCCGATCGCGACCCCGGCCAGCACTCCGACGCCTTTGACACCGGCACCGAACGCCTTCGCGAACGTGCCCGCGCCCGACTTCCCCGCCCGGGAGGCTCGGGAGTTGACGGACTGGGTCCAGTCGCCCTCGAACTCCGGCCGGATACTGACGTATCCGCGTCCGACAAGCACACCAGCACCGGGCACCGCGCACCCCCGTCACTGGTTCGCGGCGGGCCTCCCGAAGACCTGCGCCAGTTGTTTCGCACCCGAGCCGTGGCGACCGCCGAAGCGGATGACGTTGCCGTGCTTCGGCTCCTCGACCCCCGGCCGGGGAATCGGTTTCGGCGGCTTCATGCGGCCCGTCTTCTTCGGGTCGCCCCCCACCTTCATCGTGACGAAGGTGTTCTCACGGATGGCGTCCACCGCACTGGCCAGCAGCAGCCGGTCCAGCGACCAGGCGTCCTCTTCCGCAGTGGAGCCGCGGACTGCGCGCGCGGTCGCCGAATCGGTGGGCAGATAGCGGAGGAAGACCCGCAGCTCGCGCCAGGACATCTCCCCCCGGTACAGCTCCAGCAGGGACCGGCCCGGCCAGTACCGGGCGATGTCCCACTCGACGGCCTCCCCGTGCTCCTCTAGGAATCGGCGGAGGCCGGAGATTCCCCCGGCTCGACTCCGGAGCGCTTCTGCCACTCCTGCGCGATCAGCTCCAAGTCGCCGAACGTAAACCCGGCGGCGTACATCTCCTTGACCTTCTCGGCGCCGAGGAGGTCCTTGAGGACGGCGACAGTGTTGTCGAGGTCGCCGACGCGTTCTTGCAGCTCGAACGGTAGGGCTTTGATCGGCGGGAGGGTGAAGGTGACGTCGAACAGGTTGTAGGTGGTCGCCTTCGGCAGGGCGTCGCGGCGCTGCTTGGCGAGCGAGTTGAGGTCGACGACCTCCGTGCCAACCGTGGTCTTGCTGGGCATCCTGAGTCTCCTCGCGGGTGTAGCGGGTTGGGGCCCGGCAGGCGCGACCCGCATGGCACGCCTGCCGGGAGACGGTGGGTTACGCCGCGCCCCAGGCAGGGTCGTTGGACAGCCACACGGCGATCTCCGGGGCGCTGTCGGCGTAGGCGGAGACGGTCATACCGAGTCCGGCGGCACTGGAGCGGGCCAGGGTGATCGCCTCACGGTCGGTGACCTCACCCCGGGCGATGACCAGGCGGTTCTTGATGTCGCCGTCGATCCACTCCAGGCCGATCGCACGCTCGTCGGGCTCCGGCGCTGCCGGGATGGCGAGCTTGTGCACGGTGCCCGACACGTCGGTCATCGTCGCGGAGGGGAAGTACAGGGTGACGGTGGCGGTCTTCAGCTCGATCGCGGTGAAGGCCAAGGTCATGTCGACCCCCGTCAGCACCTTCCGCACCGGAGACAGGCTCTGCCAGGCGTTGATGTCCTCGGTCTCCGTCGAGTACGACATCTCAACGCCGTCGTCGGACAGGTAGCCGAGATCCGTCCAGCCCGCCGCCCACGCGGCGTCGAGGTCGGCGGGGGCGGTCGTGCCCTTCGGGGCGATGTAGATCGATCCGTTGAGACCGACCCTTACGTTGTCGGCGTCGTTCGCCACGGGATGCCTCCAGGCATAGCGAGGACCCGCACGGCCGGACGCCGACGGGTGAAAGCTGACGGGGGTGCGGGTTGGGTGCTGCTAGGCGGGACGGACCACCATGTTCATCACGAGCACGTAGCGGGGAATCGGGTCCGTCTCGCTCGACGGCTGGTAGGGGAGCCAGATCAGCGATGTCTCGTCGACGCCGTAGATGCGGGCCGAGCCCTGCACCGTGCCCTGCGCGGCGATCAGCTGCGCGGAGACCTGAGCCGCCAGATCGCGGGCCTGCACCTTCGTCGCGGCGAGGACGTCGATGTCGAGAGTGCGGTCGGCGGTGACCGGCTTCTGCCGTGAGCCGCCGCCACCGAGCGACACCGCCACGACACCCGCCGCAAGATGGCTCTCCAGAGCTTCAGGCCACTCGGTGCCAACATTCGTCCCCGCCGCCAGAACGGATCGCAGATAGACGGTGGCGGCCAGTTCGACATCGGGCATCGCCACCGCCTGCAGCCCGCTCACCGCTTCCGCCGGGCGGACGGAACAGGATGAACGGCCTCCGGCTCGCTCGCGTCATCGACGGCCGCAGCCCTGTCGGCTTGCACGGTGCCGCCGACCGTGGAGCCGAGGACTTCGGCGACGAGGCCGTCCCGGCGCATCGCCTTCAGAGCAGCGCCGTCGACGTCGAGTTCCTCGCCGGGGGCCTTGTCCCCGTACCAGGTGGCGAGCTTGATCCGGGGCATCAGGTACTCCTCAACGCATCCAGGGCACGCCCGAGCGGACGGTGCTTCGGGGAGAATCCGCGCTGCGGCCTGCGCCGCCGCGACGCGAACCGGCCACGGCTGTCACGGGCCCTGCTCGGCGACGATCCCGTCCCGAACTCGACCTGCAGCGCCCACGGCGCAGCAGCACCGAACTCGGCACGCCAGCCGCTCGGCCCCGCGTGGGCCCCGGCGTAGATGCTGTTCCTGTACTCGCCGTGCCGGGACACCGACGGCTTCCACGTGGGACCGCTGTACGACGGCGCAACCGCGCGTGCAGCGGCGGCGCCCTGCTGGGCGATTCCCAGCAGCAGGGTGTGCATCTCCTCGCTGCTTGCCAGTTCCTGGAACATCCGGGGGTTCGGCACGTAGCGCACCCGTCCGCTCGCAAGCGGCATCAGGACACCTCCTGTAGATCGGCTTCGATGTGATGGACTCCACCGCCGGGCGCGGGCCAGCGGGCCACCTTGCCCGTCACCTGCAGCGTCATCCCGGCCATCTCCACTCGGTCCGTCTCCCGCAGATCGAGATCCATGCCGCGAGGGGTGAACAGGCGCCAGCCGGTGACCGTGACTTGCTTGTCCTCTGTGTCCTCGGCCGAGCCGCCGTGTGGCTGGGCGTTCACTCCCGACACGGTCGTACGTGCCGCGCCAGCCCAGTCCGGCTTGTTGTTGCCGTACTCGTCGGCGAGGATGCCCGGCCGGACGATCACGATCGTCTGTGTGTAGAGCAGGCTCATGACGCGACCACCGAGAACGCGGCACGGCGGTAGAGGCGCAGGTCCTCCTTGTGCTGGCGGGTCAGCTTGGCGTTGCCGATCGTCTCCGACGCGTACGTCACCGATTCACCGCCGACAGTCTCCGACCGCAGCCCATTCGGGTTGGTCAGATTCGTCGTCGCCAGATCGAGCACGATGTCGGCGATGTCGTCGGGGACCTCGGCGTAGCCATGGCTGTAGACGACCCGTACCCGGTCAGCCCACACGCCGAGCGTGCGGGACCACGGCCAGCCCATGCTCCGGCCCGGCGCCTCGAACGGGTAGCCGCGGGTCAGCTCACAGCCCACCCTGGTGAAGTCCCGTCCCTCGACGGCCGGGACCTCGACGCCGGCCATGTCGATGAGTTCGACAACCGCCAGCGGATGGGCATCGTCGACGACGACCGGCCGCTGTGGAAGGACGAGCACCCGCTCGCCTCCCCGCAGCAGGACGGTGTCGCCTGCTTCGAAGGTGAAGTCCTGCCGCGTGTGAGCCCGGACGCGTGCGGATGCCCGTCGAAGGGCCAGCTCCATCGCCGCCGGGGAGCTGGACACTCCCGCGGCCTCCAGGTCGTCCACCGTGGCCAGCGCAGGGAGTGCCATGGCGGCCTCCCCTCAATCGGCCTGGTCGGCGAGCTTCTCCAGCTGCTTCACCAGCGTCGAGCGGGGCTTGTCCCGCGCCTGCTCCTCCGTGAGCGCTCGTGCGGCTCGTTCTTGGTTCTCGCCGACCCAGGCCAGAACGTCGGCAGCGGTGCCGTCGATGTCCAGCTCGTCGTCGGGAGCGAGCTCCCCGTCCGGGGCTTCCCTGGCGGCCAGCCACACGGCTGCCGCGTCGTCTACTGGCTCTACGGCCGACCCGGCCTCCAGCAGGAAGAGCGCGAGCCCACCAGACACCACCTGGTCCTTCGCCAGGTCAACGAGCCCGTAGTTGTAGTAGGGGCTGCATGTCTCCAGCACCTTCACACGCATGAATTCCTCCTTCGTGCCGCCGGGAAGAAGGGGGCTTCTCCCCGGGTAGGCAGGATCAGGCGTGCTCCAGGACCACGGCGCGCTTGAACAGGGCGGCGTCGCTGTTGGCGAGTGAATCGGACGGGACGCCGTAGTCGCCGACCCACGACCACGAGGTGGAGAGGGTCTGCTGCAGGCGGTCCTGCGGCGGCCTCACGATCCGCGCGACCTCGACCCCCGGCGCGACACCGATCATGGAGATATCAGGGACGTCCTCGACGCCCGTACCGCTCAGCAGGGCGCCGATGCCCTCGAAGGGAGCCGCCACCAGCGCGCCCCCGCCCAGGACGATCGGCCGGTGCACCGTCACCGTGCCCGAACTGCCGCCCAGCAGGGTCGGGCACTCGTTGTTGCGGACCCAGTCGATACCGCCGAACCGGCCGATGGACAGGTCCCGGTAGATCGGGGAGTCGACGCGTCCCTGCAGGGCCTGCTTGAAGTCTGCGTCGGAGAACAGCTGGGCCTCGGTGTCCGGGTCGATGTGCGCGACGTAGTAGCCGCCGACCGTGGGGACGTTCATCTTCCGCAGCCGGGTGACGGCCGCCCGGAACATCGCGAACGTCGCGACGTTCGAAACGGTCAGGTCGTAGGCCGTGTCACCGGTCGGACGGATCGTGGTCGGGGCATTGGCGGCGACCACATAGTCGCCAGCCGCGTCGACGCGGGCCGTGCCCAAGGTCAGCGTGTTCGTGCCAGCGTTCACCCCGGTCACGGTGTTGGCGACGCCCTCGATCGTGACGCCCAGCGGGTTCGACGCCGACACCGCAGTGGGGACGCCGTTGACGAGGACATGCGTGAATCCGGCAACGGAGTTCACGATCATCGACGTGTCGGAGGAGCCCGCGGTGGTCACCCAGGTCCGACCGCCGGAGTAGGCGCTGTACAGCTTGTTGCGGGCGATCTGGTTCAGCGACTGCCCGGCGTTGATCCCGAGGGTCTGCACGTCCGCGAGGAACTTGGACGCCAGCGCCATGCTGCTGGTCAGCATGTTCGTGTCGACCGCGAGACCGTACTGGTCCATCGTGACCGACCACTGCTCGATGCCGTAGGTGGCCGCAGACGTGTCGCTGCCGGTGATCGGCGTCGTCGACGGGGTCAGCAGGCCCTTGCGGGTCATCGTCTTGGTGTCGCCGAGACCGCCCTGCCACGGCTCGGAGTCGGCGATGGCCGGGAAGATGAACTCCGGCCGCAGAGCCTCCTGGAACACGCGGTCCAGGATGCCGTTCTGCATCATCGCGCGGATCGCGGCCGGGACGGTCGACCGCACATCGTGGCGGTCGAGCCGGAACCACGGCTTGGCAGCCGTCAGTGTGGTCATGTCTACTCCTGTGTGATCTCGACGGACACGAGGTCCGGGTACTGCAGGGCGTACTGCTCCATGCCCAGCAGGGCTGTTTGGGTGATGGCCGTTATCGCGGCACAGACCCGGCCGTCCTCGGCGTGCTCCTCGTGACCGTCCACCTCGATCGAGGTGAGGCCCTCGCCCAGCCGGGCGCGGACTCGGATCACGGGCGCAGACGGAAACCGGGAATCGACCTGGCCAGCTCGGCCTCCAGGTCCTCACGGCTGGCCGTGCGGAAGTCGGCGGGCGGCTCGGGCGGCCGTGCGCCCTGGCCCGGGTCGGGCTTCGGGGTCTTCTTCACGGGCTCCCCAGCAGCCCGGCGCAGGTGCGGCTTGCGGTCCAGCAGCGCGTCGAGGTCAGCCGAGATGGCCCCGGTGTCGATCTCCCCGTCGCCGCCGGTGTAGGCCGACAGGTCCAGGAACGCGGCGGCGTCCTCGGGGTCGGCGAACTCGGCCGCAGCAGCCTTCACCTCGGCGAGGACAGCGCGCTTGGTGGCCTTCGCCACCTGCTCGGCGAGCCTTTCGGCCTTCGCCGTAGCCCTTTCCACCTCGGTTTTCTGGGCGTCCTCGAAGTCCTGCACCTTGCGGGCCAGTTCGTCGGCGCGCTTCTTTTCCGCTGCGGCCAGACGGCGGGCGTCGGCGCGCTCGCGCTTCATCGTGTCGAGGGCCTTCTTGCCCGCGTCGCCGAGGTGCTCGGCGCCCTCCGGATCGGCGGCGTCCGGGCCCGGCGCCGGGTCGGGGTCCGGCGGAGTGGGCTCGGGGTCCGGCTGGGGGTCGGCAGGATCGGGGTCGTCGTGGCGGTCGAGCTGGAACCAGTCCGCGCGAGCGGGCCAGCGGGTGCGGTTCGTGTGCATCAGCGGTCTCCCATTGCGGGGGTAGGCATCCGCGCGTTGCGCGCGGGCATGAGAAAGGCCCGGACCGGGGGGCCGGTACGGGCCTGAAAACTGAGGCGTGGCGGGGCGTGGGGTCAGGTGTCGCGGCGCTCGCGCCGCCGACGGCGCACGGGCGGCGGCTGCCCGACGGGATGCCCGCGGTCCGGGTCCAGCCCGGACATCCGGCGCACCTCCTGGACGTAGGCCCACGACTCGTCGGCCGGAGTGTCGTCGTCCTCGGGTTCGCGCCCGTCATGATCAGCGATCCACTGCCGCCGGTACGCGCCGATCGCGCGGTTCAGCGCGACGACCTCCTCGCTGTGCTCGCTCACAGGTACTTCACCCCGTTCCATGACGATCCCATCAGCACCCGCTTGCCCAGCCAGGAGTCGGCGGCCGTGTGATGCGGCAGGCGCCCCAGATCCGCGATCTCGCCAGGCGCCGGGAACCCCGGGGACCCGAAAGGCTCATCGTGCATCCGGCGCAGCAGCGCCTCCCCGTCAGAGTACGCGTCCTCCGCCGACTCGTACTCGTCGTCGGGCGTGCCGTCGTCGTCCTTGTGCTCCTCCAGCCAGGACTCCAGCGCGTCCAGCTGGCGCTCCAGCCGCTCGGCGATGTTCTCGGCCTCCTCGGCGGAAGCGAACAGGTAACCCTTGGCCGCCCAGACGTAGCCGCCGTTGTCCATGCCCGCGTTCAGCTCGATCCGGTGGGCGCCGGAACGGCGGTACCAGTCCTCCAGATGGGCGTTGACCGCGTTGGAGAACCCCCGCCGACGAAACGGCGCCCCAAGCTCCAAGAGGTCGTGCTTGGCGTAGAGCCTGCCCTGCTCGTCGCGGCGGAACGTCCGCCAGATCTCCCCGGCCAGCTCCCCGTCCCGCATCACGTTCGCAGTCACCATGACCCGGTTCGCCGCAGGGCGGACCCGCGTGACCTCCACGGTGAACCCGGCGAAGTCCCCCGCGAACAGGGCCCGCAGACCGTCCTCCAGCCGGGCGACGTCCGTACTGCCGCCCGCCACGGGCAGCAGATCGCCCATCAGCGGAACCTCGTCCCCGCCCGCCGCGGGCCCCGGGGCAGAGCCGGGCGGTACCGGCGGCGCCCCGCCCGCACCGCCCGCGCCTGCGGGCGGGGGCGCATTGCGGGAGCGGCCTGCGGGCGGCGGGGACGCCGTACCGCTGGGGCCGTCGCGGAGGTAGCCGTTGCGGGCCAGCAGCCGGATTGCGTGCGCCCGGTCGCCATCTGCCAGGCGGAAGATCTCCTCAGGCATCAGCCGCGGTGTCGTGACGGTACGGAGGTAGCGAGCCGAAGTCGCCGTCCCGTGCCTCTGACCGGCGAACCGGGCAAACTGATCGCCCGCGCGCGCCCGGCGGCGGCCGTACAATCCGCGGCGCGTCGTACCCTCGCTCGTCGCCTGGACCTCACGGCCGTGGACACTCGCGGTGCTCATGCCCCGGCGGGCGTTCACGACCTGGCCGACGTCACCGCCCTCGCGGATCGCCCGCGCGCCGGCGACCGTGAAGACGCGCTGCTGCTGCCTCGCATCGAGCCGGTCGAACAGCTGCTGCGGCGTCGGCACATCGGGCCACTCGCGCTCGGCCAGCGGCAGGGTCTGGCAGTCGCAGCGAGGATGCCGCAGGAACCCCTCGCTCTGGCTGTACATCTGCCCGGACAGGACGATGCACCTGCTGCACGCAGGCAGCCGCACGACCCGCACATACGCTACGCACGACGGCGTCGCCGTCATCGCGGCCTGGTCGGCGGCACGGGCCGTGTCCGCGATCGCCGTCGACACGTACATGCTCATGTCGGCCAGGCCACCGATCATGGCCTCGGCGGGCGGCAGCCCGGCCGCCAGACGGCGCCGTACGCCGATCGCGGGCAGGAACAGCAGCGACTCCAGCGGGCCCCCGCCGGGCGCGAGCCCGCTGAAAGCGCGGGCGTCCAAACGCCCATCGGCCGCCGGGCTGGCCCCCTGGGCGATCATCTGGGCAGCGATGTACACCGCGGCGGCGTCCGCGACGCTGATCTGCCCGGCGATCGTGGCGGCGGCGATCGTCGCTCCCGCCTCGCCGAGGAGGTCATCCTCGATCCGGTCCGGCGACAGTGTGCGCCATAGCGCCTGAATCTGCGCGATGATCGCCCGGATCGTGGAGGTGACCTGCTCGTAGTGAGAGCGGGCCAGCTCAGGCGGCGTCGCCACTGGCAGTCTCCGGCGGCTCCTCGCCCTCCGGCGGTGGCTCCTCCTGGCCCGGTTTCGGCCCGAACAGCGGGGTCACGTCACCGGCAGCCAGGCGCCGCAGCGCGTCCTGCGCGGTCCGCTCGTCCTCTTCCTCCATGCGCTCGATCTGCGCCTGGGTGTAGCCGAGGTCCTCACGGGTCTGCCGCAGCGGCACGATCTTCGCCTGGAACTTCTTCACCGCGGCGTCGGCGGCCTGCGCCACGGTCGGGGTCGACGCGTCCCGCCACATCGTCTCCAGCGACCGGGCCTCGTCGGACCAGACACCGTCACGGACCCGCATGACAAGCCGCATGACCCGCTCCCACGTCCCGCCCCACGACCTCTGCTTGCGCTCCGCTCTCTTGACCAGCCGAGACTCCGAGGACCGGATAGCGTCCGCCGACGCCGGATTCTCCGTGGCGTAGCCCAGGAAATGCGGCGGCAGCCCGGACAGGGACGCCACCAGCCTCGCCAGTTGGCTGATCGTCTCGTGGAAGTTCGACAGCGACGCCTCAGGGAACTGGACGACGTCCGCCCCGTCCTCCTTGCGATTTCGCTCGGTGGCCCACATCCGGCCGATGATGCGGCTGAAGGCGGAGACCTTCCTGCCGTGCTCGTCGACGAAATCCTCTTCGCCGAACCCGAAGGCGACCCGCCTCGGAGTGGCGTGGTACTCGGCCGACACCATCATGTCCGTGGCGATCTTGCATGCGGCGTCCGATAGCGGGATGACATCCTGCAGTTCCGACACGCCGCCGCGGCACTTCAGGCGAGGACGGTTCGCGAGCACCTCGACAGGCGGCTCGCCCAGGTCGTGCTGGTCCCGCTCATGGTCCGGGTCCTCCTGCCATTCCCCGGCATCCTTCACCCACCAGACCGTCACGTCCGGCAGATACAGCGCGGCGTGGTCGATCTTGGCGCCGTTCTCGCCATCTTCACGCCACCGCTTGACCGCCGCATTCACCTTGCCGGTACGCGGATCGAACTCCGCGAACATGTCGAGCGCGGATTCCACCGTCACCAGCGGGGTGTTCGGATCGTCCGCGTTCGCGCCCACCAGCACGTACGCGCGGCGCATCACCAGCGCGTCGAGATGCCCCTGCTGCGACTGCTCGTCGAGATCGTTGGCCTGCCAGATCCGCCACAGCTCCTCGTCGGCCTCCGCCTCGCCAGGGAGGCGGAAGCCGACGACATCCAGGCGCTCCTCAATGCTGTCGACCACCAAGCGCGGCCAGTTGATGACGACCTGGCGGACCTGATCCCGCAGCTCCCGCTCCAGCTCAGGCGCCATGTACGAAAGCGGCTGACGGCCCTCGTAGTAGGCATTCAGCAGCTCCAGCTCCCGCTTCTCCTGGTCGTGGCAGGAGACCAGATGCTTCAGCCACTCAAGGTCGGTGCGCTCCACAGCTCACCTCGCTTCACCGCAGAATCAGCATCTTCGACTTCTTCTTCGGCCGGGCCAGCCCTGCGGCTACCGCATCACCGGCGGCCTCGTGGGCGAGGATGCTCGGAATCGCGGCGTCGATCTTCTGCGCCGGGCTCGCCTTCGCGAGGACATACCGGCCGCCCGTCCGCGCCGCCTTACGCGCGTTGCGCACATGCACGGCGGTGATCGGACAGCCGTCGTGCCGGAACGGCGAGTCCGCCTTCGTAACGTCCGTCAGCAGCCGTTCCGCCGCCGCGTGCATCTGCACGACCCGATACGTGTACCAGCGCACCACGCGCTTCTCCCCGTACTTCTCGGCAGCCGCATCGATCTCCGACTCCCAGTACGGCGGGTCCGCGTAGAACCGCAGCACGTTGAAGCGCGTGAACACCTCGTCGATGGCCGCAGCGACCTCAAGCCGAGGAACCTGCCCGCCGTAGTCCGCCGGATTCCAGATCGTCGGCAGCCCGTCCGGCCCGAACCCTGGCGTGAACTGGTAGCCGTCCAGCGTCTCCAGCCGCAGCGCCGTGTGGTCGTCGATATCCGAGCCGTCGAAACCGGCCACCACATCCGTACCGTCCGGAACCTCGCGCAACTCCACCAACGCGTCCCAGGCGTCGCCGTTCATCCACGAACCCGAGCCGTACACGATGCGGTTCCCGAAGAACCGCTCCGCCTGCTCCGGGTCCTTCTCCATCAGTTCCGCAGCCTCGGCCTCGATCGCGTCCAGGTCGACATGCATCGATCCCGCGTAGACGTGCCGATGGATCTTCCGGCGCTCCGCCTTGTTCTTGTACGACAGCGACGCCGGCGGCACCCGATGGAAGCGGAAGATGTCCGCCACCTTCGACTCGGCGGTCCGCTGCGCCACCGAGTCCTCCGCCGGATTGAACGCGTTCGTCGTCTCCATCGTCCGGCCGCCCATACCGGCCGCACCGCGGCGCTGCGTCGTCGCCACCCGGTCCATCTTGTTCGTGACCGTCCACAGCTGCGTCTCGTCCTGCAGCACGAACGTCACTGGGTTACCCAGCCGGGACTGGGCGGAAGACGTGACGACGTCGATCCGACCGTCGTTCGGCAGCCGGATGAACTGTTCCCCGACCCTCATCAGCTCACCAAGCGGACCGTTGCGGATCATCGACTGGAGCGGGCGGTAGACGTTGTCCGTCTGCTCCTCGCTGAACGCCGTGATCTGCACCAGCGGCGTCGGCCACGGCCGCGCCATCGGCTCACCCGGCTCGTACTCGTACAGCCATCCGCAGCCGCAACCCCAGTCCCGGCAGTCGTACGCCTCGCCCCCGCGAGCCCACCCGTCGAACACGGCAGGACCGACAGCTTCATTCGCGCAGACCGCGGCCGTCCACGGCCCCTTGCCGGTCTTCTGCGGCGCCACGCACTGCGAACGCCGATAGTGGAAGGCGGGCGCCAGTTGGCCCCGCTTGGCATCCGGCTTGATGCGGTAGAAGTTCGCCGTGCACCACAGCTGCCAGTCGTACATCTCGAACGGGTCGCCCTTGCGGAACCCGTCCGGCACGACGCAGTGGTGCTCGATCCAATCGCAGGCCACCCACAGCGTCGGGAAGTCGACGACGAACTCATTCTCCATCGCCCGGGACGACCTTCAGGCGAGACCTCGACGACGGCTTCGCCGCCGGCGCCCGCCCGGAACGCCCAGCCGGGGCAGCCTCCTCAGCTGTGATCCGCCACCGGTTTGCCCGCATCCCCGGCGTCGTCAGTCCGAGCGAGTCGCCCATCTGCCGCACGAGCGTCGACAGGTTCACCCGCGAGTCCATCAGCTCCGCCTCTGTCAGGCGCCGCACATACAGCGCGACCTCGACGTCCTGGCCGTACCGCTCCCACATGAGGGCTTGCGGCTTCCGCCACAGGTCCGCCCACAGCTCCGCCTCGCGGGTGCTCTGCTCCGTCAGCGGCCAGCCGGGCGTCGCGCCCTGGCGGCCCTCCGCAGGCAGCACCGTCCACTCGCCGACATCCCTGTCCCGGCGCAGTGCGTTCGGGTCGGGGGCAGGACCGGACCGTGCACGTGCTCCACCACTCGCCATATTGATCACTCCAACTGCCGCGTTGCGCGGCGAGCACACCGGCGCCTTGCGCGACCGGCGGAGGCCACCTCAAGATCAATTTGGACATTTTGATCTTGACCGACCAGACAGAGCCCTCCCCGGCGGTCAGGCCGTGATCAGCCCGGAGGGTCCTCCCCCACCCCTGACCTGCACTTTCACCCGCCACATGTCTCTGACCTGCGGTTTTGTGTGCTTTCAGTCTTCGCGGGCGTTCCAGCCGCCCGGCTGGTGTCTCGCCGTCTCCTGCGAGTGGCATGCCGCACAGAGACCGCGCCCGTGCTGGGGATCGTTGGGGTCGAGCCCCGCAGCCTGGAGTTCCCGTCTGCTGCGGGGGTGGTGGTCTGCGTGCTTGCTGGGTGCTTGGTGGCAGGCCACGCAGACCGGATCGCGGGCGAGGACTGCGGCGCGGAAGCGTCGCCGGTGCTCTGTGCCGTAGCCGCGCTGGGCGCTGGTGCCTCGTTGCTTGTCGGCCTTGGCGCGGCAGTCGGGGCAGCGGCCTCCGGTTGTGTACTCGGGGCAGCCTGGTGTGGAGCAGATGCGGAGTTCTCGGCCGCGTGCCACGGTGCTCCTCCTGATCGGTCACGGCTGTGTCACATCGCCCCGATGGTGGCGCGATCGGTGGTGTGATCGCTTCCCGGATCGGGGCGTGAGTTGGGGGATGGCATGGCCAGTGGTTGCCGTGATTGTCGGACGTGCACGATGTCGTGGATCGCTCGTCAGGGGCGCCACTTGCTGTATCTGTTCACGTTGTCGTGGCTGGTGAAGCCGGTGTTCCTGAAGTGCTGTCCGCAGTGCAAGCACATGATGGGCCGCCATCAGCGCCGCAGGGACGGGTCGTTCCAGGACTAGGCGGGCCGCTGTAGGCGCTCGTTCCCGAGGGCCGCTTGCGCCTTGCGGATCTCGTCCTGAACCTGCTCACGGAATCTCTCGAACTCGCCCTCGATGTGGACCTTGAGGAAGAGCGGCTTCCCGTCCTCATCGAGCGGCACCTCGTTGGCGGGGATGTCGATGGTGTCCTCGAAGACGAGGACAGCGCGGGCGCCGATCTTCTCGGCCACGCCTTCGAGAAGTGGCAGGGGCGTCGGCACTGGGGCGTCGGGGCCGAGGACGTAGCGGGCGGGGGTGTACTCGTCCACGACGAGGACGAAGGGTGGCCGGTCGTCGCCGGTGCCTTCGGGGAGTTCGAGGATCTGGATGCGGGCCATTGCGGGTTCCTCTGCGGGTTGGGTGCTACTCGGTGAGTTCGCGTCCGTCGAGCGAGTGGTGAGTGATCACCCACCCGATCGATCCGTCGTCGCGCTTCACGGGCCTCGGTGTCGGCCCGCATACGCAGTTTTCGCCGTTCTCCACGTCGTGCTCAACGAGGTCGGCGACCGGGTAGACGTGGAAGGCGCTCATCAGACGCGGATGGCGTTGATCGTCAGCTCGGCGTTGTCGGCGTTGTAGGCGAGGGTCTTGCCGTAGTCGTTCGGGGAGAACGGACCGAAGATCTGCGTCTCGCCCGCCGGGATGGTTTCCGAGCGCACGGGCGCGGTGAGCCCGTCGACGGACACTGTGGTCTGGAAGCTGATGGTGCGCGCGGTCGACGAGGCGTTGGTGTTCTTCACGATGAGCACGACGCGACCGTCGTTCGCGGTGCTGTTGCCGTTGGCGACGTCACCTGCAGTCGCGGCCGGGAGGACGGTTCCAGCGCGGGACGCCTGAACGGCGGCGATGTTCGTGCGGGGCATCGGGGCTCCTTAGGCGGGCTCGACGATCAGCCAGGCGACCGACCCCGTATCGGACGCGCTGGTCGATCTGATGGTGAAGGACGTGCCCGCGGTACGCGAGAACACGTAGGGGCTGCCCGGGGTTCCTCCGGGCGCCTGTGTCGTCAGGTAGATCCGGCTGGTCGCCGTGACGGCCGTCGTGGTGACGGTCACGCTGGTGGTGCCGTTCAGGGTGGCGGTGCCCATCTTGGCGTTGGTTCCTTCGGCGACGAGGAGGCCGCGGCCTGAGGTTGCGATGCGGAGGTCGGCGGTGGAGAGGGTGAGGCGGTTGGCGATGTCTCGCGCGAGTGTGATGTCGGTAGCAGCGGTGCCGCTTCCCCACGTGTGGGTGCCTGCCGCGTTGAGGGTGAATCTGGAGCTGGTGTCCGATCCGACGCGGGTGGAGAAAGCGAAATCGCCTGTGGCGGAGCCCCGCATGGCTACTGCGGCTGAAGAGCCGGACCCGCCGATGTTCACCTGTGTTCCGGTGGGCAGAGAGATGCTGCCGCCCGACGCATTCTGCACCGCAGCGGGGTTGGAGATGTAGCCCTGCACGGTTGAGCTGGCGAGTACCCGGTTGCCCCAGTCCAGCACCGCAGCGGAGCCGACGGGTTTGATGGCCCAGTCCGGGTTGTTGGGGAGCCCGTCGTAGCCGAACTGTGTGGCGAGGACGGTCACGGCTCCGCCCGTTGCCGAGATGTGCGGATAGGTGTTGTTCGTCTGCTGCGAGTTCGAGTGGAACATGCAGCCGACGACGGTCACGGCTCCGCCGCCCTGCACTACGAGACCGGCCTGTTTGTGCCGGTCGATGCCGCAGTTGACGAGGGAGACCTGGTTGACGTTGTCGCAGATGATGCCGTTTCCGTCGGATGACCAGATGTCGCAGTTGCTGAGGTGCTCGACCGAGCCGCCGATGTAGACGCCGTTGCTGCCCGACAAGCCGATGAGGACAGCATCGAGGCCCCCGTCGGCACCGGAGAGGGTGACTCCGTTGTTGCCGGACCGCATCACCCAGGTCCGGGTGATCTTGACCGCCTGGCGGCCGGAACCGATGAAGATCCCGTCGTGCGGCGAGTTGTCGAGGTAGCAGTCGTACAGGTGCCAGGACGTGTCCTGCGCACTGGCGGCATCGATGTGGACGATGTCGCCGCTGGTGTTGTTCGCCTTGTTCCCGTCGAACGCCAGGTCACTGATCTGGACATTGTTGATGCCGTCCGCGCCGACGATCAGATGCCCGTTGGTACCGGTCCTCAGCTTCAGCGTGCTGGATTGGGTGGCGGGCACCGGGTAGGCGTAGGCGGAGCGGGTGAGCCCTCGCAGCACCATGCCCAGCCGGGCATGGAGCGTACCGACCGCGTAGATGCCGGGCGGGAAGTACGTGACGCCGCCCGCATCGATGGCTGACTGGACCGCGGCGGTGTCGTCGGTCGTGCCATCGCCGACGGCCCCGTAGTCGCGGACGTTGGCCAGGTTGAGGTCCGGAACGTCGTCGGCTTCGGCAAGGCCGGTGACGTTTCCGGCGCGCCCATTGACAGAGGTGACGAATCCGGCAGTGACGTCAACGACACGCGAGGGCTGGCCGCCAGTGACTTCGATCTTGTCGACTGCCTGTTCTCTGGTGACCTGAATCCTCACCGGGTCACCTCCGGGGAGACGACGGCGCGCCCGTTGAGGAGCCGGACAACGGTGCCGCCTTGGTAGACCTCCAGGTCCCACACGCCGTTGCGGGTGAGGGTCTGCGTCACCGTGGCGGGGAGCGCGAGCCTGATGGCCGCACCGATGATCGCCAAGTGCGGGGTGAGGTCGAGGAGCAGTTCGCCGCTGTCCGCTGGCGCGGACCGGATCTGCGCGCGGGCACCCCAGCCCACCCAGGTGAAATCGGGATCGTCGACGACGGTGTACGTCTGAACGAACGTCGAGCCTTGCTCGATGTACAGGTCCCAGTCTCCGGCGGTCAAGGAGGCCACCTCCGGGAGGTCCGTGTCGGTGGCGTCCGCGGTGAGCGTCGCCTGTCCGGTAAGGAGGGCACCGGCACGGGCGGAGAGTGCGGTCGGCGCGCTCAGGGTGCTGGTCGCGCTGAGGGGGGCTGTCGCGTGGGCGGCGGCCGAGGGGGTGGCGGTGAGGCTGGTTTGTGCCGACAGGGTTGCTGCGGCGGGTATGACGTCCCCGTTGCTGAGGGTGTTGAAGAGGTCGTACTGGGCGTCGTCGGGGGTGCCTGCGTCGCGGTGGGCGGAGAGGTCGAGGGCGCAGGTGTCGACGGCGGCGGCGATCCAGGCGGGGCTTGTGGCGGTGCGGCGGTTGGTCCACGTCGACCCGTCGGGGCTGGTGTCCCAGTAGACGTTGGTGCCGTCTTCGTGCAGCCGGAGGAAGGCGTGGGCGACGGGGTCGTGGGCGATCTCTACGGCGTCGGGGTCGAAGTATCCGGAATCGCTCTGCATGCGGAGCAGGTCGCCGACGGCTTTGATGGTGAAGCCGATTCGGGTTCCGGCGCCGTCGCCGTTGACGAGGACGCCGCAGTACGCCTCGGTGGCGCCGGTCCCGTCGGGGACGGAGGTGATCTTCACGAAGAAGGATGATCCTGCGAATGTCCAGGCGTAGGCGGTCTGGAGTCCGGCGAAGCCCGTGGTGCAGGGGACGTGGGCCACGCCGCCGCTTTCGGATACGCCGCCGTAGGAGTTGCCCCAGTCCGGCCCGATCGTGCCGTCGTTGAAGTTGTCGACCAGGTCACTGAGAGACGGCATGCGATCCTCCCTACGCGAGGGAAAGGGTGAGCGATCCGGCGGTGAGGCGGAGTTCGTCCCCGGCATCGACAGTGCGGGGAACGGACAGCGGCCCGTACCAGAGGCGGACGGGACCGCCTGCGGAGTCCCAGACTTCTACGCCGACGACGGTCGCCGCGGGCATCCCGGTGAAGGAGAGATCCGCGGAGTTGGACGTGGCTCCGCCGACGGCGGCGGCGACGGCGAGGTTCTGCCGGGCGTAGGAGCCGCCGGTCGCTTCGGTGCCTGCGGTGGTGTCGGTGCCATTGACGGTGACGAGGGCGACCTTGAGGGGGGTGGTCGGCCGGGTTGGGGTTCCGACGCCGTTGATCCAGTCCAGCATCAGGTTTTCGGCGGTGTTGGTGAGATTGTCGGCCACGCGGCCTCCTTCGTCGTGGGCGCTGCGTGGGGTCCCGCCGTCCGTAACGGGGGAGGTCGACGGACGGCGGGAGATCAGGCCGCGCGGGGTGCGCGCTGGGGAGCGGGGCGGTAGCTACGGGCCCGTTCGCGGACTTCGGGGAGGGCGTACATGGTCTTGTACTCGTGGCCCTGGCCGGTGAGCCTGCCGTCGCCCTGGAAGCGGTGGATCTTGCCGCGCCTGGCCCACTGCCGGATGACCTGTCCCGGTACCCCGGTCGCTTCGGTCGCTTCGTGCTCGAAGACGAGATCGTCGGGGTACAGCTCGCGCGGGTCCATGACAGCCTCCCCCCGAAAATGCAGAGAGCCCCCGGCCGGAAGCTGGGGGCTGAAGTAGCTGCGGACACAGGAGTGTTCCGTTGAGGGCACTGTGACATACGTGCGATCTCGTTCGCAAGCGGGCTCTACGCGGCCCTGGCAGCGAGCGGCAGGTCGAGGACTTCGGTGCGGGCGTACTGGGTGTCGCAGCCGCGGCAGCGGGCGCCGGGCGTGGACACAGTGACGCGGAGTACGGCACCGCACGGGCAGTTGACGGAGATGGGGCGCTCTCGGCGCTCCCCGGTGATCTGCCGCTCGCACTGCCGGACAAGGGCGTGAACTTCGTCAGCGAACTCACCGAAAGCAGGGTGCGTGCTGGCGGCCCATTCAAGGTTGGTTCGCAGAGCACGGACGACCTGGTCGAGCTGCTGCTGGAGTCCGCCCTGCCACCGGGGGTGCCGCCATCCGAGGTGCTCATGCCAGTCGGTCAGCCAGCTCTGAAGAACGGTGACGACGCCGCCGCGAGCCATGAGGGAAAGGGGTTCGAGGCGGATGGGGAGTGGTGCGGTGCGGGAGCCGGAGATGTGGGCTACGTCTCCGCTGCGGCCGGGCGCGAGGACGTGAGCAAGGCGCGCGTACAGGCCGTCGCGTCCGGCAAGTTGCCTGAGGGCGCTATCTGTGTGGTCCTGGCAGGGGCGGCAGGCGATGCGGCCGAGTTCGTGGTGGTGGAGGGGGCGGCCACATGGGCAGGTGGGCCATTGGTAGCCGTTGGGCGGCTCAGCAGGTTCTGGGTTGGCGGGGTTGGTAGCCACAGGCGTCATCGATCCGTTACCCCAGTTCGCTCATTCGCGTTCTGGATTGTTTGGAAATCGCGATCTTCAAACAGGTCCGCCAACGCCTCCTGCACATTCACCGCCCTCAGGTCGCGCGGAGCGAGGACCCGCACGATGCCGATGACGGCATCCACCAGGCCAACGGTAATTCCCTCTTCCGAACGGCAGTTCTGCATTTCCTCGTCGCTAGGTTCAGCGCCGAGTTCTGGGTGGTTGGTGGCCACAGGGTCCCCTCGTGCAGCGCGAGCGTTACTGGTTGATCTGGCTTGATGGTAACGGCGCGCGCAACCGGGGCCTGGTGGAGTGGCGGCTGTCTACGTCCTGTCGTACCAGCTCCCGGCCACCTGAGCGGGTGATCGGCGTGGCCGGGGCTTCCTCCACACGGACGCCGGGAGCTACGCGGTGGTGAGCCGGTCGGCGATCCATCCGGGCAGCCGGGCCAGCGGGACGTCATGGCTGATCACGTAGGGGATGCCCCCGACGATCGAGCCGGGCCCAACGACGTAACCCCCGCCGCGCCGGCCGGGCCCGCGCACGTCGATGCCGTGCCCGAGTGCGGTCGTTCCTCCGGAGCTGCTGCCGATCGTGCAGTCCGCCGGTACCCGGAAGTACAGGTGGCAGCCGCCGCTCGGCGTGTCCACGGTCAGCGTCTCAGGCCACGGCTCACCGAGCCGATCGGCCAGAGCGGCGAGCACGGCGCGGCCTTCGACGGCGCCCTTGACGTCGAGATCCAGAACGACGGCGCCCGACGCGCGGCAGCCGACGCCGATGTTGCGGTCGCCCGCGAGCAGCTCGGGCAGCACCTCCGGGTTGCGGGTGGCGAGTCGCTGCCATCCGGGCTCGGGCACCCGCCCGCCCGGTGGGAGCGGGACGACGGCCAGGCCGCGGGCGATGAGCGCCGCGGCCTGGCCGAACCGGTCGTCAGAGGTCACTCGTCGTCCTCGCAGACGCATTCGCCGTAGGGGTCGCCGCCGCCCCCGGCGCCGCAGTCGGGGCAGGCGTTGGGGTCTGTGTCGTCGATGTCGTCATACATGAGGTGGCCTTCCTTCGGCGGTGTGCTGGTCAGGGGTTGGTGGTGGGGCGGGCGCCTCTACCTATATCCGCTGGGTGCGGAGTTGCCTTCTACTGCGCGTTGTTGTCGAAAGTTGAGGCTGGCGTGACGGGTGGGACTGGCGCCCCGGGGGCCGCTGCGTCAGAGTTCGCCGCGCTTGCGCAGTTCGTCCAGGCCGGTATCGATCCCCCAGTGCGCGGCATCCCGCGCTGCAGCAGACAGTTCGGGGCGGTCGATCTCGGCACGCAGCCGTTGGATCTCGGCCTTGATATCGGCGCTCGACATGAGGTCGTATCGCTTCACGGTGTCCTCCAGGGGTAGATGGCCGGTAGATCCGGCGGCAGACGGTGGTAGATGACGTGGTAGACGTGCAGGTCACGCGGCGGTAGACGGCGATTCGCCCGGCCTGGGCGCCGCAGCCGGGGCAGGGGCCAGATCGACGCGCCGGACGCCCCTCGTCGGCCCCTTCCCGCCCGCTTTGACCTTGAGGTGGACGGGGATGCTCAGACCCTCCAGGCAGGCGCGCAGATCGGTGACCGTCCAGGAGGCGGTCAGCGCGGCGGTGTCGGGCCGCTTGCGGAGGTGGTCCAGGACGGTGGAGAGGTGGACCGCGGAGTCGGCCCCGATGAGGATGTCGAGGAGTTGCCGGATCGTCTCCCCGGAGGCGGGCAGCAGGGCGCCCTCCGCGGGTTCTTCGGCGGCCGAGGTCGAGGGTCTTCCGGCTCGCCAGGCGGCGCGGAGCCACCACCCGACGACCAGCCACATCAGCCACGGCAGCGCCCGCAGCACCGCCCACACCGTGTAGGCCAGCACCCCCAGCAAGGCGAGACGGACGAGGGGGCCGAGCGCGGCACGCCAGCCGGTGAGGTCGGTACGGCGGCCGGCGCGTACCCATGCGGTGACGGCGTCGGCGCGGGTCTGCCAGACGATGCTGCTGCCGCGGCCGAGGCGGTCGGCGGTGGTGGTGCGGGCGGCCCAGAGGGCGAGGCGCCGCCGCATCACAGGTTTCCGGTGGAGAGCAGCTGGTAGCCGCGTGCGCCGACGGTGTTCACGGCTTCGGGCCACCAGCTGAGCAGTTCGGCTACGCCGGGGAGGAATCCGAGGATCGCGAAGGTGACGAACCCGCCGACGATCCTCCTCTTGTCCGGTTTGCCGGAGGTCTTGTGGAGGAGGGCGACGCCGACGAGGAGGAGGCACACGACGACCCCGCCTTCGGGGGTGAGGGTGCCCATGCTGCCGGTGGGCATGGTCGCGGCGCCCGAGGTGCCGGTCACCTTTTCGACGCTGGTGGTGCCGCCGCTGGTGGCGAGTGCGGCGATGCCGGAGGCTCCCCAGCCGAGGGCGCCGCCTGCGCAGATGGTGGCGAGGGAGCCGAGCCCGGCACCGGACGCGTACGGCAGGAGCGCTTTGGGGTCCTTGCCGCCCTTCCACCAGGGGCGCAGGTTCAGCCAGAGGATGGCGAGGGCGATGGCGACGCCTCCTAGAGACAGGGCGACGTTCATTTCTGGACTCCGGTGATCATCTGGATGGGGTCCCACCAGGACAGGGCGCCGAGCGCGCCGATGCCGGTGACGGTGAGGGCGAAGAGGCGCAGGGGGCTGCCGCCGCGGCGGACGATGACGGACACGGCGAGGGCGAGCGGGACGGCGCCGAGGCTGTATCCCCAGCCCGCGCCGAAGGAGTCGCGGGCGAGACCGACCGTGTAGTGCCACGTGGTGGCGGCCGAGTAGCCGGTGCCGGGGATCGGGAGGACTGCGGTGGTGAGGCCGATGGCGGCGTGCCAGGGGCGGATGTAGCGGCCGAGCCAGGCGGTGAGGCGTTCCCAGCGGGAGGGTTCGGGTTCGGGGGGCGTCCAGGTCAGCACGATCTCGTGCGTGTGGTGGACCTGGGCGACGGGCGGCGGGTCGGGTGGCGGTGGGACGGCCGGTGGCGGTGGTCGCCAGGGCGGGGCTTCGCGGGGTGCGGGCGGCCGTGCGGGGAGCGCTGCACCGGCGGGGATGATCCGGGTCGGGGTGACGGGCTTGTCGTTCATGCGTCTCACCCGACCGCTGCTGCGTTGGGCAGCGTCTCGGGGTCGTACATGGCTCCGCGTGAGGGGTCCACGAACGCGGGACGGATCTTGGCGCGGTCCTTCCACGTGCGGACGGTTGAGACGCTGACCTTGTAGCGGTCGGCGACCTCGCGGGTGGTGAGGAACCGGTGCGTCTCACGGCTGTCCCGGTCCGTCTCGGCGGCGTGCGGGACGATCGGCAGGAGCCGGGCGCCGGGAGGTACGGCGCGCTCCCAGGGCAGGGAGGGTGCGAAGGCCGGTGCGGCGTGGGGTGCGGGTGCTGGGACGGGCGTCTCGCCAGTGCGCGGGACCGGGGTGGCGGCGAGGTGCAGCAGGTGCCCGAAGACCAGAGGCGGGACGCACGAGACGATGACGACGAGCCACAGGGGTGTGCGAGGTGAGCTGGACAGATGCCCGGTGACGAAGGCGTGTGAGACGGGCTGGGCGGCCATGGCTGCGCCGAGTGAGACGAACGCGCCGACCACCGCCGAGGTCTTTCCGGGCGATCCGGCGGGCCGGTTGGAGGCGACGGAGGCTGCGATGCCTGCGTAGGCGGCGAGGACGGCGGCCATGCCCCAGGCGAGACGCCCGTCCCATCCGGCGAGGACGGCGAGGTGGTGTTCGCCGGGTGCGCACATGATGAGGACGACGACGGCGACGATGGGGCGGCCGGCGTTGGTGAACCAGCGGACCCACCAGGGGGCGGGGTGGGACGGTGGGTGAGACGGGCGTCCCGCGCGGGGCGTGCGGCGCGCGTGGGGGCGGCTCAGGGTTTTCACGTGCTCCTCCGGGAGCGGTGGCCGCCCCCGTGCGGGGGTTGTCACGGGGGCGGCCGGTCTGGGGTGGTCAGCCGTTGTGCTGGCGGTAGCGGCGCGGCATCTTGGCACCGGCTTTGTCGCCGTCGCGGTGGACGCGGGCGCGGTGGTTGGCGCGGCGCTGCGCGGCGAGGTCGGCGGCGAGCTGGGCGTCGTTCCCGGGGGTGAGGCTGCGGAGCACGTCGCGGAGGCGGCCCATCAGTGGCTGGTCCAGCCGAGGCGGGCGCGGATGTCGGCGCCGTTTCGGTAGTCGGCTTGGCAGGCGTCGACGGTGGCGGGCTCTCGGAGGATCTCGTTGGTGCGGGGCTCGGGCGGTGGGCTGGGCTGGGGGCTGGGCTGGTCGGTACGCTCCATGGCGGGCCTGCTCCTTTGATCGCTTTGGGGTGGGTCCGGCCCCCGGTCCGGGATCGCCAAATCAGCGGACCGGGGGCTTTGTGCATCAGCGGGAACCGGGTGCGGCTCCCTCCGGCTCAGCACGTTAGACCCTAGGGTCTATGCGATGCAAGACCCTAGGGTCTAAAGTCGGGTTGTCGCGCTCCACGGCACGGAGGGAGCGTCAGTGGACGAGCAGGTCGAGGAGGTGCGTCGACTCTTGGAGGCGATCGAGCGTCTGGAGCAGATGCAGGACGACGAGGCGTGCGCCAAGGCGGTCACGCAGGTACTCGATACCTGGCCCGACCATCACGCGCGCCTCCGAGAGCTGCGCCAAGCGCGGGTCCAGCGGATGAAGGACTCCGGGATGACGTGGCAGCAGATCGGCGATGCCCTCGGCGTGCATCAGACGCGCGCGCAGCAGATCGCGAAAGGGCTGCGGGGCACGAAGCGGCCAGCGAAGAAGGAGGGCTCGTCGGACGGTTGATGCGGCCGTAGCGCAGGTTCAGCGCCGGGCGGCCAGTCGGGCAAGCATCCAGCGCGCACCCACCGCCAGCAGTCCCGGCTCATGGAGGATCTCGTCGTCCGGGGTGAGCCCATGGTGCGCCCGGTCGCGATGCTCGGCGCGGTCGGTCTTGGCGTCGGCGCGGGAGCCGTGGCGGCGACCGTCGGCGGCGCACGCGTGGCAGCGGTAGCGGTACGGCACGACCGGGACGCTACCGGGTCAGCGCCGGGCGCGGGCGGGGTTCCGGGGAGCGGGCCCGTCCCGGTGCATCACGCCGGGACGGGGCACCAGCAGCAACCCGACTGTCTAGTCGTTGTCGGATGCCGCGAAGCTACCGTCCGCCACTGACAATCGGCTGTCGCAGCGGAATGAGATCCACGACCGCCCACACTTGACGGCCCTCCACCGTGGACTCCGTGCCGCAGCTGACCGCCCCCAGCTCGCGCAGGCGCGGCAGTGCACCGTCGTCCAGGGCGGGCGGGTGCGGCTGGTGGCTGAGGGCGAGGACGAGGAGCTGGTGGGCCTGCTCGGCGAGGTGGAGGCTGACGCGTCGGCCGCCGTCGGCTACGACCGTGGTGACGAGGTGGCGGACGAGGCTCTCCAGGGCGGCCGGTGCCGGAAGTCCCCAAGCGGTCAGCTGACCGGTGACCGTAGCGACGGCATTGCCGGGGGCCGAGCGGGCGGCCCAGGGCTGTGCGTCGAGGGTCCAGTTGGCGCCGCGCCTGTTCTTCATGACCGGCCGCCCGCCCCTACCTGCCCCCCGATGGGCGGGCAGTGCCGACTCCATCCGGGTTTGCGGCCGTGGCGGGGATAGCGGGCGCTTCGGCGGCGGGGGGGTCTTCGGCGGGTAGTCGGGGCGCGGGTTGGGAGTGTCGGTGTCCGGTGTTCCCATGGGAGCCTCCGGGCGCTGGGTGACTTTCCGGTCGCCCATCGTAGCGGTCCAGGGTGGAGCGGTCAGCGGCTTCCGGCAGGGTAGTCAGGAGTGCGCCGTGTCGACAGTACGTAGGCGCCGGTGGGCGAGGCGATGCGGCTGGATGCGGGGCGCATGGCGATGTCGATGCGGCCGACGCGCATGAGGGGCGGTCCGGGGTAGTGGCGGTCGAGCTGGTTGAGTGCGCGCCGGGCATTCGGGTAGGGGCGGTGGGCCATGATCGGCAGGATGCCACGGCGGCAACGCCCCCTGCCTCCCCTACGTCAACCCGGCGCCCCGGCCCGTTCCTGCTGAGCGCGATCACGCCGCCACTCCCGGCACCCGGTCCCTCGGCAGCCGGGCCTCGGCACCTCCGTGCGGGAGTCCCCCCGGTAGCCGCCGCCCGTGCCGCACCGCGGGTCGCCCTGGCCCAGCACGCACAGGGCCCACCCTGCCTCGTCCATCCGGTCGGCGAACGCCGCGTCCCACGCCGCCCGGCCGTGGACCTGGCCCGGCGTCACCCCCACCTCGGCGGCGGCTTCGGCGACGGGCGTGGCGCCTCTGATCAGGGCCACGAGCAGTATCCGCTTGTCCGCCGGGAACGCCTCCTCGGCGAGCGCCCTTCGCCGCTCCCGGCTGTCCGCGGTGTGCGCGCTGACGCAGCCCTTGCACCGGCAGCCGACCCGGTACAGCGTGACGGGCGTGAAACGGCTGTGGTCGTACGTCACCCGGATCGGCCGTCGGGCGAGGCGCAGCAGCTGCGCGCCGGTCCATGTGCGGACGCGGCCACCCCGGCTGTGAGGGGTCACACGGCTGCCGGGGAGCCAGCCGTAGTCGGCCATGCCGGTCACGCTGGAGACGGCCATTTCCATCAGCTCGGCGAGTTGCCGGACGGTGTAGGGCCGGGCGGGGTCGATGCGGTCTGCGTAGTCCGCGAGGGGGTGGGTTCTGGTCGGCATGTCGCATTCCTGGGCAACTGCCCTTTGGGGGCGCGGATGGGGAGCACCCCGCGGATGCGGGGACCAGGGCACCCCCGCGTATGCGGGGCCGAAGGTGGCCAGTGTGGCACGGGCCGCAGGGGTGCGGTAGCGGACCGCCCTCAGGGGTTGAACTGTACAGTTCGAGACTGTACAGTCTTAGTTGACCGAGGGAGGTCCGATGAACACCACCGCAGCCGCCGTCCAGGCCGGAGTCACCGTCCCGACCATCCGCACCTGGTGCCGATCGGGCGCCGTCGCCGCCACCAAGACGGCCGGCCGCCGGCGGGTCATCGACGCCGCTTCCCTCGCCCGCCGTATCGCCATCGGCGCCATGCGCGCCGCCAGGAGGACCACCGTGGACGACACACCGGACTACGCCGCCCTCGCGGCCGAGGCCCGCGCCCTGGCCGCCAGCCTCACGCCGCCGCCCGGCTGCCACCCCGCCGACCGCGAGGGGGGGCAGCGCGACCGCGCCAGCGGCAAGCACCGGGCCCGCGGCGCCGCCAGGCGCGCCGCGATGGGCTTCGAGGACGCCGCCGCCCAGGCCGCCGAGCAGCCCGCCACCGAGCGCACCCGGTGGCTCGCCGCCGAGCTGCGCCTCCACGCCATGGCATCCCTCGAATCCGCCCGCCGCCGGGCCGCGAACCTCAGGAGCATCGGATGACCGAGCAGACGGAGTACTGGACCGCCCAGCAGTGCGCCGACAACTGGGGCATCGCTCTCAGGACATGGCACGGATACGTCGCCCGCGACCAGGCCCCCAAGCCCTGGCGGCACGAGGGGCGCACCCCGCTGTGGCTGGCGGACACCGTGCGGGTCGAGGGCGCCACCCGGCCCCGCGCCGGGCTCCTGGCCGACATCCGCCTGCCGCTCACCGACGTGCTGAGCCCGCTGCGGGTGGACATGACGCTCGCCTTCGACAAGGACAGCCCGGCCGAGGAGCGCGAGCGGTCCGTCACCGACGCTCTGGACACGCTGAAGGCGCTGCGTCAGGTCCTGGCCGAGGTGCGGGAGGTCGCCCGCAGCCGGGCTGAGGCCGAGTACGAGACCGCGGAGCGGTCCGCCGACCCGGGCGCCCAGGACCGGAGCGAGGTGTGGACCGCGCTGGCGGAGGATCTGCGCCGTGTGGACGCGGACCTGGACCGCCGGCGCCGCGCCTTCTACACGGCATCCCACCCGGACGAGCCGGACCCCGTACACCCTTGAGCCGGTGCGGATCATGCCCCGTCCGGCCACTCCGTCAACAGGGCGCCGGTCGTCTCGTCCACGAGTGTGATCTTCACGCCAGGCCGTCCGCCGTACTCGCCGATCCAGTCGATGGCCTTCCGCCGGGCGGTCGCCTCGCTGTCCCACCAGCCGTGCCGCGCCGGGCGGCCGTCGACCGTGAGGAGCAGGTGGTAGCGGCCGGGGTCCACCTGGCCAGCGTCTCCCGGAGTACCTGATCACGCATGCCGGACTGACCGGGCATAGGATCGAACATGTGAGCGAACCGACCCGGCTGGACCTGCTGCGCTTCCTGCTGCGCGTCCAGGAGAGGGACCTCGCACGTACCCGGCGGTGGATCGCGGACGAGGAGCGACGGGAGGCGGAGGAGCAGCGTGGTGCCGCGGCCCGGCCGGAGCCGCCGGACTGGCTCCTGGAGCACGGCATCAACCGGGCCGCTGCGCCTGTCGCCGTGCACGCTGGCGCGTGTCACATGGCCGGGCCCCGCTCGAAGGGGGTGCCGGTCGACGTGGCCCGCCGGGCGCTCGCTGAAGGCGTCCCCGCGTGTACGCACTGCCGTCCGGACACCGAGCTGGGGATCATGGACTGACGCGCCCGCGTGCGCGCCAACGGGGTCGGGATGACCCTGGGGGTATGGCCGCGATCCGGGTGATCGTCCAGCCGCCGTCGCCGACGGGTGGCCGGATGGTGCGGGTGGGCGGCGAGATCCTCGGCCTCGCGCACAGCCTGCGGGATGTGGCGGAGTTCCTGCGGCGGGCCGGGCTGAAGGTCGACCCGGATGATGTGCCGGATCTGCCGTGGATCACCTGGCGGGGCGGCGGTCCGGACGTGTGGGGGCGCTGAACGCGCAGCGCCCGCCCCGCAGGGTCGCGGGGCGGGCGCCGGCTGCTGCGGTCCGGGTCAGCCGGCCCGGCGGGTGCGGGTCGCCCAGACGGTCCCGGCGGCGGTGGCCGCCCAGAGGGGCCAGCAGGCCCAGAGGGCTGCCGGAATCCATGAGGCGTCGTCGCGCTGGACGGTGGCGTAGGCCAGCAGGGCGGCGGTCACGGCGAGTCCGGTGAGTGTGATCCGGTACGGGGTGGTCATCGTTCTCCTCTCGCGTTGGTTGTGCTGTGGCAGGGGGGTGCGCGATTCTGGGGGGCGGGGCCCGGAGTTGTCGTTAGCATCTCCGGGCCCCTTTTTCAGCGCCTGCGGTGTCGGGCCTTGCGGCTCTTCCGCTTCGGCTTTCCTCCGCGTCGTACGGTCACGAGTAGTGCTGTGGCCGAGATGGTCGCGGAGATGGAGCCGAGGATCACGCTGATCTCCCCTGGGGTCATTCACCCCCCTCTCTTGAGTTGTTTGCCTTGGGGTTTCCCCCTTGGCTTGTGACTCCAGTTTATAGAGGGGGTCTGGAAATTTCAACCCCCCCTCTAGAAATTCATGCAGGCAAGCCTCTAACCTGGGGATATGACAGACACCCACACAGCCACACTCGCCCGCATTCAGCAGCACATCACGGACGCCGCCGCCGCGATCACCGCCGAACTCGACAGCGTCGAAGACCCCGTCGCCCGGCAGGCACTCGCCGCCGAAGCGCAAGCGCTGCTGCCCGAACTCCAGCGCGCCGTCAAAGCGCACCGCTCCGCCACAGTCGCCGAACTGAAACAGGGCCGCACCCTCGCGCAGGTCGCGGAGATGATCGGCGGAACGACCAGCCTCGTGGACCAGATCCTGAAAGTGGGGGCGAAGAAGTAGCCGGGGCGCCGGCTGCCCGCTCGGCTATCTCGCCGGCTGGTGCTCGGGGGCCACGATTTCGCGCGGCAGACGAGCGGGCTACGAGCAGGATGCCACCGCTGTCAAGCAGGGCCTGGAGGTCTGTGGCACGCCCCGTCGTCGTGCTCAGGCGGCGAGGACGATCAGCCAGCAGACGACCGTGACCAGCCAGAGGGCGGCGTTCGCTACGAGGAACCAGCGGGGCACCAACACGGTCCGCATGGTCATTTCTCCTTCTGTCGGCTGATCCGGAGCGACGGCCGTCGTCCTGCTGCCCGTTCGGTGGTGACGGTGTAGCCCGCCGCTCGTAGAGCGTTGGCGTACTGGTCGAGGTGGTCGGTTTCGTCGGGGCCGTCGTGCCAGACGCGGGCCGTGGTGGGGCTGGCCTGGGTGGCGCGGTGGCCGGGTTGCCAGGAGGGGCCGGTCAGAGCGTTGGTGTGGCCTTGAGCGGTGAGGGTGCGGGCGATGACCGCGGCGACCACTCGGCAGTGCATGGCGGCTCCTTGGGGTGTGCGCTGTAGGGCGCGTCGGGTGGCGCGGTTGGGCCAGGGGTCGGGGGCGGCGTCGTCCACCAGCTGCTCGCCGCGGACGAGGTACTGCTCCCAGGTGACACCCGGGGCAGGCGTGTGCTCGCCCCGGGGCGCGTACGACGGGCTGGTCACTGCTGCTCCAGGGCGTATCCGGTCCGGCGGGGCTGCCCGTCGCGGGTGGTGGGCGTGGCGTGGAGTTGGGTCGTCTCGATGGCGCGCTGGCGTGTGCCCTCCCCGGTGGGGAGGACGGTTTCCACGGTGGTCTTTGACCATCCCCACGCGGGGAAGCCGGGGCCGCGGCGCACCACGCGGATACGGAGTCCGCTGCCGTTGCAGGCGCGGTAGGTCTGTCCGGGTTCGATGCGGTGGGTCACGGCTGCTCCTGGGTGGTGTGGTGGTCGGCGGCCGCCCATGCGGGGGTGCGAACGGCTGTACGCCCTCCTGTGGAGTGAGTGGCCCCTCGGGTGGTGCGGGAGGCGCGTGGGCGCCTGTGGGGCGCTGGGAGCCGCCGCCGCGCCCCGCGTTGAGGGCGTAGCGGCCACGGCTGGCCTTGATGCCCGCACACGAGTCCGGAGACCGCGAGCACCGAGACCGCGAACAAGCCGACGTCGATCACTGCGGGGCCTCCGCGTTCACGGTCGGGTAGAGATCGGGGTGGGCGAGGCAGGCGTCGACCACCAGCCGGATTACCTGCGAGTCCTTGGGGCAACCTTCCGAACGGTCGCGCATGAGGCCCTGGACGTAGCCCATGACGGCGGCGTCGTGGACGAGGCCGCGCTCGTAGTCGGTGAGGCGTTCGAGGAACGCGGTCACGGCATCGGCGTGTTGGCGGTCGCGCTCGGCAAGGTAGGCGATCAGCGGGGCAGGCAGAGCCGCGGCCACGGTCACGCCTCCTTCGCGGGCGCAGCATCGGCGTGGCAGGGGCAGTGTGGCGGGCAGGCGGTTGGGGTGCAGATGCAGTTCTTCAGCGCCTCGTAGCGGCTCGGCCTTTCAGTCGCGGGCGCGGCAGCACCGGGCGCGGTGAGCGCCCGGACGGCGGACCTGTACCGGCGGGCCTTCGCCACGGTCGCTGTGTCCCAGCCGTGCCGGGCAGCCATCTCCTCCAGCGTGCCGTGGGTGCAGGTGTCGTCGTGCTCGGTCTCTTCGCAGTCCCAGCCGCACAGGACGGCCCACAGCCAGGCGTCGACCCGGTAGGTGCCCCAGTCGCGGCTGCTTGTCGCGATGAGGGTGTGCATTCCGTCGAGGGCGGCGGCCAGCGTCTCGGCGTCGGGCTGCTGCTGCGCCCCGGCGGCGGGCGTGTCCGGCGGTGTGGTGACGATCTGTGCCGGGGTCCCGGTGGCCGTCATGCGGTCGATGCCTGTCTCCGTGAGGCCGGTGTCGTCCGGCTCCGGCTGCTGGGCCTCGGCGGCCATCCGGCCGATGCCTTCGGCGAGCGTGGCGTAGGCGCTGCGGTAGTACGGCTGGAAGGTGGCGCGGGCGAGTTCCCAAACGTGCTGCTCCACGTCCCGGAGCGCGGCGGCCCGGTCGGCGGGCGCGGGCAGCACCGGCAGCACTGCCTCGGCCTCGCCGTAGTGGTGCTCGCTCGGGGGCACCCTGCCGGACAGCCCGGCATTCCAGTCGTAGCGTGCGATCGCCACGGCGATGCGCTGGCGGAGGGCGGCCCGGTCGGTGGCGGGCGCCACCCCGGCAGGCTCGTACTGCCCAGCGAAGTCGTCGGCGCTGAACTCGTACAGGCCCTCATCCAGCTTCACGACCCAGTCTCCGGGCTTCAGGCCGCGCCACGTCCCGTGTTTCCCCTCGCGGACGGCGGCGGACTCGTCGGGGTCCTCGACGCGGTCGTCGAGGTCGATCTCGTCGAAGTCGGGCCCGCAGAAGGCGCGCAGGGCCGCGGCGTTGCTACCGGTCCACTGGACGGCTTCGACCTCGGCGGTGCGGTGACGGTAGCGGGCGGTCTCGGTCGGGTCGGGCTGGGTCATCTCGGCTCCAAGTCGGGTCGGTAGGGTCGGGGCAGGCCGCCCGCCGATACCAGCGGCGGGCGGCCGTCTGCGGGTCACTGGCCGGTGCTCTCCTCGGCCGTCCCCCACGCCTGGCACGCGGCGTGCAGCTCGTCGGCGGTCTCCCAGGAGCCGCCGATGATCCCGCCGCTCCAGCGGCACTGGCCGAAGTTGAAGAAGTCACCAGCGCCGATCTCGCGGCCGATCACCTTGCGGGTGGCGTCGATGACGGCGGCGGGGTCGGCGTCCCCGTGGACCGGCAGCGCGGTGGGGTACTCGTTGCTGCCGTCGGCCTTCAGCGCGGCGAACAGCCAGATCGGCCCCTTGTCGGGCTCGCCCTGCTCGGCCTCGACGCCGGTGTGCCACTCCCAGATCAGCAGCAGACCGTGCGGCCACTCGGTGCCCGCAGGGATGTCCTCCGCTGTCGCGCCGACCGTGCCGGACGGGTCGAGGCTGATGACGGCGTTGAGGTAGCAGTAGGTACCGCGGGTCTCGCTGTCGTCCGTCCAGCAGTGGTCGGTGAGGTCTAGGCCGTCTTCGGTGAGGGCGTCACAGACGGCGGTGATGTACGGGTCGTGAGGCAGCGTGCGGGCGGCCATTCGGTACTCCAGTCGTGTGTCTGGTTTGGGTTTGTTGGGCCGGTGTGGGGATGGGATGTGCCAGTCAGGCAGCGTTCGCCAGCTCCAGCAGCACATCCCCGTGGCACGGCAGTTCGGTCGGGCACCAGCACATGAGGTCCCGCCCCCGCAACTGCCGCCGCGCCGCAGCCGCCAGATCGGGCTGGCTCACCGCCCACGCCCGGTACCAGTCGACGGCGACCCGGCGGGCGTCGTGGTCACTCGTGCTGCCGAAGATCACTGCCTCGGTGCGGGAGTCGATGACGACGTGGTTGGGCCCGCAGACGGTGAGCCGGTAGGGGTTGCCCCAGGCGGAGCCGCGGCCGATGTAGACGGCGCCGACCGGCGCGCGCCAGCCCTTGAGGCGGCGGCGCTGGATGCGGTGGGGGCGGTCGAGGGTCGCCTGTCGGGCTGCCATGGGTCCTCCGTGGGTGGGGTGCTTTTGCGCGGTGCGGTCTGCATCCGGATGCACGGCCGGTCGGCGCCGGGGCGTTCGGTCGGGTGGGTGGGGTGGTATCCGGATGAGCAGTCAGGCGTCTGGCAGTCGCGGCTGGATGGGGATAGCAAGTTGGCCCGGTATATGGGGTGATGCCATGTTCGGTGCCGGTATGTGGATGCGAGGCGCTGTGTGGCCGCTGAGGCGCCTGAAACAGACGGGGCCGACTCCACGGGCGCGGGAGGCGGGATCGTGCAGGAGACGGCCGCAGGGGCATCGCACAGGGGTCTCCTGGCTCACGCGGTCGCCTTCCGGTCTTCGGCCCGCCAGCGCCAGACGGTGCGTGGGGTGACGCCGAGGAGTCCGGCGATCTCCTCGGCGCCGACTCCTCGGGTGGTGAGTTGGCGGGTGGCGGTGCGGCGGGCGGCGGGAGTGAGGCCCCAGTCGGGGAGGCGGTCGTGGACGACGGCGGCAATGTCTTCGGCGGCGTCGGTCGTGGTCACGCGTCCTCCTCGTCGTAGCCGTGGCCGGGGCACCACAGGTCGGGGTTGTCGTGCCAGGGGTGGCCGTCGTGGTAGTCGTCGTGGCCGCACTGGCGGGTACCGGACTCGGGCAGGACGTCGTCGCGGGCGTGGTCGCGCTGCTCGGTCGCGTCGGCAAGTTCGGCGTGGAGGCGGCGGACCTCGGCGAGCAGGGCGGGCGCGTGGTCGGCGACGGCGTGTGCGGAGCAGCAGGCGAAACCGGTCGGCGGGTGCTGCTGGTAGGTGGCGAGCGCGGTCTCGGCGGCGGCGAGTTGCTGCTCGGTGAGCGGGGCGGTCATGCGGTTTCCTCGGCTTCCTGGCGGCGGCGCGGGTGGACGTCGTGGTGGCAGGGCACGCCGGGGGTGACCTGGCAGGCGGGGCAGCAGGCGGTGGCGAGGACCCAGGCGGTGACGCGGTGGGGGTGCGGCTGCGGGAGGCGGCGGCCGGACTTGCGGAGCACGCACGGCTTGTGGGCGGCGGCGCGGCAGTGGGGGCAGGGGACGGCGCGGGCCGGGTGGTGTCCTGCGCGGAGCTGGTGGCGGATGGCGTCCGGCATCGGGGCGGTGTAGCGGGGGCGGGTCACTGGGCGGTCTCCTGTTCGGCGAGGTGGCGGGCGGAGGCGTCGCGGATACACTGCTCGGCTGCGGCGCGCTGCTGCGGGGTGAGGTCCGGCTGACCGCGGGCGGTGCGGATGCGGGCGCTGTGGGGCTTGGAGCGGGCTTTGCCGAGGGGCTGCTTGGTGGTGGCGCCGGGGGCGTGGCAGGGGCGGCCGATGGGGGCGTTGCAGGCGGGGCAGATCACGCCGAGGGGCCCGGCACGGCGGACGGTGTCGGCGAGGGCCTGCTCGTCGGAGTCGGGGACAGTCCGGTTGCCCTCCCAGCCGCGAGCCGTCAGCTCGTCCATGAACGCCTTGGGCGGGCCGCCGTCGAGCGCGAGGCGGCCGACGGGCGGGGGGATGCGGCCGGAGGCGATGGCCTGGACCTGGCCGCGGTAGCGGACGAGGTACTCGCCGGTGGTCTCGTCGCCGACGGGCTCGTACTGGAAGTTGACCAGCCGGGCGGAACGGATCTTCGTACGCAGGGTGCGGACGTGGTGCGGGAGTATCCACAGCCTCGTGTCGGGGTCCTTCGGCGGGATCGTGTAGTAGGCGGCGACGGCGGCCTTGGTGTCGGCGTCGAGAGGCACGTCGTGGAGGGCGGCGGCCCAGGCGGTGCGGGCGGCGATCGACGGCTTGCGGTTGTCGAAGGCGGCGCAGTGGCCGAGGAGTTCGGCGGCCTCGTATTCGTTCATGCGGTGTCCTCCGATCGGGGTGGGGTGGCGAGGGCGGCCCATCCGGCGACGCGCTCGTCGGTGCCGGTGAGGAGCTGGCCGGAGGGGAGAGCGATGACGTTCCCGGTGTTCTGGTGCCTGCGGATGTCGGAGAACGCGAACTGAAGGGTGTTCGCGGTGACGGGCTTGCTGGTGTCTCCGAGGCGTTCGAGGGCGCTCCACAGGTCGCCGGGTTCGGTGCCGTTGGTGAGGGCATCCGCGATCACGGAGCGGACCTGGCGTCGGCCGTAGGCGTTGCCGAGGCGATAGCGGTCGAGGAAGGCGTCGGTCATGCGGTCGGCGATGTGCCGCTCGCCCGTCTGCCCCACCGAGGGGTTGCCGGACGACTCGCGGGGGGTAGGGGGGGTTCCCTTCCCTTCCCTGTTCCTTTCCTTTCCTTTCCTTTCCTGTGGTGAGTCCTCAGTGAGTTGTGTGTGAGGACTCAGTGAGTCGCCGTTGTCCCTGGTCACAGGCTCAGGAGGCGTCGGTTCGCCCTGTTCAGGGGCCGGAAGCCTGCTCGGAGTCGGCCGGTTGATCCTTTGGTGCTCATCCCAGCCCGTGACGGCGATGTAGCGCTTCTGATTGAGCGTGTAGCGAGTAATCAGTGAGGACTCAGTGAGTGCCTTCAGGTCGCTCTCGACGTCGGCCGAGGTGCGGTCGTCGAGCGGCCAGACCGCCGCCTTGATGAGGCGGGCGTCATCGACGCAGCGCCCGGCATCGTCGACGTGAGTCCACAGGCCGATGAACGTCAGCCGCGCCGTCAAGGGGAGGTCGGCAACGGTGAGGCTGGTGAAGAACTCCGGCTTGATGGTGCGGATTCTGGCCACGGATGGTGCTCCTTGGTTCGGGAACTGCGGTCGTGCGAAGGGCCGGGTTCAGCCGTCGGCAGGGTCCGCGAGGATTTCGCGGGCGCGTTGCTGGAGTTCGGCGACGTGGCGCCATGCGATGCCGCACGCGTAGCGGAAGAGATTCGAGAACTTGACGCCCGTGCTGCCCATGGCCGCATCGACGATTCCGGGCCACGCGGTGGCGGGGAGTCCAGCGGCGCGGAAGCGGTCCATGGTCGGCTGCCAGTCCGACGGCAGCTCATAGGTGCGCCGCTCGCCGTCGTGCTCGTAGTGCCACGAGTTCCAGGCGTCAGTGAACGCTTGGTGATACGCGTCGCGTCCGGCATCACGCTGCTCGAACTCGGCGGCGGCCTGCTTCATGGCGGCGGACCAGCGGAAGGCGTCCGCCTCCAGGTCGGCGACGAGTGCAGCGTCCGGCGCGGCGGAGGACTTGCCGCTGTTGCAGGGTTCGCAGGCGGTGACGAGGTTGGCCGGAGTGTCGGTGCCGCCGAGCGCGACAGGGATGACGTGATCGACGCGCAGTGGCGCATCCGGGGCGGACGCACCGCAGTACCGGCAGGTGTGGTTGTCGCGCCGGAGGATTTCGTACCGGAGACGCTTTGAGACGGCCATGAATTTCCCATCGAATTCCCAAATTCGGGGGCTGCGTTGAATTGCGCGGCACATTCCGGCAGCGCTTGCGTTCCCCCACCGAAGTTCATGTACATCATAGCGCTTAACGCGCTCATGTACGCAATGCTCGTGAGGTACACTCCGCACATGACCGCGCCCAAGAAGGAGCATCAGGAGAAGATCGCGGACTTCCGCAACTCGCTCGCCGACGCGATCGAGCGGGCCCGCTACTTCGACCAGACGACCGTGCTCACCAGCAGAGGGAAGCGGGTTGCCGTCCTGGTGGGCATGGACTTCTACGAGCGCGCGCTGGCGGCTCTGGGCGAGCAACGCGTGCCCGTCGAGCAGCCCACCGACTCCTGACACCGCTCCTCCTCTCGTCCGGCCCTGCTACGGCGGGGCCTTTGTCGTGTCCGGCTACGCGATCCGTCCGGCCTGAGCGGCGCGGGTGCCGCGCCAGACAGCGACTCGGGATCGCTCGCTTGTGCGGCGGGCACTGCGGTCGGTCCCCGCGTCCTCGATCAGCCCCTCCCTGGCCAGGGACTGCACGAAGTTGCCCCAGTCGGCCTTCGCGTTGGCTGGCTCGGGGAGGTTGTTCTCCGCGGCGATCTCGTACGAGGTGAAGCGCCGCCCGGACTGCGCGGCGGCGACGAATGCGGGGCGCACCTGGTCGGCCCACTCGGCGTAGCTGAGGCCGGTGTCGGGCGTGGGGAGGGTGCCGTCGAGCGCGGGTTGTATGGCGGTCATCTGGGTCTCCTCTCGGGGTGCTGGGGTCCGGGCCCCCGCACTGGGGGGAGGGTGCGCGGGGGCCCGGGTGGCGGCCGTGGGGGTCCGGCCGCCGGTCAGAGGGTCAAATCGCCGTCGCCGAGGCGGCCGAACTCGTCGTCGTCCGGCAGGCCGTCCAGCGGCCAGGAGACGAGCAGCTTCACCGCGTGGTATCCGCTGCGGGGGTTCGTCGCCCGCCCGGCGAAGCGGCCCGCGCGCGGGGCCGTCTGGAGGCCCGCGTAGACCTCGAACCGCCGCTCGTCGCAGTCGATGAGGTAGCCCCACTCGCACCACAGCGAGTCACCCGGCCAGTCCGGATTGTGGGCGGCGTGACCGCCTGCGAGAGACGCGGCCGGGTCCCCGAGCGTCCGGCGCAGCAGCCGGTACCACTCCTCCTCCGGCTCCGGCTTGTCCTTCGCGCCGACCGTGGGGTCGGCGTACTGGGCGAGGGCCGTGTACTGCTCCGGGGTGGGCCTGACGTCGGCGTCGATGTGAACGAGCTCGGCAGCCTGCTTGCGGACGGTGTCCCAGTCGGTGACGCCGCGGGCCCAGGCGAGGGCGTCGGCGCCGAGCCCGGACGGGTAGGCGTCGTGGTGGACGTAGGTGATCGTTTCGCGGCCGTCGGCGAGGAAGCCGAGGAATCCCCTGGTCGACATGAGGCGTCCCTTCTGGTGTGGCTATCTGGTGGGAGACCCCGCCGAATTCGCCTCGGCGGGGTTGCTCGGTCAGGTGGTGTGGTGGACGGCGGCCCGCTCGGCCCGGTACGCCTGCGGGCCGGGCATCACGCCGCCGCCTGCTGCTGGCGGCCCTTGCGTGCCCGGTCGTACAGCGTGCGCCGCTGCTTCGGCGTGAGGCCCCCGCGAATCCCGTGCCGGTGCAGGTGTCCGCGTCCGCCTTCCTCCCGGAGGGCAACGGCCAGGCATGCCAGCTGGACCGGGCAGACGGCGCAGACTGCTTTCGCGTCGGCCTTGGTTTGCTGGTCGCCGGAGGTGGGGAACCACACGTCGCGGCGACCGTCGTACTCGGGTCCGGCACACAGCGCCTGCGTCCGCCAGTCGGGGGCGCGGCGGGTGTCGGGGACAGCGCCGGTGTAGTGGCTCACGACACGCCTCCAAAGATCGATGTGAAGGCGGCGTCCGCGCGCCGGTTCGCCTCACGGATCTGCTGGTCCTCCAGGTGCCCGCCTGCGACGCAGTGGGGCATGTCGCAACCCACGGAAAGGCGCCCCTGCGGCTCGCGTCCGTGATGCAGCCGGAAGGCGACCTGGCGGACGGAGAGACGCCGCTGACGGAAGTTCAGGCGGGGATGACCCGTCGTGTCGGCGGGCCCCGTCCACCGCATGTGACCGCCGTCGATCGGGTGGCTGTTCGAGCGGTAGGCGTCCTCGACCGAGGCGTAGGTGTCGGGCGGTCCGCACCGTGGCGCGGGCATACCGAGCACTTCGCGGGTGCGCTGGACGGTGCGCGGGGCGACGTGGAGCTGGCGGCAGATGCGGGACTGGGGAGTGCCAGCGCGCAGGAGTTCGGCGATGTCCTGGCGGACCTTCATCGGACAGTCACCGCCTCGCGGTTCCGTTCCGGGAGCGTGGCCAGCGGGTGTCCGAGCCAGTCGTAGGCAGCCGCCAGCACGCCGTACGCGTCGGCTTCGTCGTAGCGTGCCGTGCCCTCTGTGTGGACACCGAACTTGTCCGCGACGCCGGACCGGACTTCGCCCTTTGTGGCGTTTCCCCGGTCGGCGACGTACAGCTTCAGGCTGGAGGGCGGGATCACCGCGTAGGGGATGCGGTGGCGGTGGCAGTACATGCGGACAGCGACGCGGAGCCCTGCGAGGTCCTCGTGTCCGGCGAGGGCTCCGTGGCCGTACGAGGGGCCCTCCATGGCGATCATGTCGGCGCTGCGGATGAAGGTCTTGATGGTGGATTCGAGGTAGTCGAGGCGGGCGTCTCCGCGCAGGGTGGTGCGGATGTGATCGGTCCAGCCGTCTCCGGCGATGCCGGTGGAGCGGAGGGAGATGTCGAGGGCGACGACGAGGGGCCGGGGCCCGGCCGCCGTGGTGGCGGCCGGGGCTTCGGGCAGGGTCGGGGCAGTCACTCGGCACCGTCCTCATCGGGCCAGACGATGCGGGGCTCGACCCTCACCGCGCGGCCGTCCCGGATCACGACCCGCCACAGGTCCGTGTTCTCCTCGCCCTCGCAGTCCAGGCGCCCGGTGAACGTGTGGCCGGGGAACAGGTCGATGCAGCGCTGTACCTGCTCGACGAGACCGCGGTCGCGGTACTCGTCGATGTGCGGCATGACGAGCGCGCTCGCACTACGGCGAAGGAGCGGACCGTCGTCCGTGTCGGTGCTGGTCTCGTCGACACGCAGCCCGAGGTCGATCTTCAGTGCGCCCCAGAGTCCTTCACGGCCCGGCTGGGTGAACGGGCTGCTCTTGATCTCGTTCCAGGTGAGCGGCGGCGTGATGGCGAACTCGCCGTCGACGCGGGTGATGTAGCCCATGTCAGTCCCCCTCAGTGGTGGTGTGGACGGCGTGGTGGAGGCGGTCCCGACCGGACTGCCACGGGTCGGCCGAGCTGGCGGCGGCGAGCGTCGCCTCGTCCGTGCGGGCCGCGCTGTCGGCTCGCTCGTGGGCCTCACGGACCAGCCGGTCCCGCGTCGACTCGCGTCGGGCCTCACGGCGGGACATCCAGAGCGCAGCCAGCCACAGGGCCACGGCCACGAAGGCGAAGGAGATGAGGGCGGCGGGCACGGTGCTCATGAGGTCGCCGCCGTTCCGGGCCGAGTGACGGCGGGCCAGCCCTGCTCCTCGCCCCATGCGTCCGCGTCACCGGACGCGCCCTCGTCCTGGGAGGCGTCGGCAGCGGGCGGCTCGTCGGCCGCAGGCTCTCCTGCGGACGGCTCGGGGAACTCCGGCTCCGGCGTCGGCACGGGTTCCAGCACGCGCCGTTTCACCTTCCGGGTACTGGTGGCCTTCTCCGGTGAGAGGTCGGTGAGTTCCTCGGTCGAGTAGGGCACGCCGTACAGCACGTCGGACGCGGTCATCCGGCAGGCTTCGGCGGTCGCCCGAGCGAGGAGCATCGCCTGCGGCTGCTTCTTCCAGTTGTCCTTGCCCAGGAGGTTCAGACCACGGGCCCGCTCGATCGTCCACTTCGAGCGGTGGATCTTGTCCGAGCCGTGGCGTTGGCCGCACACGATCGCTTCGGTCGGGGTGACCTTCTCCTCCCAGATCTCGTGGCCGCGGGACTGGACCACGCCCCGCATCGCGTTCGCCCGCATCGCAGGGGTGCCCTGGATCAGGTCGAACGCCCGCAGCGACGCCATCGGCGACAGGCCCATCTCGTTGCCCGTGAGGATCGCCGCCGTCACCTCGCCCGGCTTGCCGCGGAACTGCTGCGGCACGAACGAGGTCTGCGCCAGCGACTGCGCGATCGCATTCGCGGCGCGGGCTTCGTCCGCCCACGCCACCAGGTCACGGGTCCGTGGCCGGGCCGCCCCGTCCGGCGCCTGCTCCATCACGGCGGGCGCCGCGAGTGCTTCGTACTGCTGGATCTCGGTCATGCGTTGTCCCCCCAGGACGGTGTGGGCAGCTCGGCGGACACGAGCCGCTCCTTGAGGTCCTTGTTGTTGCGGGCCATCCACGCGGCCCGGTTGAAGTGCTGGAACGCCGCCTCGGACACGTCGATCTCGTGCGCGGCGTAGGTGCCGTCGGCCTTGAGGTGGACGCCGAGCCCGCGGGTGATCCGCAGGTCGGCCATCGGCTGCTCGGCGCCGTCGGCGTCGACGTAGAACTCGGCGTGTGTGTACGCGGCGGCCTGCAACGCGGCCTCGCCCCAGATCCCGGAGCGGCCGGACTTCCAGTCGACCATCCACCGCACCCCGTCCGGGGTCTCGCAGACGTTGTCGAAGGTGCCCGCGTACCACCAGCGGCGGGACGCGACCGGCCGCTCGACAAGCAGCGTCGTCGGCTGCCAGTCGTCGAACCAGCGGGCTGCGGCCTCGACGTACGGAGCGATCTCTCCGGGGACCTCCACCTCGACGCCGGCGGCGAGCTGCTCGGCGTACGTGTGGATGTCGGTGCCGCGGGCGGCTGCGGCGTCGCGCTGGGCGTACGGGGTGCCCTTCAGCTCGTGCACCATGGCGTCTCGGGTGAGCTGGTCCCACATGTCAGCAACAGCACCGCGGTTGTCGACGACGTACTCGGCGACCGATTTGGCGGCCCAGCCGACGAGCGCCGGCTTCGGGATGCCGTCCTTGAGGAGGGTGGTGACGCCGTCGACCTTGCGGCCGTCGAGGGTGTACCAGTGGCCGCGGCCGTTGGTGTGCTTGCGGAGCCCGAGGGGCCCCGCGGCCGGGTCGGTGGTGGACCCGGCCGTGGGAGATGTCGTCATCAGTCGTCGTCCTCCGGGACGGGCACCCCGGCGACACGCCGCCAAGCAGCACGGTCCTGCATGTCGGAGCGTGGTGCGGCCCGGGTGGTGTCGATGAGCGCGGTCGCGGCGGCGAGCGCGAGAGTGGCGTGCACCTGCGCGGCGGCGAGCAGCTGTTCGTTGCCGTCCTCGATGACGACCGCGCCGTCGGAGGTCTTGCAGCTGTCGAGGAGGCTCTGGGCCTCGCGGTAGTGCTCGGGCCCGGTCATCGGGTGCTCTCCTCAGGGGTGCAGGTGCAGGCTTCGGGGTAGTCGCAGGCCATCTGCGCGAACGCGGCCTCGATCGGCCCCTCGTCGGGGTTCATCAGGTGGCGCGATTCGGCAGCGACACCCTCGGCGAGACGCTGTTCCCGCTGGCGGGCGACGAGGTAAGCGACCTCGCCCCCGAGGCGGACGGCGGGTACGACCGGTTTCTCGGGCCTCATGACGCACCGCCCGGGAGGGCGAGGCTGTACCAGCGGGCGTTCGGCTTCTCGTGCCGGACGAGATGCCCGGCATCCGCGAGGCGGCTGAGGTCGCTTCCCGCCGCGCCCTTGCCGACCGGCCAGCCGAGCGCCCGCAGCACATCCCGCGCCCGCCCCGACTTCCACCGGCCGTCCGGGTCCCGGCGGATCGCGTCGAGTAGCGCCGTCTGCCGGTCGGCGGCCGTCAGCCCCATGGACCACGGTGCGACTGGCGCCGGGGCGCCGCTGGCCTCGGCACGGGCTTGTGCGTCGTCGGCCCGATGCTCGGCGAGGAGCTTCCGCACGTCGTCCAGGTCGCCGTGCTCGACTACCGCGGTCAGGGTGGCGACGAGACCGGACAGCATGGCCAGCTCCCCGACGTACGCCTGCCCGTCGGCCGCTAGCACCTCGGCGCGGTGGGCGTCGAGCAGCGCACGGGCCGAGTTCTCGTCGCCGCCGCGGCGGCTCGACAGCCCCGACACGATCGCCTCACCCGCAGAACGCGTCGACGCGCACCAACGGCAGGCGAGGGCGTTCGCCCAGTCATGGCCGGGGGGATTGATCAGGCAGACAGTGCTCATGCGGCACCCGCCTCACGGTCGGCCGAACGCAGCCGCAGCATCTCGTCGCACGCGTCCCGGAGTTGCCGGAGCCCGCCCACAGACAGAGGGATCAGACCGCCGTCCGCGAACTCGTCCACGTACCGCTCGACACGCGCGTCGTACTCGTGCCGGGCGTGCGAGTCGTCGCCCTGGTGCTGCGCGGACACGCCGAGCGCGTGCATGTCGGCGAACTCCTCGCCGAGGCCCTCGGGCTCGGCGTCGGCCGCCTGGAACACCTCGGCGAGCACCGCACGGGCGAGCCAGCGGGACACGTCGATCGCGGGGAGACCGGTCTCGGTCTGGGTGAAGTAGACGGGGATCGGCCCGTCGATGCGGCGCTTCATCGGGTGCCGTCCTCTCCGGGCAGTGCCAGCCCGAGGTGCACACGGGACTCCTTGTCGAGCCCCTGGCTGATCGCCAGTTCGCGGGTGTCGTTGATCCGCCAGTCCACGCCCTGCTGGCAGCCGAACCCGGACGTGTCCGACCAGGCGACGCAGGTGAACCACTGGCCGCCCAGCAGTCGGCCGACGACCGCGATGTCGGTGGACCCATAACCCTCCGGGGAGACCGCCCACAGGTCCGTGACCTCGACGATCTGCCCCGGCTCGGGCGCGGCAGTGTCGGCGTACTCGTACAGCGAGGACCATGTCCACGCGTCAAGGCTGACCTCGGTGCTGAACCGGGTGGTGAGAGTGGCGAGCCGCTCGAACGGCTGCATGTCGGTCATCGGATGCCTCCGGAGGGGGCGGTGAGGAGCATGAGGAGCGCGGCAGCGGTCCACGCTGCATCCCGCCGCGCATGACGAGCCGCGAGAACACAGGCGCCGATGGAACGGTTCACGGCGTGGCCCGCGTGGACCGCCTCCTGGTGCGTGACGGCGACCGCGCGCCGGACCGGCGGACCGACCACGGCGATGGCGCGGCGTACGGCGGGGCGCGGGTCGAAGTCCGTGACCTCCGCGTCCACCACAAGCAGGAACAAGCCCGACCAGACGGCACTGCCAGCGGCACCCAGCAGCAGGAACCCCGTCCACTCGGCGGGCGTGTGCGTATGCATCACGCACCACCCGCCCCGCGCTCGGCAGCCATCCGCTTCCGGAACACGCACGTCGCGCACGGCTGGCCGTACGTGTAGCCCGCCCCGCACACCCGGCACGTCTGGATCTCGGCAGGCGTCAACGCCTCCAACTCGGCGATCCGGTCCCGGAGACGCCCGTTCTCGACACGCAGCTTCTCCGCCTTGTCCAGCACCCCAGCCAGCACCGGCGACACCCGCGATGCCGCCCTCTCGTCCATCAACGCCAGCAGATCCAGGCCCCGACCAGCAGCAACCGGGTCCACCGGCACCGGCAGGACATCCGCCGACCCCGTGATCCCCTGCGCCGCCAACTCGGCCAGCGTCGCCATCACGAACTCCGGGCACGTCCGCACCGCCACCGGCGCGTACAGAGCGATCCCGCCCTCCGTCACCGTCCGACGCGTCCAACACACGCCACGCCGTGTGTTCACCACCAGCGGGGCGCTCACAGCGACACCTCGCTGTCGTCCGCAGCCGCCGCCAACACCGCAACAGCGGCCTCGACGGTCCGGCCCTCCACGTCACCCCACGCGTCGACGTGCATCGCCATCCACGGATGACCGAGATCCGACTCCATCGCCTCGTCATCCACCTCCAGACGCTGCGCCAGCACCGCAATCGCCTCACCGGCCAGTCGCGACGACAGATGCGGATCACCCGTCGCAGCGCACATCAGCGCGGCCACGATCGAGAGAGGGCGCGTCGAGTGCGCGCTGAACGACGTCCGGGTCCGGTAGTCGGGCACGAGGTCGCCCTGGTGCAGCCCGTTCGCGGAGAGCAGTCGGGCCGCCGCCCGGAACACCGCCGGGACGGTCGTCGGCCGCGCAAGCCGGGACTCATGCAGCGGCATAACCCCGCTGCTGGTCTGCAATGATGTGGCCACGGTGGCCTCTCTTTCTGTCGATTGCTGGGGCCGCCGAGTCGGGGGCTGCTCAGGCCGGGAAGTCGGAGCGGCCCTTCGGCGTGCGATGGGGTCAGGCGGTCGCGGCGAGCTGGTTCTGCTCGGCGTGCCAGGCGCGGACCTTGTCCAGGTCGAAGCGGCGCCCGCGGCCCTCGTACGGCTCCTCGGGCATGCCGGCGTCGACCCACCTGAGGACCTGCCAGTCGGAGACCGCGTAGTACGTCTCCAACTGGGCCTGGGTCAGGAGCGGGACGAGACCGGCCGGGAGGGGGACGACCCGGTCACTCTTCCTCGGCATCGAGACTTGACCTTTCGATAATCGAAGTCGAACCTGTGGGCATGGTGAAGAGGTCCTGGAGGGGGGCGTTCGTCTTCCGGTGCAGCGCCTCGGCGACGAACCAGGCCGTAGTCCACTCGCAGCGGTCGCGGGCCGTCTTGCCGCGGCCTACGAGTCGCCCGACGGCAGCCGCACTGACGCCCTTGCCGGCCGGGTCCACCCACTTGGTCGCCTCAGCGAGTGCGGGGATGGAGAGGCCCGCCCGGGTCATGGCGTCTCTGATCGGCTTGCCGTCGTTCTTGCGGTGGAGTTTGGGCATGAACGGACCTCGTGCCTTTGGCTGGATCGCCCCGACTGGGGCGTCTTCGATATTTCTACTTTCGAAATCGAAGATAGTCAACAGGTTCGCCGAGGTTCGCCGAGTCCAGTCGTGGCGGGTGCGCTTTTAGAACGCGTGTTCTATTGTGGTGGCATATGACATGCTCAACGGCGCGTATCGGGGAGATTGCGCGCCGTCAGATTCACGCCACTGCTTCTACTTTTACTTGCGAAAAGTAGAAGGTAAGGGCACCCTTGCGAGCGTGGAGAACACGGAGCGGCCCGAACCTGCCGAAGAAACCTTCGCGCAGGCCCTCGCCGCGCTCAAGGACGAGTACGGCGTCAGTGAGCCCAAGATCGCCGACGTGATCGGAGTGCACGTCTCCACCGTCAACAACTGGGCAAACGCCAAGGCCGAACCGCGGGCGAAGTACGTCCGAGCCCTCGCTGAGGCGTACCCGAAGTTCCCCGAGACCCGTCTCTTCGCGGCTCTCGGGAAGAGGCCGCCGGCCCCGCAGACCGACGACGAGCGGCAAGAGACCCTGAAGATCCTCGACCGGCTGACGGTTGAACAGCGACGGCTGCTGCTGATCCAGGCCAGGGCTGTCGCTGACAGCAACGAATAGCCGGGCGGCCGTTGGCTTGAGGGCCGGGCGCCCAGGCCGCCGCACCCGCCTCACCTGGCCTCAACTACTCGCTGTTATGTCACACGTCCAATCTTGCACAGAGTGGCTGCATATTCACTCCCGGAGGGGTACGGTCGTCCGTGTGACCGATGTTCTCCCCCTCGGTCACCACCACCCACACGTGCAACCCGGGGGGGACGTGCGCCCATGTGCATCCGCATCCGATTCGCGCCGCGCCACGAGATCCATGATCCGTGGGACGCCCACCGCCAGATCATCATCATCCCGGACGAGTTGAGCGCCACCGTCCTCTACACACTCCGGGGAGTCCGCGCCGTTCTTCTCCAACTCGGCATATCTCAGGACCACTTCGGTGCACGCTGCTGGTGCGGGGAGGAAATAGAACTCCGCCCCGCGATCCCAACGCAGCGAAGGAGCAGTGACGAGGTGATCCACCTTGGCGCCTAACCCCGAGCAGATCCCCAGCCGCACGTGCGGCTGCCCAGACTGCCTGATCGATCTCCCACCCGCCTTGTACGGGTACCGTCCCCCTCAGGACGTGTGTCGGGGGCCCTGGCGGGTCCGCTACCGCGCGGACGGGAAGCAGCGGACGAAGAACTTCAGCGCGCGTCGCGACGCTGTCGATTTCCTTGCGACGGTTCGCCCGGGGGAGGTGAACCGTGCCTCGTAGGGCTGCCAACAATCCTCGACAACTCCGCTCGAAGTCCTGCGGCTGCCCCAAGTGCTTCGAGGCCTTCCCGGCTTTCGAGGGCGACGAACGTCGGCGTCGACGCGACTGCATGGGCTCCTGGCAGGCCCGCTACCGGGATGCCAACGGCGACCAGAAGGCCAAGAACTTCCCCAAGGCGAAGGACGCCACCGCTTTCCTGGACGAGGTCCGCAGCGCCGTCCGACAGGGTACCTACCTGGACCCCAAGCGTGGCGACATTCTCATGGAGACGTGGTGGGAGGTCTGGTGGCCGGCCAACGAGCCGAAGCGGCCGACCACTCGCAACAGGAAGCTGTCTGCGTGGACGGTCCACATCCGCCCGAAGTGGGGGAAGCGCAAGCTCAACTCGCTGACCTACCTGGAACTTCAGACCTGGGTGGCCAAGGAGCTGAAGGGGCACGCGACGCAGACGAAAGTGCTGGAGCTGCTGAGGATGCTCCTCCGGGACGCCGTACGAGACCAGCGGATTCCGTTCAACCCGGCCCAGGACGTCACCAAGACGGCGAGCGCGCCCGTGAAGCATCCCGACGACTTGACCCCGCCCACCACGGAGCAGTACGCCTTGGTGCGTGCACAGCTTCCCGTATGGTGGCAGCCCCTGGCCGACTTCCTGGAGGAAACCGGTCTGCGGTGGGGTGAGATGGCTGGCTCCCGCCGGGTGTTCCTGGACCTGGAGGCCGACACGGTCAAGGTCAGGGAAGTGGTCATCGACGACCGCGGGACGTTGCGTCGCCAGGGCATCCCTAAGACGACTGCGGGCTTCCGCACGGTACCGCTGACCGCGAAGGCCCGCGCTGCGGTGGACACCATGGTGCTGCGGTTGGACCCCGCCCAGACCGTGACTGCGGTAGGGGACGGGATGCATGCCGAGGAGCTGATCTTCCGCTCCCCCCTCGGAGGGGAGCAGCGGCGCGTCGGTGGGAAGCTGGTGACCGTGGAGGGTGCTCTGAGCAGGAACAACTTCCGCCGGTACTGGATTCCGGCTATCCAGGCGGCCGGGATCGCGCGGGAGGTGCGGAACCCGGAAACAGGCCGCAAGGAGTGGTGGCCGCGTGTCTCGGACTACCGGGACCGCTTCGCGTCCCGGCTGCACGAGGGGGGCATGTCTGAGATCGACGTGCAGTACATCCTTGGGCACGAGCGGGGCGGCAAGGTCACCTGGCTGTACACGCACCGCGGCGAGCAGGCCCTGGACAACGCCCGCGAGGTCCTGGCCGGTGGCCGTCACCTGCGGGCCGTGTCATGAGCCGGGCGGGGGAGGGAATCCACATCCGTTCCACAAAGCCCCCTCGGCGACCCTCGGCGCGACTCGGCGAAACAAGCGCTCGGTAGGTCGCACTGTCGCTGACCTGCACTCGGAGCGTCGCGGCGAAACTCGGCGAAACCAGAGTCACGGTGCACGTGACTTTGCATGGCAGATGTCAGGGGTTCGACTCCCCTAGGCTCCACATCGTCCGACCGGCCGGACACCCTTCGAGGGTGTCCGGCCGGTTCTGTTTTCCGGGCGCGCGCGGATCCGCCGGGGTGTGCCCGGAGTGCGCAGGGGATGCTTCCGAGGCTGGAGGGACAGGCTCCGGAACCGTTGCGATGCTTTGCGCAAATGTTTGCAGGTGTGGGGGTGGGGGTGAAGGCGCGAGGAGGCGCGCTCGGGTGAGCGGTCCTGTCGTGGTGTGGCGGCGCGCTTATATCACCAGGCCAGGGGCGTTTGTGTAATCGGTGTGATGCAGTGCGTCAATAAGTCTGTACGGAACCTGCACATGTCAGACGTTGCAAAAGTCATCAGGAGCGTGCAGGCAAAACGCCCGGTCGGGGTGAACGATGACGAAGGGCGGGAGACGGTCAAGTCTCCCGCCCGCGCAGTCAGTTGGCGGTCGATCGGGTCACTGGTCCTCGTCCCGGTCCCGCTTGGCCGCTTCCTCCTCGGCCTCCTTCGCCTGCACCTCGGGGTCGAGGGCGGACTGGCCGCTGCCGTCGACCGAGGTGAGCCGGCCGGACTCGGGGACCTCGGTGGCGGCCGGGGGCTCGACCAGCCAGTCCGGGTTGGCCTGCTTGTCCCACCACTTCCAGGCGGCGAAGGCGCCGCCCGCCACCAGGCCCACCAGTGCGAGCACCTTGACCGCGTGCCCGGCCTTGGAGCGCCGCTCGTGCTTGCGGACCAGTTTCTCGATCTCATGGGCGGTCACCCCGCCGCGCAGCGCCGCCAGGGCGGCGGAGCCGCGCACCGCGGCCTCGTCCCTGACGGGCACGGCCGCGGCAACGGCCTGCTCGATCCGCGGCCGGGAGTACTCCGCGGCCTGCCGGGCGGCGACCCGGGCCTTCAGGGCCGCCTCATGGGCGGCGTGGTCGACCTTCGGCGGCACATGGGTGAGGGCCTGCTCCAGGCGCGGTGCGAGATGGGCCTCGTACTGGACGCGGGCCTGGTCGGCGGCCTGCGACACCTTGGGCGCGAGCCGTACGCGGGCCTCGTGCGCGTAGTGGGCGGCCCGGTCCTTGGCCGTGTCGGCGTAGGGCGCCACCACTTCCGCGGCGTGCAGCACGCTGTCCTTCGCCGAACCGGTCGCGGCGCGCACGCTGTCGATGCGGGTCACGGGAATCCTCCTCCTCGGTGGCGTACGGTATTTCGACTTTCCACCCTTTTACGGATCATGCCTGCTGGGCGGGCACGCGGCATGTGCGGGCGGGCATCCGGGTCACGCGTACGGACGCCGGTGGGACGCTGTCGGACGCCGTACACCGCTCCGGAGCGTCGGTCGATCGGCCGGTCGGCAACCGATCGGGTGCGATAGCGGATGAATGATCAAGTCGATCGCAGATCAAGCAGCGGATGAAGCAGCAGATGAAGCAGCGGATGAAATAGCGGATGAATACGGGGCAACAGGAGCTTGTCGTCGACAATGCCACGGATCGTCGTCGAGCGCGCCTGTGCGGGGGCGGCTCGCCGGGGTTTTGCCCTCTCCCGTGGCGCTGTGAGCCGTTCCGGACGCGGGTGGCGGGCGACGCGGCGCACGGTCCGTGCGAGGATCGGTGAGTCACAGGAGGACAACGGAAGGCAGATCGTGGCCGAGCAGCTTTACGCCACCCTGAAGACGAACAACGGCGACATCGAGATCCGGCTCTTCCCGGACCACGCGCCGCAGACCGTCAAGAACTTCGTGGAACTCGCCAGCGGCGAGCGCGAGTGGACCCACCCCGCCACGGGCCAGAAGTCCTCGGACAAGCTCTATGACGGCACGGTCTTCCACCGGGTGATCGACGGGTTCATGATTCAGGGCGGTGACCCGCTGGGCAACGGGACCGGCGGTCCCGGATACCAGTTCGCCGACGAGTTCCACCCGGAGCTGAAGTTCACCAAGCCCTACCTGCTGGCCATGGCCAACGCCGGTCCGGGCACCAACGGCTCGCAGTTCTTCATCACGGTCGCGCCGACGGCCTGGCTGAGCGGCAAGCACACCATCTTCGGCGAGGTCACGAACGCGGCCAGCCAGAAGGTCGTGGACGCCATCGCCACCACCCAGACCAACCCGCGCACCGACCGTCCGGTGAACGACGTCGTCATCGAGTCCGTCGTCATCGAGAAGCGCTGAGGCCGAGCCCTCCAGCGCCGCGGCCGAGCCCCTGGCGATGAGGCCGAGCCCCCTCGTACCGCCCGCGCGGCACCCGCCGCCGGACGTGCCGCGGGGAACTAAATGCCCCGCTCATCCGTAATGATGAGCGGGGCGTCGCATTGCCCGCCGACCACACGTGAGGGGATCGCATGGACCAGGCGCCGGGCAGCCCGCAGGGCCCGGGGGAGCAGTCCCCCCAGCCCGCCCAGAGCCCGCCGGTCTGCTACCGGCACCCGGACCGTGAGACCGGTGTGCGCTGCACCCGCTGCGAGCGGCCGATATGCCCCGAGTGCATGGTCAGCGCGTCGGTGGGCTTCCAGTGCCCGGAGTGTGTGCGCAACGGCTCCGGTACGGGTCACACGCCGGGCGCCTCCACCCCCCGCACCCTCGCGGGCGGCACGATCGTGGCCGACCCCCGGCTGCTCACCAAGATCCTGATCGGGATCAACCTCGCCGTCTTCATCGCGGTGCAGACCAGCACCTCGCTGCTGAACGACCTGGTGCTGATCGGCCAGTGGCCCCCGGCCCCCTGGCCGGCCACGGAGGGCGTCGCGGAGGGCCAGTGGTACCGCCTGGTGACGGCGATGTTCACCCACCAGGAGATCTGGCACATCGCGTTCAACATGCTGAGTCTGTGGTGGCTGGGCGGCCCCCTGGAGCAGGCCCTCGGCAGAGCCCGCTACCTCACGCTCTATCTGGTCTCCGGCCTCGCGGGCAGCGCCCTGACGTATCTGCTGGAGGCGCCCGGCACGGCCTCTCTCGGGGCGTCCGGCGCGATCTTCGGCCTCTTCGGCGCCACGGCGGTGCTGATGCGCCGGATGAACTACGACATGCGGCCCATCCTGGCCCTGCTCGTGATCAACCTGATCTTCACCTTCACCTGGCAGGACATTGCCTGGCAGGCCCATATCGGCGGCCTGGTGGCGGGCGCGATCGTCGGCTACGCGATGGTCCACGCCCCGCGCGAGCGCCGCTCCCTGGTGCAGTACGGCACGTGCGCCGCAGTGCTGCTCGTAGTGATCGGGATCACGCTGCTCAGAACGGTTCAGCTGGGCTGAGCTGCGGTTTTCCACAGCGGGTGGCCGATCTTGTGCACAGTGTGCGGCAACAGCTGTGCCCCCTGTCACCGACCGGCGTCTTCGCAGGTCAGGCAGGGGGCGAACAGGCTTGCGGAAAGCGGTGTGACGGTCGTACCGGCGTCAACGTCCTAGAGGTTATCCACAGATCTTCGTCTTTTCCCCAAGGGAGATGTGGAAATTCCGCGAGGGCTGTGGATAACTCAGTGGATATCCCTGGGCAGAGCTGGGCCGGAGCCGCCGTGGCAGAGCCGGGCGGGCGCTACTTCCACTGGGTGGAGACGCCGAACCCCGCCGCGATGAAGCCGAAGCCGACCACGATGTTCCAGTTGTCGAGCTGGTCGATCGGCAGCGAACCGTCGGTGACATAGAAGACGACGATCCAGGCCAATCCGATCAGGAACATCGCCAGCATGACCGGCGCGACCCAGGCCCGGCTGTTCAGCTTGATCGACGTCGCCTGCTTCGAGGACGGCGGCGGCGTGTAGTCGGCCTTCTTGCGGATACGTGACTTCGGCACGAGGGTCTCTCCTGTCGATGCGCTGCGTGGCCGCGCAGGGAACTCGGGTCGGGCTCGGGGCAGCGTACAAGGGGACACTGAGTGCTCCCCCGGGCGTCCGTTAGCGTAGTGCTTCCGTGGCTCCGAAGGAGATAAGGGTACGTTGAGCAATTCCGCCGACTCCCCCCAGAGCGGTTCCGGCGCCGATGCGAGGGGCCGGTTCCGGCCGGTGCGGGTCCTCACCGTGGGCGTCTTCGCTCTCGCGGGCCTGATCTTCTTCACCAGCTTCAATACTGCCAAAGGTACCGATATCCGTACGGACGCCTCCTTGCTGAAGCTCTCCGACCTGATCCATGAGCGCAGCGGGGAGAACGGCGAGCGGGACGAGTCCAACGCGGCCCTGCGCGAGCAGGTGGAGTCGCTGGCCGAGCGGGACGACGGCCGCACCCGCCAGGAGGACGACGCCCTCGCCGCCCTGGAGCGCGACGCCGGAACCCAGGAGCTGACCGGCGACGCCCTCACGGTCACCCTCAACGACGCCCCGCCGGACGCCACCGCCAAGCTCCCCGGCTACCCCGAGCCGCAGCCCGACTACCTGGTGATCCATCAGCAGGATCTCCAGGCCGTGGTGAACGCGCTCTGGCAGGGCGGCGCCGAGGGGATCAAGGTGATGGACCAGCGGCTGATCTCCACCAGCGCGGTGCGCTGTGTGGGCAACACCCTGATCCTCCAGGGCCGGGTCTACTCACCGCCGTACAAGATCACGGCTGTCGGGGACCCGGAGAAGCTGCGGGAGGCGCTCACCGCGAGCGAGGCGATCCAGAACTACATGGTCTACGTCAATGTGTACGGACTCGGGTGGAAAGTCGAGGAGAACGGGACGGTGACTCTTCCCGGCTACTCGGGCACAGTGGATCTGCAGCACGCCCAGCCTGTGGAGTAGCGGCCGGCGGTCGGAAGCCGCGGGTCGGGAACGGGAAGCAAGCGTCTCTGTCGGGAGCCGCCGGTGCGCGTCGTGGTCAGGACCTTCAGTGAGCTGTGCATCACCGTCGGCACCCTGATCGTCCTTTTTGTGGCGTACGTCATGTTCTGGACCGGTGTGAAGGCCGACAGTGCGATGGGCGACCAGATCGACCGGCTCCAGCAGGAGTGGGCGCGCGCCGACGCCCGTCCGCAGTCGGCACCACCGGGCGGCGCCTCCCAGGCCGACCCGCCACCGCAGGAACCGTACAAAAGCGGCGAACCGTTCGCGATCATGTATATCCCCCGGCTTGGTTTCACGTGGAACAAGCCGGTGCTCGAAGGCACCGGCACCGACACCCTGAAGAAGGGGCTCGGGCACTACGCCTCCACCGCGCTCCTCGGTGAGAAGGGCAACTTCTCGGTGGCGGGGCACCGGCGGACGTACGGGGACCCGTTCAAGGACTTCCCGAGGCTCAGGCCCGGGGACGCGGTGGTGCTCAGCGACGGGACGACCTGGTTCACGTACCGGATCGACAAAGGGCCGTACAAGACGCTGCCGAGCGATGTCCAGGTGATCGATCCTGTGCCACGGAAGTCCGGCTACACCCGGGAAGGGCGCTATCTCACACTCACCACCTGCGAACCCGAGTGGGGCCACAGCCACCGGCTGATCGTCTGGGCGCATCTGGACTCCACCCAGCCTGTGGAGGCCGGGAAACCGGAGGCCCTACGCCGTTAGTCTGGTGCGGGTACGGCGTGAGTGGTGGTGCCGTGGGTCGACGGAAGGGACGGCATGTACGGCTGGATCTGGCGGCATCTGCCGGGGAACGCGTGGGTGAAGACGCTGGTCTCGCTCATGCTGGTCGTTGCCGTGGTCTACGTCCTGTTCCAGTACGTCTTCCCGTGGGCGGAACCGCTGCTTCCCTTCAACGATGTGACGGTGGACAACCAGTGAGCGCGCGCATTCTCGTCGTGGACAACTACGACAGCTTCGTCTTCAACCTGGTCCAGTACCTCTACCAGCTCGGCGCCGAGTGCGAGGTGCTGCGCAACGACGAGGTCGCCACCGCGCACGCGCAGGACGGTTTCGACGGCGTCCTGCTCTCCCCCGGCCCCGGCACCCCCGAGCAGGCCGGGATCTGCGTCGACATGGTCCGGCACTGCGCCGCCACCGGCGTCCCCGTCTTCGGTGTCTGCCTCGGGATGCAGTCCATGCAGGTCGCCTATGGCGGGGTCGTGGACCGCGCGCCCGAGCTGCTGCACGGCAAGACCTCACCGGTCGAGCACCAGGGCAAGGGCGTCTTCGCCGGGCTGCCGTCGCCGTTCACCGCGACCCGCTACCACTCGCTGGCCGCCGAGCCCGCCACGGTCCCGGCCGAGCTGGAGATCACGGCCCGCACCCACGACGGGATCATCATGGGCCTGCGCCACCGGGAACTGCCGGTCGAGGGCGTGCAGTTCCATCCGGAGTCGGTGCTCACCGAGCACGGGCACCGGATGCTCGCCAACTGGCTGGTGGAGTGCGGCGACCGGGACGCGGTGGCCAGATCGGCGGGGCTGGCCCCGGTGGTGGGCAGGGCCACGGCGTGACCGCGCTGCGCCCCGAGCGCGAGTCGGGCACCGGCCCCGGGGACGCCCCCGGTCCCGGCACCGACGACCAGGGCACCTCGTACGGGCGGCAACCGTACGGGGAGCAGGGCACGTTCGGGAGCGCGTACGGCACGTACGAGGGGGCGGCCCAGCCGCACGAGGGGGCGCCACAGCCGTACGACGGGACGGCGCAGCCGTACGACTACGGCGGAGGGCCGGTGCAGCACGGCCACGCGGGTCAGCCGGGGCCACCGGGACAGCCAGGTCAGCCGGGTCGGCCCGGCCATCCGGGTCAGCCGGCTCAGCACGGTCAGGCCGAGGCGGTGCGGCCGTACGAGGAGACCCGGCCGTACGAGGAGACACCGTCCGGCACACGGATTCTCCCGGCCTTCCCGGCTTCCCCCGCTTCCCCCGCCCCCGCATCGCCGTTTTCCCCCGCATCGCCGGTTTCCCCCGCCTCCCCGGCGCTCCCGCTCGACGACGAGACCGTCGCGCTGCGGATACCCGAGCCTCTTGCCCCCCGCATATCCCCCTCTGCCGCCCCAGCCGCCCCACCCGGCACCGATCCCGCCCCCGGCGGCCGTGCGGCCCGCAGAAAGGCCGCCAAACGGCGTAACGGGCGCCGTGGCGGCCAGGCCCCGCCCCCCGCACCCGCCGAAAGCGCCCCGGCCGCCCCGCTCTCCCGGGTCGAGGCCCGCCGCCAGGCACGCGCCCGCAAGCCCGGCCCCGCCGTGCTCGCCAGCCGGGCCATCGGCGAGGTGTTCATCACCACCGGCGTCCTGATGCTGCTGTTCGTCACCTACCAGCTGTGGTGGACCAACGTCCGGGCGCACGCCCAGGCCGGACAGGAGGCCGACGACCTCCAGGACGACTGGGCCAGCGGCAAACGCAACCCCGGCACCTTCGAACCCGGCCAGGGCTTCGCCATCCTGCGCATCCCGAAGCTGGACGTGGTGGTGCCGATCGCGGAGGGCGTCAGCAACAAGAAGGTCCTCGACAAGGGCATGGTCGGCCACTACGGCGAGGATCCGCTCAAGACCGCGATGCCGGGCGACCAGAGCGGCAACTTCGGGCTCGCGGGCCACCGCAACACCCACGGCGAGCCGTTCCGCTTCATCAACAAGCTCCAGCCCGGCGACCCGATCGTGGTCGAGACCCAGGACACCTACTACGTCTACAAGATGGCCTCGATCCTGCCGGTGACCGCGCCGAGCAACACCAGCGTCCTCGACCCGGTGCCGAAGGACGGGGGCTTCACCGAGCCGGGCCGTTACATCACGCTGACGACCTGTACGCCCGAGTTCACCAGCAAGTACCGGATGATCGTGTGGGGCAAGATGGTCGAGGAACGGCCGCGCAGCGAGGGGAAGCCGGACGCGCTCATCGGCTAGGCAGAGGCCAAGGCAGAAGTTAAGGGCAGATGACTGTGGCAGCGACCACCGACGACACCGAGAAGCACACCGGCGCGCCCGGGGACGGGCCGGGGGATGGGGAAGCCCCGCGGCGGCGCCGACCGGGCCGGATCGCCCTGGCGGTCAGTGTCTTCGGTGAACTCCTCATCACGGCCGGGCTGGTGCTCGGACTCTTCGTCGTCTACTCCCTGTGGTGGACCAACGTCCTGGCCGACCGCAAGGCCGGCGAGGAGGGCGACAAGGTCCGCGACAACTGGGCCGCCGACGGCTCCGGCGGCGGCAGCGGCGGCCCCGGCGCCCTGGACACCAAGGACGGCGTCGGCTTCCTGCACGTCCCCGCGATGGGCGAGGGCGACATCCTGGTCAAGAAGGGCACCGACACCGAGCTGCTCAACGACGGGGTCGCCGGGTACTACACCGACCCGGTCAAGGCCGCCCTCCCGACCAGCGACAAGAACGGCAACTTCTCGCTCGCCGCGCACCGCGACGGCCATGGCGCCAAGTTCCACGACATCCACAAGATCGAGAAGGGCGACGCGATCGTCTTCGAGACGAAGAACGACTGGTACGTCTACAAGGTCTACGCGACGCTCCCGGAGACCTCGAAGTTCAATGTGGACGTCCTCGCCCCGGTCCCCAAGGACTCCGGCAGGAAGAAGGCCGGGAAGTACATCACGCTGACGACCTGCACCCCGGTGTTCACCAGCCGGTACCGGTACATCGTGTGGGGGGAGCTGGACCGGGTGGAGAAGGTGGACGAGAAGCGGACGCCGCCGGAGGAACTGCGGTAGAGCCGAGCGGCGACACCGGCCCGCCGCCCTTCGCGTCCCGCGAGCCGGGCCCGCGCCCAGGACCCCGGCGGCCAGGACCCCGGCGGCCAGGACCCCGGCGCCCAGGACCCCGGCGGCCAGGACATGAGTGGGCCCCGCCGGACGATCCCGGCGGGGCCCACTCACACTCAGACGATCAGGTCGGGATAGATCAGATCAGGTCGAGTCGGGCTAGACCCGGGCTGGATCAGGATCAGCCCGGTCAATCCCCGTCCCCGCCCCCCAGAAACCCACCGTTCCCATTCCCGTTGCCCCCGTTCTGGCCGAAGCCCGCGGTCGTCAGGGTGATGGTGGTGGCGCCGGGGTCGTCGACCTCCTGGCCGGGACCCGGGTCCTGGCTGATCACGAACGCCCCGTCGCTCTGGTCGCTGCCATCGGCGAACTGGATGTTGTTGAAGCCCGCCGACTGGAGCGCCTGCCGGGCCTGGCCGACCGTCAGCCCGGTCACCTGCGGCACCGGTGTCTTCTGCTGCTGCTCGAACTTCCCGACCTCGATGTTCACCGTGGAGCCCGGGTCGACCGGCGTACCGCCCGCGGGTGTGGTCTTGAGGACCTTGCCGTTCTGGTTCTGGTCCTGGGTCGGGACCTCCGTGCAGGTGCCGGTGAGGTTCTTGTCCTCCAGCGCGGCCCGCGCGTCGTCACAGGACTGGCCGACGACGTTCGGCACGACCGCCTGCTCGACCTCCTTGGCGATGACCAGGGTCACCGTGGACCCCTTCTCCACCTCGGACCCGAGCTTCGGGTTCTGTTCCAGGACGGTGTTCGGCTCCTCCGTGGACTCCTGGGTCTCGGTCTTCACCTCGAACTGGAACTCGTCCGCCTCCAGCTTGGACTTGGCCTCGTCCAGGCTGTCGCCGACGACACTGGGCACCACGACCTTGGGCGCGCCGGTGGAGACGACCAGATTGACCGTCGAGCCCTTGTCGACGTCCGTGCCGCCCGCCGGGTCCTGGTCGCAGACATTGCCCTTGGGCTGGTTCTCGCAGGGCTTGCTGCTGACCGAGATCTCCAGTTCGGCGTTGGTCGCCTGTTTTCTGGCGTCCGCCTCCGTCTGGCCGATGAAGTTCGGCACGGGGACCGTGTTGTTGCCGACGCCGCCGCCCGCGAACACCCAGCGGCCGATCAGGATCGCGCCGACCAGGACCAGGACCGCGGCGACCGCCAGCAGGATCGTGGAGGTGTTGTTCTTCTTCTGGCGGCGGCGGTCGGGGCGCTCGTCGTAGCCGTAGCCGCCGTCGTCCGGGTTCACCGGTGGGAGCATCGTCGTCGCGCCGCCGTCCGCCGAGCGCAGCGCCGTGGTCGGCTGGTCGTCGGGGTAGCCGCCGTAGCCGACCGAGGCCATGGCCGCGGTCGCCGCCACCGGCTGGCCGTCGAGACACGCCTCGATGTCCAGCCGCATCTCGTCGGCGGACTGGTAGCGGTAGTTGGGGTCCTTGACCAGGGCCTTGAGGACGATCGCGTCCATCTCCGGAGTGATCTCCGGGTCGAAGACGCTCGGCGCCTGCGGCTCCTCGCGCACATGCTGGTAGGCCACCGCGACCGGGGAGTCCCCGACGAACGGCGGCCGGACCGTCAGCAGCTCATAGAGCAGACAGCCGGTCGAGTAGAGGTCGGACCGGGCGTCCACCTGCTCGCCCTTGGCCTGCTCCGGGGAGAGGTACTGGGCGGTGCCGATCACGGCCGAGGTCTGGGTCATCGTCATCCCGGAGTCGCCCATCGCACGGGCGATACCGAAGTCCATGACCTTGACCTGGCCGTTGCGCGTCAGCATGACGTTCGCCGGCTTGATGTCCCGGTGGACGATCTGGTTGCGGTGCGAGTACTCCAGGGCCTGGAGGATGCCGATGGTCATCTCCATGGACCGCTCGGGCAGCAGCTTGCGACCCGAATGCAGCAGCTCACGCAGCGTGGAGCCGTCGACGTACTCCATCACGATGTACGGGATCGAGACCCCGTCGATGTAGTCCTCGCCCGTGTCGTAGACCGCCACGATCGCGGGATGGTTGAGCGAGGCGGCCGACTGGGCCTCCCGGCGGAACCGGGCCTGGAAGGACGGGTCGCGCGCGAGGTCCGCGCGCAGCGTCTTCACCGCCACGGTGCGGCCGAGCCGGGTGTCGTGCGCGAGGTAGACCTCCGCCATGCCACCACGACCGAGCACCTGGCCCAGTTCGTACCGGCCGCCGAGGCGACGCGGCTCTTCCATAGCTTCCTACCAGCCCTCTCCGTCGGTCCCGGTCCGTACACGTGTACGGTCCGGAGGCTGCCGTCCGGGCCCTACCGTACCCGGATGGGATTGTGTGACCTGGCCAAGCCCGCGACCCGATACCGGACCGGTATCGCACCGTGCACCGATGTGAAGGGATCGTGACCAGCGTCACTGCTTGGCGTTGATGACCGCCTCCATCACGCTCTTCGCGATCGGCGCGGCCAGACCGCCACCGGAGATGTCACCACGGTTGGCGTTCTCGTCCTCCACGACCACGGCCACCGCCACCGGCGACCCGTCACCGGTCTTGGCGTACGAGATGAACCAGGCGTACGGCTTCTCGCTGTTGTCCACACCGTGCTGCGCGGTACCGGTCTTGCCGCCGACCGTCACCCCGTCGATCCGGGCCGCCTTGCCGGTGCCGTCGTTGACGACGGTCTCCATCATCGACTGGAGGATCTGCGCGTTCTCCGCCGACAGCGGGGTGCTCAGCTCCTCCGGGTCGGTCTGCTCGATGGTGTCCAGGCTGGGCGCCTGGAGCTTGTCGACCATGTACGGCTTCATCAGCTTGCCGTCGTTGGCGATCGCGCCGGCCACCATCGCCATCTGGAGCGGCGTGGCCGCGGTGTTGAACTGGCCGATCGAGGACAGCGCGGTCTGCGAGGGGTTCATGTCGTCGGAGAACACCGACGCGGTGGAGCGCACCGGGGTGAACTGCTCCGAGGTGAACCCGAACTCCTTCGCCGTCTCCAGCATCTTGTCGTTGCCGAGGTCGGAGCCTGCCTTGCCGAACACCGTGTTGCAGGACCACTGGAGCGCCACCCGCAGGGTCGCGTTCTTGCACGGGATGTTGCCGTCGTTGGGCAGCTCCGTGGTGGTGCCCTCCATGACCCACGGGTCCGGCGAGTCCGTCTTCTCGTCGGCGTCCGGGTACAGCCCGTGCTCCAGCGCCGCCGCGGCCGTGACCACCTTGAACGTCGATCCGGGCGGGTAGACCTCGCGCAGCGCCCGGTTCAGCATCGGGTCGTCCGGGTTCTGCTTCTTCTGGAGCCCGTTCCACGCCTTGGCGTCGTCGTCCGAGTAGCCCGCGATGGTGGCCGGGTCGTAGGACGGGTACGAGGCCAGCGCCAGGATCTTCCCGGTCGACGGCTCGATCGCGGCCACCGCGCCCTTGCCCCGCTTGGCCAGCCCCTCGTACGCGGCCTTCTGGGCGGCGGAGCTGAGGGTGGTGACGACGTTGCCGCCCTCCTTGTCCTTGCCGGTCAGCATCCCGAGGGTGTTGCGGAAGAACAGCCGGTCGTCGTTGCCGGTGAGGATGCCGTCCTCGATGCTCTCCAGCTGGTTGGCGCCGAACGCCTGCGAGGTGTAGCCCGTCACCGGCGCCCACATCGGGCCGTCGGTGTAGGTGCGCAGATACTGGAAGTCGCCGCCCTTGGCCTCGCGGTGACCGGTGATCGCCTTGCCGTCCACGATGATGTCGCCGCGCGGGGTGGCGTACCGCTCGATGGCCACCCGGCGGTTCTTGGGGTCGCTCGCCAGTTCGTCCGCCTTGACGTACTGGAGCCAGTTGTCCCGCAGCAGCAGGGTCAGGATGAGCAGACCGCAGAAGATCGCGATACGGCGCAGGGGCTTGTTCATGACGGGCGGACCACCTGGGTCATCTCGGCGTCGGGGTTGGGTGCCGGAGCGGGCGCCGGGCGGCGGGCGGTGTCGCTGATCCGGATGAGGATCGCGATCAGCGCCCAGTTGGCGATCACGGACGAACCACCGGCCGCGAGGAACGGCATCGTCATACCGGTCAGCGGGATCAGGCCCATCACACCGCCGGCCACCACGAAGACCTGGAGGGCGAAGGCGCCGGACAGGCCGACCGCGAGCAGCTTGCCGAACGGGTCGCGGGCGGCGAGCGCGGTGCGCACCCCCCGCTCCACGATCAGCGCGTAGATCACCAGAAGGGCCATCAGCCCGGCCAGCCCCAGCTCCTCGCCGAAGGTGGCGAGGATGAAGTCGGAGTTGGAGGCGAACCGGATCAGGTCCGAGTGGCCCTGGCCCCAGCCGGTGCCCAGCGTGCCGCCGGAGCCGAACGCCCACAGCGCCTGCATGGCCTGCTCGGAGTGGCCGTCCACACCCTGCTGGCTGAGGGTGTACTCACGCATCGGGTCGAGCCACGCGTCCACCCGCATCTGGATATGGGGCTCGAAGGTCGCCACGCCGACCGCGCCGACCGCCGACATCAGCAGACCGAAGACGATCCAGCTGGTCCGCTCGGTGGCGACGTACAGCATGATGACGAACATTCCGAAGAACAGCAGCGAGGTGCCGAGGTCCGTCTCGAAGACCAGGATCAGGATCGACACCACCCAGACCACCAGGATCGGGCCGAGGTCGCGTCCGCGCGGCAGATACAGGCCCATGAAGCGGCGCGAGGCCAGGGCCAGCGCGTCCCGCTTGACCATCAGATACCCGGCGAAGAACACCGCCAGGACGATCTTCGCGAACTCACCGGGCTGGATGGAGAACCCGGCGACCGAGATCCAGATCTTGGCGCCGTAGAGGTTCTTGCCGAGGCCCGGCACCAGCGGCAGCAGCAGCAGGACCAGCGCGAGCACCATGGAGATATAGGTGTAGCGCTGGAGGACCCGGTGGTCCTTGAGGAGGATCAGCACGCCGATGGCGAGGGCGATGCCCAGCGCCGTGTACATCAGCTGGTTCGGTGCCGCGCTGCCCGCCTGGCCGATCTCCTGGAGCAGCGGCGACTGGTCAAGGCGCCAGATGGCGACCAGCCCCAGCCCGTTCAGCAGGGTGGTCAGCGGCAGCAGCAGCGGGTCCGCGTAGGGCGCGAACTTGCGGACGACGAGATGGGCCACGCCCGCCAGCAGGCCGAGGCCGAGGCCGTAACCGAGCAGCCCGGCCGGCACCTGGTCGTTCATGGCCAGACCCACATTGGCGTAGGCGAAGACCGGGATGGCGACGGCGAAGACCAGCAGCGCCAGCTCGGTGTTGCGTCGGCTGGGCGCGCCGATGGCGCCGATCGTGGACGTGTGCTGCGTCGACGGGTTGGTAGTACTGCTCATCGTGTGACAGGGCCTCTCACGGCGTGCTCACTGCGTACCGCAATTGGAGACGACCTTCTGCTCTTCCTCCGACAGACTCGGGCCGGGGCTGGGAGTGGTCGCGGTCGGGGACGTGGACTGGTCGGGATTCGGAGACGCCTGCCCCGACGGATTGGTCGAAGGGGTCGAGGTGTTCGGCGTCGGGGTCGGTGTCGCCTTTGACGTGAAGGAGGAGCGTGTGGTTCCCGTGCTGCCGCCCGCCTCCCCCTCACCGGAGGCGGAGTTCTTGGCGCTCTCGGCCGCCTGCCGGTCCGCCTGCTTCTTGCAGGCGGACGCCTGGAGGGCCAGCTCGTCGATCTTGGACTGGGCGTTCGACAGCCCGCCCTCGGCGATGGTCGCCTCCACCATCTTCTGCTGGTAGGGCGGCAGGTACTTGAGTTCGATCTCGGGATGGTCGCGTTCGACCTCCGAGAGCGAGACCCACGCCAGGTCCTGGCTGATGCCCCGGTACAGCGCCACATGCTCGCCGTTGGTGCCGACGTAGTACTGCGTCTGGGTCCAGCGCCAGCCGCCGTACAGTCCGCCGCCCACCACCGCCAGCGCCAGCACCCCGTACACCGACCGCTTCAGCCAGCGGCGCCCTTTGCGGGGCTTGGCGAACTCGTCGTCGCCGTAGCCGAAGCCGTCGGTGGGGATGTAGCCGGTGGTGTCGCCGGAGCCGGGCGGGCCGAACTCGCCGCCGCCCTGGCCCGGCACCTGGCGGCGGCCGAGCCCGGAGGCGCGCCCGGCCGGGGTCTGCATGATCCCGTTGTCGCTCAGCTGGCTCTGGTTCTCGGCCACCGCGCCGACCACGACCGGGGCGTCGGACAGCTGTCCGGCCAGGGTGTCGGTGGTGTCCAGGTCCAGGACGTCCGCGACGATCACGGTGATGTTGTCGGGCCCGCCGCCGCGCAGCGCCAGCTGGATCAGCTCGCCCACGGTCTCCTGGGGGCCCTGGTAGCTGGCGAGGGTGTCCTCCAGCGTCTGGTGCGAGACCACCCCGGACAGACCGTCGGAGCAGATCAGGTACCGGTCCCCGGCGCGGACCTCACGGATCGACAGATCCGGCTCCACATGGTCGCCGCTGCCCAGCGCGCGCATCAGCAGGGAGCGCTGCGGATGGGTGGTGGCCTCCTCCTCGGTGATCCGGCCCTCGTCCACCAGCCGCTGCACCCAGGTGTGGTCCTGGGTGATCTGGGTGAGGACGCCGTCGCGCAGCAGATAGGCGCGGGAGTCGCCGACATGGACCAGACCGAGCCGCTGGCCGGTCCACAGCAGGGCGGTGAGCGTGGTGCCCATGCCCTCGAGCTGGGGATCGACCTCGACCATCGCGCGCAGCTGGTCGTTGGCGCGCTGTACGGCGGTGCCGAGCGAGGTGAGCAGGTCGGAGCCGGGAATGTCCTCGTCGAGGGCGACGATGGTGGAGATGGCCTCGGAGGAGGCGACCTCGCCCGCGGCGGCGCCGCCCATGCCGTCGGCGATGGCGAGCAGCCGCGGACCGGCGTAACCGGAGTCCTCGTTGCCCTCCCGGATCATGCCCTTGTGCGATCCGGCGGCGAAGCGCAGTGACAGACTCATGCCCACCTCGCCCGTCGGCTCCGGGTACAGCCGGTCGTGTCGAGCCACACTGCCCACCCTCCGGTCGGGAGCGCGCAAGGGTCCCGGGTGAGGACCGCCGCTGCGTGCTCGCTCCGCTCGCTCATTCTTGTACTACTTCCGCAGCTCGATGACCGTCTTGCCGATCCGGATCGGCGCACCCAGCGGGACCGGGGTGGGTGTCGTCAGCCGCCCGCGGTCCAGGTACGTGCCGTTGGTGGAGCCGAGGTCCTCCACGATCCACTGGCCGTCCCGGTCCGGGTAGATCCTGGCATGGCGGCTGGAGGCGTAGTCGTCGTCCAGCACGATCGTGCTGTCGTGGGCGCGGCCCAGGGTGATGGTCTGGCCCTGGAGCGCGACCGTGGTGCCGGTGAGGGTGCCCTCCGTCACCACCAGCTTGGTGGGCGCGTTGCGCCGGGACCGGCCGCCGGCCGGTTGCTGGCGCTGGGGCGGCGGGGTCTGGCGGGCCGTCTGCTGCGACCGCCCCGACTCCCGCCGGGACCCGCGCTGTGTGACGCGGGTACCGAACAGATCGCTGCGGATGACCTGCACGGCCACGATGACGAACAGCCACAGTACGGCCAGGAAACCCAGCCGCATGACCGTGAGGGTCAGCTCTGACATTGCCCCCGGATCACCCTTCGGCTTGCCTATAGATAACGGTGGTACTGCCCACGACGATCCGTGAGCCGTCGCGGAGCGTAGCGCGGGTGGTGTGCTGCCCGTCCACCACGATGCCGTTGGTGGACCCGAGATCCTGGATCGTCGAGGGCGTTCCGGTCCGGATCTCGCAGTGCCGGCGGGAGACGCCGGGGTCGTCGATCCGCACGTCGGCCTCGGTGCTGCGGCCCATCACGAGCGTCGGGCGGGAGATCTGATGGCGGGTGCCGTTGATCTCGATCCAGTGTCTGGTGCGGGCGCCGGACCCGGCGCCGGGGCGCTGTCCGGCGGCGGCGGGCTGCGGATAGCCGTACCCGCCGCCCTGTCCGCCCTGTCCGCCTTGTCCAGCGGGGCGGGGGCCGCCGGGCGGCGGTGCGGCGGGCATGGGGGGCGCGCCCGCGGGCTGGGCCGGGTAGCCGGGGGCGCCGCCGGGGCGCGGCCGGGCGGCGGACGGGCCGGGCGGGGGCGTGATCGGTCCGGAGGGGCCGGGCTGGCTGGTGGAGGAGGCGAGCGTACGGCTGCGTACCCGGTACAGACCGGTGTCGAGGTCCTCCGCCTTCTCCAGATTGACCTTGATCGGCCCGAGGAAGGTGTAACGCTGCTGTTTCGCGTAGTCGCGCACCATTCCGGCCAGCTCGTCCCCGAGCTGCCCGGAGTAGGGGCTGAGCCGCTCGAAGTCCGGCGCGCTCAGCTCCACGATGAAGTCGTTGGGGACGACGGTCCGGTCCCGGTTCCAGATCGTGGCGTTGTTGTCGCACTCGCGCTGGAGCGCGCCGGCGATCTCCACGGGCTGGACCTCGGACTTGAACACTTTGGCGAAGGTGCCGTTGACCAGACCTTCGAGCCGCTGCTCGAACTTCTTCATGACTCCCATGGGGCACCTCCTCCGTCGTTGCCACTGTGGGTACTGCGGGTAGTGCGGGTACTGCCGGTGGCGCGGGCGCTGCGCTGTGTGGCGCTCCGCTTACCGTTCCTGCTTACTTGGTACTGCTTACTGATCGTATCCACGCGCCGCTCAATCGGCTGGTTCCCCCTGTCGGGCCGGTCGAAGGGTTTCGACGCCTGCGACCGTTCCCGCTGGAGCGCCTCTTCGAACTCCTCGCGGCTCCTTCCGGCTCCTTCAGGGTCCTCGCGGCTCCTTCCGGGTCCTTCCGGGGCGTGGCTCTGCCCAAGGATCGTAGAGGCGGACGCGATCCAGTGTCCCGCACCCGGCTGTGCGCTCTTCCCGGCTCCGGGGGAGACGGGGGTACCGGTACGAGGTTGATACGTGGGGCGGACGGGGCCGGTACGCGGGCCTCGGGCGGGCCCCGGGGCGGCGATAAGGGATGTGAAGCCACCCCTCCCCCCGTGCTAATGTTCAGCATGTCGGAAGGCCCCAGCCCGCAAGAGCCGGAACCGGAAGACACACCCAATGCGCGGGTGGCGGAATAGGCAGACGCGCTGGATTCAGGTTCCAGTGCCCGCAAGGGCGTGGGGGTTCAACTCCCCCCTCGCGCACCATGGAGCACCGACGAAAGTGCTCTAGTTGCACCGACGAAACGGGCCCATCGTGATCACGATGGGCCCGTTTCGCTATGCCTGGGCAGGTCGGGCGGGGTGTGATGGTCCTTACACGCATGACTGCCCGGCGGCTGGCGAGCCGCCGGGCAGTCGATCTTCGTGGTTGTTGATCTTTAGTGGGCTGTTGAAGTGTGGGCAGTCTCACTCATCGGGCTCGGTCGTTTCTGGCTCGGCGACGTAGCCCTTGGGGGTCCAAGTGCCCAGTGGCTTGGTCTTGCGGCGGCGGGTGGGCCGACGGTGGGGTCGGTCGCCGTGGAGGGCGATGGCGTTCGCCCAGGCGGTGAGTTTGCGGCGGTTGGCATGGGCGAGCTGGAAGGCCAGCAGAAGCGTCTGTGCGGCGATGCCGCGGATGCGGCGCGTGCCAGCGTCTTCGAGGCGTTCGTAGAGGCGGTCCTTGGCGTAGCCATTGATCCCTTCAACGCTGTTGCGGAGCCGGAAGTAGACGCGCTGCCAGGTTTCGGAGCCGTATTGGAGGGGCTGCCACTGGTCTGCGCCGGACTCGGGCGGGACTGTGATGGTGCGCTGCTTGCAGCACGGGGGTGAGCCCGCGGGGCTGGGCGCGGGGTCGACGAGAGGCAGGTGGATGCCGCGGCCGAGGGTGTGCTTCTTGAGGGGGCACTGGGTGCGGCTCGCTTCGGCGGGGCACATCACGCGGCGGTGGCCCTCGGCGTCGGGGCGCTGCTTGGGCATGAAGAGGTAGGCGGCGCGGGCGCGGATGCGGTTGATCCAGGTCTGCTTGTCGATCTTCTCGTCGACCAGGTCCTTGGTGGCGTTCTTGAGTTCGTTGGGCATGGAGGGGCAGTACCAGTTGCCCTCGACGAGTTGCGCGCCGGCGAAGCCGGCCTGCACGCCGAGCTGGTCCTTGGCGTAGTCATAGACGGGCTCGTAGCCCATAGCGCGGATGGGCAGCTGGAAGTTCTCCGGTTTCTGGCCGTTGTAGGCGCGGTCGCCGGCGAGATAACCACGCGGCAGGCTGTCGTCGATCTGCTGGAGGGCTTCGACGGCCACCTGGCCGGGGCGGTGGCTGGGCTTGTCGACGGAGAAGGCGATGACCAGGGCGGGGACGACGTCGGGGTTGGCCGAGCCGTCGGGCAGGGGGAGGCCGTCGTGGTCGGGGTCGCGGGCGATGACGAGGGAGGCGTCGTAGCCGTACAGGCGCTTCTTGATGCGGTCCGTCTTCTTCTGGAGCTTGGCGCCGTTCTTGTCCTGCTGGGCGGGGGCGAGGTCGTCGAGCGCGAGGGGGTCCTTGTGCTTGGCGGTGCGGACGTACCAGGCGGCGTCGGGGTCGGTGGAGGTGACAGGGCTGTCGGAGGCGAGACCCTTGGCGTAGGTGCCGATGACGGTGGCGTCGACGCAGACCGAGCCGTCCCAGTGGCCGTCCAGGAGGGGCCGGGCCTCGCGCAGGGACATGTCCAGGACCATGTTGCTCACACGGAGCATGAGCGTGCGCCTGCGGGTGAGCTCGGCCGGCTCGGCCTGGGCGAGGAGTTTCTCGGCGTGGCGGCGTGCCAGGCGGTGGTTCTTGGGCAGCGGTGAGGGGTCGATGGCGTCGAGGACGCTGTGGATGCGGCGGCGGACGACGGCATAGGCGGACTCGAAGCCGCGGTCGTGGTCGGGGTAGTGGTGCAGGCCGAGCCGTTGGCGCATCTCGTCGGAGAGCGCGAAGTACAGAAGGTTGGTGACACGGGTAAATAGGATGACGCCGCCATCGCGGGCAGCGGTCAGGCACATGCCGACGAAGAGGGCCTTGATCGGGAGGGTGCAGGGGCTGCCCGTCCGGCGGGCAACGAGTGGTTCGATCTCCTCGACCAGACCGGAGCCGGTCACTTCGTTGATGATGTTCATGACCTCGCGGTCGGGGACGGGGACGCGCTGGGAGCGCAGGCGGGCGATGTGGGCGTGGCGGGCGAGACTGCGGTTCACCTGTCAGAACTCCTTCAGTGCGGCGGCGGCCTGTTCGGGCGTGAGGTTGCGGACGTAGGGCAGTACTCGGTCGATCGAGCGCAGGGTGGTCAGGCCTGCTGCGGCCATCAGGGTGGGCAGGTGCATGCGGGCATCAATGGCGTCGACGAGCCAGGTGGCTCGGGTCCGCCCCATGACCAGGGGCGGGCTGCCGGGCGGTTTCTTGGTGCGGGCGAGGAAGTTGGTGACGGTGTTCGTGCCGCGGGCGTGGCTGGAGGGTCGGAAGAGGTGGCGGGCTTCACCGGGGCGGGAGGCCCAGGCGGTGGCCTCGGTCAGGACCGGGGCCCAGGCGGTGCGGCACAGCACCACCCGGGATCGAGTCCCGCGGACGGCAACGCCGACGGCGCCGTTGGGTGCTTCGCGCACGTCGTGCGTGCGCAGCGGGATGACCTCGGGTGAGTCCAGGCCGCAGCCGAATCCGAGGGCCAGCAGCGTGAGCAGGCCGTAGCGCAGTTCGTCGGTGGGCTGGGCGCGGGCGTGGGCATACAGCTGGGCCTGTTCGGATCGTGTGTAGGGGCGGGAGGAGTCCGAGCCGGAGTAGGCGGCGGGCTGGCCTGTGACCAGGTCGGGGCCGAGCAGGGCGCGGCGCAGTTTGTTGAGACGGCAGCGGCGGTTGGAGCGGGAGGACTCCTCCACGTGCAGGCAGCCAGTGGCCAGGTACCACTCGATCGCTTCGGGGGTGACCAGGTGCTCAGCCCGAGTGGGGCGTCCTGTGCCGTACGCGTGGGCGGCAGCGTGTGCGAGGGCGCCGAGCCAGTCGCGTGCTTCCTTCGGCGTGGCGGGCTTGGCCTTGGCCACCGCGCGGCGGCAGTCGGGGCCGATGTGCTCCCAGACGGGGCCGGGAATTCTGGGCCGGTACTGGTCAATCGCGTCCATCGAGATTCTCCACCAGGAAAGAACACCAGGAGGGGTGTTTTTGGAATAGCATGTGGTGGAGAAGGTGGCCGCTGTCATGCCAGGAGGTCCGGATGGGCGACACTCTTCGCTGTGCCACGAGGAGACAAGCGAAGCCGGAGCCCTGCCGAGTACCTGATCGATGGCGCGTGGCCGCACGCCGTGCTCGATGACCACCACGGGGCGCGGGTCGCGCAGGAGGTGGCGGCGCGGTTGCGCAGGGCGATCGACGCGCGTGGCTGGTCGATCGCGGAGGTCTCCCGCCGCACCGGGGTGTCACGGATGACGATCTCGCAGGTGCTCGACGGCGTGGTGTGGTGCGACCTACTGACGATCGCGAACCTGGAGAAGGTGCTGGAGGTGGACCTATGGCCCGGCCGGGAGCCGGGCAATCCTCCGGAGTGAATTCGCATGGACATTCGGATCCCTCGAACTGGCTCTCGTGAAAGAGGCAGGAGAATGTGGCCGAATGCCGGACACGCCCGGTCGGAGCCGGGTAGTGTCGGAAGCGGCCTTAGCGGGTCATGACCGCCGCCGCGGACCACAGTTGCCTCTGGGTCCGTAAGCGGCGGCGGTCTTTTATGGGCAGCGATGCTGCCCGGCCATTGTGTGGTCGGTGGTACGGGTCAGGCGAATTTCCAGTTCATGCGCGGGCGGTAGTAGACGTGCGGGTCGTCCTCGCGGGTGACGCGTTCCAGGGCGCCGATAACAGTGAGGGCCTGCAGACAGTTGCGCAGGCTCTTACGGTCTCTTGGGTTTCTTGGAATGCCGAGGACTTTGGCGATGTCCTCACTGCCCCACGGGAGGTCGGGGCGGGAGGCAATGACGTTGAGGACCTGCTGCCGCTTGCGGCTCCGGATGATGATCTCGGGCACTGGCTGTCCCTCATCCGCCGGCGGTGGGGGCGTGGGCTCGCCGCAAGCGGATGGTTCCGCGCCCGGCATGGAGGTTTCCCCCTCGTGCGGGTCCGGGACAATGCGTAGTGTGACCGGAGGCGCGGTCTGCACGGTGGTGAGGATGCCGTGCTCCATGGCGCGTTCCTGCATGGCTCGCAGCCGCGACCCCACCCCCACCAGGCTCAGAGCCTCCTCACGGTCAGCGATCAGCAGCTCGCACTTCTCGGTTTCCTCACGCGCGGCTGCTCTGTGCTTTTCGGCAGCCGCTTTGTGTTCTTCGATGGCGGCTTTGGAAACTTCGATCCGTGCGTCGTACTGACGGACCACATGCTCCGCTTCGTCCCCGAAGTCTGCCGGGGGACTCGGGAAAGTCTCCTGGTACGTCATGCGCACCACGGTAGGGCCGTCGGAGAGGGGCTGTCTGGCTTTTGGGTGGCCAGGTGGCTGTCTTATCGGCGACGGGCCTTCTATCGTGGCTTTTTCTCGTCCACGTGTTCGCTCTGCGATGTTACGTGCGACTGGGTGAGGGATTTCGGGGGCTATAACGGGTCTCTTATCCGGGTCTTTGTTGTTCAGGAAGCCCGCACTGGCTGGCTGCACTCGGCTCCGCCTGCCTGGCCGGGGAGGGGCAACTCGGACAGCAGCGTGGCTGTGAGCTGTTCCGTGCCCTCGCGGACGGCCCGGACGGCTGCGGTGCGCAGCAGGAAGGCCAGCCGGCCCACGTTGCCGCCGGTGCGCCGGTGGAGCAGGCCGGCCTGTGCGGTGAGACTGCCCGGTTCGTGTGCGTACAGGCGCAGTGCAGCCTCGGCTCCGCAGACAACCTGCTCCCAGTCCGCGCCCAGCGGCAGCGCAGACAGGTGCACAGACACCAGTCGGCGCTGCGCAGCATGCGTCACCTCGGCGGAGAGAGCATCGGGGGCACCGATTCCAGCGAATGCGAAGGTCGCCGGAACGCGATCGCACAAGTAGTCCAGGACGTCGGCGACGGCTGCGCCGAACCGGCTCGGACCGCGCAGGTTGTGGACCTCGTCGATGAGGACCAGTCTGGTCCGGGCCGTTTCCATCGCCTCGCTGACCCGGACCACCAGGTCGGCGGTCGTGGACGAGCCGCGCACCGGGACGCCGAGGCATCGGACCAACTCGGCCAGGAGCAGACGCGGTGAGGTGGCCGGAGCCAGCCGGACGTAGACCATCGGAACAGTCCCGCCGTCCGGATCCTGGGTGGCGCAACGGCGGGCCGCTTCCCACAGGGCCGTGGTTTTGCCGGTACCGGACTGCCCTACCAACAGCACCCCGTAACGGGCGCCTGACGCACGGCTGTTGACGGCCAGCACGTCCTCGATCCGCCGCACAGCGGACGAGACACCAGGCACGCGCAGGGGGAGCTGAGCGTGGTAGGCCACGCGGAGATCCTCGGGCAGCGTGCGCGTGCCGTCGTCCAGGGGCGGGAGCGGGGGCGGGAAGAAGGCTGTCCTCCAGTCCTGCAACGACTGCCCGCCGACGGTGACGGTGTGATGCGCGGCCGGGTCGGGAGCGGCTGCCCCTGTCCCACTCTGACCTTGACTCCGACCGGTGCGGGCGTAGACCTCGGTGCTCTCAAGTGGGGCGTGATGCAGGGTGGGTTGAGCAGCGGACCAGTCGACCGGAGGCTCGGCATGAGCTGCGATCCATTCGTCGTCAGCGGCACGCAGCCACACCCTCCTGAGGTCGTACGGGTCCCACCGCACCTCGAACGTGCGACGGCGGCCTCCTGGCGCCTTCGCATGGCGCAGGGGATCCAGGGCCGGGGAGTCGTAGAGGCGCCCGCCGAGCCGCAGTCCCGAGGATCCGACCGCGCGCCGGGCTGCGGGCAAAAACGCCGTGAGCCGTGAGGGAAGGATGGGGATCGGAGTCCATCCCGCCGAAGCGGTCAGTGTCTCGTGGCGGGTCCGTGGGGTGTGCGCTCCGCCCGCGGGCGCGGTGGGCACGGGAGTGTCCGGCCAGAGGTGGGCCACCCACGCATCGAGCAGGTCCTGCACCATCTCGGGCGGCCATCCAGCCTCCTGCGCGGCCCGCCCGGCAGCGGAGAGCAGATGGTCGGTGAACAGCGATACGAAGCGCTGTAGCGTACGCTCCACGCCCTGACGGTCCACCGGCCGCAGGCGTCGCGCGAAGTCCAGATGGATCCCCAGATGGGCGCAAGCCTCGCGCAGCACACGCAGGCCAGCCGCGGTCGTGCCGTCGACGACGAGGGTGTGCGGGCGGACCGTCAGCGAGGGCGCCTCGCGCCACAGTGTGCCGCGGGCGGGTGCGGACGCCAGGGCGCCCCCGTGGGTCCACCGCCCTGGCGGGGCGCACATACGGGCGAGCAGCGTCGTGTGCAGCGGCGGCCGGTGCCCGGTGTGGACCACGGCGGTCGTAACGAGCCTGGTCGCCTCGTCGAGAGCGATCAGCAGCCGCAGGTGCTCGTCCCTGCCCTCCCCGGAGGGCAGGGACAGTTCGACCACGTCCAGATGAACGCGCTCGCCCACAGCCACGGCGGCCGGCCGACCGACCCGGCCCCCTGCCGCATTGGCGAGCAACCGGGCGGCCACGAGTCGGACGGCAGCCCGGGAGGGCCGGGGCACCTCGCCCGCGGCGATGGGCACGGCAAGCTGAGTCAACACCTGATCGTGCAACTGCTCGGTTCTCAGGTGCTGCCCCCGCAGCTGACTGGCGAGCAGGTCCTGCACGACCGCCTCCACTCGGGGGTGCACCGGGTCGTGGCCGGGTGTGCGCGGCCCGGCCCGGCCGTCGGTGAGACCGGCCAGCCCTTGCTGCTGATAGCGCTGCCGTTTACGCCGCACCGTCCGCGCCGACGCCCCGCGTATCCCCTGCTCGGCCAGCTCCCTGGCTTTGGCCTCCTCCCGCTCGGCCAGGGAGAAGCGGGCCGGATCGTAGGCAGAGCGCGGCGTCGTGCCAGGTGGTGCACCATAGGGCACCCCATCCAGCACCTCAGTAACGTGCCGACGCCACCAGCGCGCCTGCGCCAGCACTGACTCCGGCAGGGGCGGCGCCTCCTGCCGGTCGGGTTCGGTGCCGCGTCCGACGAATGCAAAGTCCTGCGCGGCCAGCAGCGTGAGCACGTCGATGTGTTCGGTGGCGCCGAGGCCGTCTAGCAGCGCCACACGCCCGCCGCACACGCCGGTCACCGTGCACTCGTGCCCGTCGAACCGGACCCGGTCTCCCACGACCAGCCGGTCGGGCCACACCGTGCTCCTCCCCTCCCCGCTCGTCCGCACCTGGCCGGGCCCAACCGTGCCGAGCCGGGCTCGCACGCGTTCACACCGCCCACGAGCCCGGACCATCACGGCTGGGTCCGGCCAGGCCTGCCTGGGTCATCCAGTGAACTTGATGCGCGGGCGCTGCCGCACGCACATCGCATCAAGTTCACTGGATGACCCACGGCGGATCCTGCCCCGCGCCACCCGTCTGGCACACATCGAGATGCTATTCTAATCACAGGCGGGCAGAGTGGCCGATGTGACAAGCCCAGGCTGCACGCCCGCAGCGCACCTCCGCCCCGTCGTCATCGACCCCGCCGCACGACGATTCCTGCTGGTGCCCAACCGCACCGTGGCCCCGGTCGCCTGGAGCGTTCCCGCGCATCCGATGCGGCCGGGCGAGTCCTTCCGCCGCGCCGCGGCACGCTGCCTGCGGCACGAACGGCGGCTGCCCGCAATGCGGATCGCCGCCGTCACCGGACGCTTCCCCGCCTCCGATCAGCGTCGGCACGAGGAGTACTACGTCCTGGTCGCTCCCGCAGCAAGGACCTGGCCAGGCGACGTATGCCTCCTGCCGGCACCGGATGCGCGGTGGTGGACGACAGCCGAACTGCGGGACGGCGGCGCGCGCGTGGAACCGGAAGCCCTGCTCGACCTCATCGACGGCTACTGGGAGGGATGGCTCCCCGACGGGGTGATCTCCCTTGAATGAGCCGAGAGAGAGGAGAGACGAAGTGCCCCTGCACGCCATCGAGATCGTGTTGTCCCGCGCGGTCGACGCGCTCGAGTTGAGAGCCGCGCAACAGCAAAGCCGACTGCCACTGGCGGCCTCTGACGACGGTGAGCGCCTGGTGGTCCTCGTGTCCGCGAAGGACGAGCGCAGAGCCGTACGGAAGATCTGGAAGCGGCTGGGATACGCACTGCCCGTCGATGTGCTCTGCGCGGTGTTCCCCGACCACGACGGCAAGTACCTCATGAGCATCCCGATGGAGCCGGACACCGAGCAACGGCTCCGAGGTCTCGCGGCAGACGCCGGCCAGGTCCCGGAGGAGTACCTCCAGACGGCCATCGCCCAGGCCCTGGCCCGCGACCGCTCTGCGCGGCGTACGCGACTGGCTTGTGCCCTGCGCGAGTTGTTCCGCGAGTTCACGCCTGAGGAAGTCACGGCAGAAGCGGCACAGCGCATCAATAGGGTCTGATGACTCGATGGCCAGTGACCGCCCGATTACAGGGCGGTCACCGACTGGAAGCGCGGTGGTGTCGGGGGTGCCCCTTCGCCCTCCTCCGTGAAAGCCTCCAGGTGAGATCTGAATGCCGGAAGGACCGAGGCCCCCTCAGTTGTCACGCACCAGAGGGCCATTGTGAGGTGCGTCGAGGGCCTCCAGACGTGCAATGAGATCGTCGGCCTCCGGATCGTGCCGGTCAAGGCCAGATGCGACCAGATCGGACAGGACCTCGTCCGTGCCGCCCCCGAGGCGCGCCAAACGGGTATCCCGCCAGAGGCGTTCGAGAGGGAAATTCTTCGAGTAGCCGCGGGCGCCGAAGAACTGCATGCAGGTGTCGATGATCCGGCCCGTACTCTCGCCAGCTGTGAGCTTGAGGGCCGAGATCTCGTGGGCGGGCATTTTGCCGTTCCGCTGGGCGAGGGAGACGAGTTCCGAGAGCCTGGACTCCAGGTTCCAAAGTTCCGCCCGACAGCTGGCCAGATTATGCCGGATCGCCTGTTTGTCCAGGATCCGTTGGTCGCCGAGCGTCCTGCGTCGCGCATAGGCGACGGCGAGTCGCAGGGCTGTGTCTGCCGCGGCCGTCAGCTGCGCGCAGATCGCCAGCCGCTCGAACTGCAGCAGATGCGTCGCGTACAGCAGTCCGATCCCAGGCCGACCCAACAACGCGTCGTGCGGCAGCATCACGTCGAAGGTGATTTGTCCCACGTCGCAGCCGTGCATGCCGACTGTGTCGAAGAAACCGTCGATGCTGACGCCTGGGTGATCCAGCGGCAGAAGGAAGAGGCTTAGGTCGCTCACGTGCTCCGGCTTCTCCGGCTTGGCCAGCACCAGAACGTAGTCGGCCCGGCCCACGTTGGAGATGTAGCGCTTGGTTCCCTTCAGTCGCCATCCGCCGTCCTCGGCGATAGCGGTGGTCCGCACACCGCGGAGGTTCGACCCGCCCTGAGGCTCGGTCGCTCCGAAGCAGCCGATGACCCGGCCGTCGAGCGCGTCCTCCAGCAGGGAGAATTGAGAGGGCGTCTCGCCGAGCCAGCGTAGGGCACCGATGAAGATCTCGCTGTGGCCCATGGCGACGAGAGCCAGTCCGCCACTGACGCGGCAGATTTCCTGGCACATGGCCACCAGCCGGGGAAGCCCTCCTTCGGCTCCGTCCTCCCACCGGCGCCGGAACAGACCGGCTCCGCCGAGTGCCGCGGGAGCCTCCCGAGGGGTGTGGCCCTCCCGTTCCCAGAGCGCGAAGGTGTCCTCTCCGAAGGAGGACAGCACCTTGCTGACCTCGGCCCGGTACACGTCCTGGTCGGTCTCGTGGCGCGTCAGCGCCGGTGCCCACGTCATGCGATGTCCTCCAGCCAGTCGGGGTAGCCCGCATCGTGGATCGCGTGGTGGAGATCCTCGGTCAGCGACGAGGTGAGTTCGCCGGGATCGCCCGTGCCGATGCGGCGTCCATCGACGGAGACCACAGGCACGACCCCGGCCGCGGTGCCCGTGAGGAAGCACTCCTGAGCCAGATAGAGATCGCTGCGGACCAGGTTCTCCTCCACCACCCGGATTCCGCGTGCGGCGGCGAGGGTCATGACGGAGTCTCTGGTGATGCCGCCGAGCGCCCCGCTCATCGTCGGCGGGGTCGACAGAACGCCGCCCCTGACGACGAACACGTTGTGTACCCAGCCGTCCGCGACGTATCCGTCGGCATTGAGCATGATCGCTTCATCGCAGCCCGATCGAATGGCTTCCGACTGAGCGAGAAAGGCATTGAGATACTGGCCCGTCGCCTTCGCCGCCGGCGGCAGAGAATTTGCGGTGATGCGCTGAAAGCTCGATATCTGAGCCGTCACACCACGATTCACCGGCTCACCGCTCAAGGGGCCGTGTTCGCTTGGTATGACGGCGGTCCGAAGCGGGGCGTGGAGCGGATTTGGGCCCTCGCCGAGAAAGGCAATCGGACGGAGATAGCAGTCCCCGAGCCCATTCGCTCGTACAACGTCGACGCAGGCCTGGGCAAGTTGTCCGGTCGAATAGGGCAGCTCCAAGTTGTAGACGGATGCCGAGCATGCGAGGCGGTCCAGGTGCTTGGACAGCCGGAAGGCCACGGTCCCGCGGTTCGTGGCGTGGCAGCGAATGCCTTCGAAGAATCCAATGCCGTAGTGCAGGCCGTGGGTGCTCACATGGACGGTCGCGTCCCCCCACTCGACCAACTCGCCGTCGAGCCAGATGAACTTCGCGGACATGGCGCTTCCTCTCTTGTAGGTGGGCCCTAGCGGAGTTCGGTGATGATGCGGCGTCCGAATCCCTCGTTTCCGGCGACGTCGCGGCACTGGGAGCGCTGCACTTTGCCGGACGTCGTCCTCGGGATGCTTCCGGGGCGGACCACCGTGACAGAGGTCAGTCGTGTTCCGATTGTGTGGCTCACCGAGGAGCGGATGCCCCGGGCCAGATCGGCCGCCGAGTCCGGTGCCCTGGCCAGGGTGCGGTCCACCTCGACGAACATGGCGAAGCGGTCCTTGTCGGCGGGATCCCGGAAAGCCGCGCAGGCCCTGACCTGACGGCCGCCGACGTTCTGGGCGACGGCCTCCGCGTCCTCCGCGAAGACGTTGTGCCCGGCGAGACTGATCACTTCGTTGCGGCGCCCCAGCACGAACAGCTCTCCGTCGTGGGTGAATCCCGCGTCGCTGGTGTCGTGCCAGTCCCCGCCGGAGGGGACGAAGCCGTCGGCGGTCTGATAGCCGCTGAACCGTGACTCGCCCGCGAGATGGATCGCCGTCGGTTCGAGACCTGTGCGCAGGCGCAGCTGGATGCCAGACAGGGGCACTCCGAGGGAGACATGCCCGCCCGGCCCGATCACAGGTCCGCGTCCCAGCGGATTGGAGGTGGTTCCGACCACGCCTTCGGCGAGACCGTAGCTCGGCTGGATGGCCTCCCAGGGGAAGCCGAGCGGCCCCGCGGTCCTATGGAAGTCCAGCAGTGTCTGCCAGTGGATGCGCTCCCCGCCGCTCAGAGACGCCCGCATCCTGGACAGGTCGAGCCCTTCCTCGTACGGCACGGCAGCGGCGAGCCGGTACGCGAAGTTGGGTGCGGCGCTGATGGTGGCCCGCTCGTGGGAGAGGGTGGTCAGCCAGCTCGCCGGCTGGGTCGCGAACGACGCGGGGGGCATGAGCACGACGTCGATACGGGCTGCCAGCCCGTACAGAAACATCGCGATCAGCCCCATGTCGTGGTACAGCGGCAGCCAGGAGACAATGCGGTCCCGTCCGTACTCCAGTTCCATCCCCGCGATACCCGCCTGTATCTGGCTGGCGAGTTGTTCCCGGCTGATGACCACGCCCTTGGGTGTGCCCATGCTGCCGGAGGTGAACTGGACCAGCGCGGCGTCCTGTATGGCGAGCTGTGGAACGGCGTGCCGGTCTTCCGTCGGCGCTGTGAGCGCCGACTGTGACAGGAGGCGCGCTCCGGGTGGGATCGGCAACTGTCCGGCGTCCGTGTCGCTGACGTAGAGATCGCAGCCCATACGTGCGAGTACCGGCGTGAAGCGTGCGGCGTAGAGCCCTTGGGCGTCGCGGGACATAGGGGGTACGGAGACCAGGCAGCCGCCGGCCATCCATGTTCCGAGGGCCGTTAGCACGGAGCTGAGGTCGTTACTGACGGTGCAGGCGACGTAGGTGCCCGGGGTCACGCCGGCCTCGCGGAGGCGAACCGCTGTGGCCGCGGTGCGGGCCATGAGGTCGGGGTAACTCAGCCGGATGGTGGACGAGCCGTCGGAGACCGTGAGGCCGTATCCCTTGGCGTCGTACGGCCGGACGATCTCCTCCAGGCTCGGATATGCGCTTGGGCTGCTCGGCCCCCGGAGGATGGTGTCCGCATCCTCTGTCTGCGTGTCACCTCGGCGACTCGGCGCCGTCGTCATGCCTGTGCTCCGGAGGCCGTTCCCTGCCTGACGGCCGCGATCTCGGCAAGCTCGGCCATGGTGCGCTCGTCGGCGACCAGCGCGCGGTCGATGATGTCCTGGATCCGTGGGTCGTGCAGGGCCCGGCTCTGCAGTTCCTCGTTTATGTAGGAGACGTGCCAGATTTCGTCCTTGAGAATGCCGCGCAGTGTCCTACGGATGACCGCGGGGATGTCCTGGACGTCCAGGTGCTCCTTGTACTGCTCACAGCCCCGGCGCTCGGAGACCCAGGTAAGCGCGAGTAGCTCGTCTAGGGTACGAGGGATGCCGAAGTGTTGGCCCAGCAGCGTTTGGTAGGGCTCATCGACCTCGACTATGTGGCCGTCCATCTCGCGGATGGCCTTGGTCCACAGCCAGGCATGCACGGCCTCGTCGCGCATGTGTCGGCTCAGGTTGTTTCGCAGTTCGAGGTTGTCCGCGAGCCTGCCGAGCCGCATGATCACGCCGGTCCCATGGACCTCGGCCGCGCGGTATTGATTGAGCAGGGCCAAGGGGTCGTTCTCTTCGTAGGCCATGTTCTGCTGTGCGATCACTTCTGACCTCCCGCGACCGAATCGGAAAGTTTCTTTGCGAGGCTCCCGACGGTATGGAAGTCCTTGACGGAACTCACATTGAGCTGCTGGCCCGTCTCCTTGTGCACCGCAGCCAGCAATTCGGCCGCGTCAAGGGAGTCGAAACCCAGATCGTCCACGAGATTCGTGTCGGGAGAGATGCTGTCAGGGGAAATCGGACGACCTCGGCAAATGAGGGACGAAAGGATCTCTACTGCCTTCTCTTCAGTCACTTCTATTCCTTTGCTGGGAGGCGCGCGTCGTAGCCTGGGTCTGAAGGGATAATCGGTGCTCACTCCATTGCCGGCCTATCGGTGTGCTATCGAACTACGCTTCACAACTCGCTTGAGATCACCTCGACTTCAGGCCAGACGAGAGTGGTGGCGCCCCAGGTGAGCCCGCCCCCCATGGCGGCCAGCAGAGTGCGGTGGCCAGGTGCAGGGCGGCCCCTGCGGACCCCGTCGGCGAGCGCGAGCGGGATGGAGGCGGCGGAGGTGTTGCCGACCCGGGCGATGTTGGAGACGGCGGCCGCCGGGGGGAGACCAAGCTCGCGCACCACCGCCTCGGTGATGCGTCGGTTCGCTTGGTGGGGAACATAGGCGTCGATGTCCTCCACCGCCCAGCCGGTTCCCTTCAGCACCCGCCGCGCGGTGTCGGCGAAGGTACGGGCGGCCATGCGATACACGGCTGTCCCGGCCATCCTGAACCGCCCGTCCGGTGCGTCCCGGGCGATCAGATCCGCGTGTCGGCCGTCACTGCCGAGGTCGACCGCGAGGATCGCGCCGGGCTCATCCGCCTCGCCCCGGCGGAGGACGAAGGCGCCCGCCCCGTCGCCGAAGATGACGGCCGTGGAGCGGTCCTCCGGGTCGAGGATGCTCGAGTATGTCTCGGCGCAGACCACCAGTACCGCGTCGGCCACCCCCGCGGTGATCAGCCCCACGGCGTTAGCGATCCCGTAAACGGCACCGCTGCAGACCGCGGAGATGTCGTACGCCGCCGCCCCCGTGAGCCCCAGCCGGGTGGCCAGCTCGGGGGCCATGGCCGGGCACGGCCGGTAGGGGGTCGTGGTGGCCAGTACCAGGGCTTGGACATCGACTCCTGCGGCGGCCAGTGCGTTGCGCGCCGCAACCTCGGCCAGGTCGACCACGGTCGTACCCGGCGAGGCGACGCGCCGCTCGTGGATGCCCGTACGGGCCACGATCCATTCGTCGCTGGTGTCGAGTGAGCGCGCCAGCTCGGCGTTGGTCACCACCCGGGACGGCAGGCATGTGCCGAGTCCGGCGAGCGTGGCGCTCGGTCTGCTCTGCTCCCGCCTCATACAACGTCACCCCTGTTGGGTGCTCCACCGGAGCGGGTGTTGTCCGAGGCTGCGGTGCGGATTCGGACGGCTTCGGTTTCGGTGGAGCCCAGGCCGAGCGGGCAGGCCTCGGATACGGACGGAGCCTCACCGTTCTGCTGCCGCAGGACGGCGGCTATCTCGGCGGCGACCGCAGACGCGTTCTCGTCGTCCAGAAGGAAGAAATGACCGCCGGGAAAGAGCCGTTGGCGGTACCCGGCAGCGGCTTGGGTCTGCCACCGGGTCAACTGGTCCACGTCGACCAGCTCGTCTTCTTCGCCGGCCAGGACACAGATTGGGACGGGTATCTTCCGGCCCACGTTGTCCTCAGCCAGTCGCTGCCCCAACGTTAGGTCGTGGCGCAGCACCGTGAAAACGTGCTCCCGCAAAAGCGGCTCCTGAAGAATTTCAACGGGCGTGCCACCCCCGCGCCAGATGATGTCGAGCAGATCCCGCTCCGGCCAATCCGTCGCCCACTCGGTGCGTGGACTGCCTGGATGGGCACTGAGCACCACTCCCTTGCACAGTTCAGGAGCCGCCAGCGCCAGGGCCGCGGCGAGCGCCGCCCCCATGCTGTGCCCGAAGTGGACTGTGGGCAGGCGCGGCAGTCGGCGCAGTTCCCGCAGGACAGCGTTGACCACGGCTGCCGACTCGGGGGGTGTGTCGGACACGCCCTCCCAGAGCCTGCGCTCACGGCCCGGCAAGGTGACCCCCACCAGCTCGTACGCATCCGGCAGGTGCCGCAACATCGGGAGCAGGGCGTTGGGCCCCGCGCCGCTGTGCGCCAGGACGACCAGCCGGCCCAGGGCCGCGCCCTGGGCCGGGCGGCGCAGCGCCGCTGTCCATGACTCGTCGGACATGGTTCACTTCCGGCCGGAGAGCTCACGACGGGACCAGGCGACGACCGTGTCGCTCTCGGCGACTGTCACGGGCCGCTCGTTGACCGGGAGTTCGTCCAGCCCGCGGGCCGCCCAGTAATCGTCGCTGTAGACGCTGTCGTAGTAGCGGTCGCCGCGGTCGGGCAGGATGCCGACGATGCGGGTGCCGGCCCTTTCCCTCTCGCTGAGATGACGCAGGACCTGGTACACCGAGCCCGAGGTGTTGCCTCCGAAGAGCAGTTGCTCACGGACCAGCCGGCGGGTCGCCTCGAACGCCTCCCGGTCGTTGAGCCAGTGGATCTCGTCTATCTGGGAGTGGTCCAGGTTCGAGGGCATCAGGCTGTTGCCGAGACCGCTCTGCAGCCGAGTGGGATCGTCGGGCTGGCCGAACAGCACACTGCCCGCGCAGTCGACGGCCACCACCCGCAGACCGGGCAGTGTCCGGCGCAACGCGCGGGCAGCGCCACAGAGTGATCCGCCACTGCCGACGGATCCGACCAGGATGTCGAACGGCCCGCAGTCCTCGAGGAGTTCGTCAGCGAGGGTCTGATAGGCCTGCGGGTTCTGCGGGTTGCTGTACTGGCGGGGCCAGAAGGCGCCCGGGAGGTCAGCCATCAACTGTTCCAGCCGGTCCAGCCTGGCGCGCTGCCAGCCCCCTTCTCCCATGCGGTCGACGATGTGGACCGAGGCGCCCAGCGTCTTCAGCTTCGCCAGGGTGATGGGGTCGATCCGTGGGTCGGTGACGATGTGCACATCGTGTCCGAGCGGTGGGCCGACCAGGGCGAGCCCGAGGGCCATGGTGCCCGAGGAGCTCTCGACGATGGGCGCGCCCTCGGCGAGTTGGCCGACCTTCCTGGCGTGGAGCACCACCTGGCGTGCGACCCGGTCTTTCATGCCGTAGAGATTCTGCAGTTCCAGTTTGGCGAATACCTCCACACCAGTAAATTCGCCGAGCCGGAGACCGACCAGCGGAGTGTGTCCGATTGCGTCAACCACGTCAACATATGGCATGGGAATTCCCCACAGGAAGAGATGGTGCCGGCTGGGTGCTCTGTTCGCTGGGCGGTGTGAAATTCAGCGTGTGATCGATCGTGATCTCTTCGGAGATTTCATGACATTCGTCAACGACACGGGCGAGTCGTTTGTCATGGTCTGGATCCGCAGCTGAAATCAGGATGCCGAGTTTGGTGCCGCTGTGCGCGACGGCCACTCCGAGGGCGCCGGCTTTTCGGCAGATCTCGAGAAGTCCCGGCAGGAGCCGCTTGTGCTGCAGTCTTTGATTCATTTCCGAACTTTGGGTCGCCACCCGGCCTATCGTGGTGACGTCGCCGTGGCGTACCGCTTCGCTCAGGCTGTACAACAGTCGGCGGTATTCGGACGTCTCCTCGCGGGTGAACGATTTCTCTTTACGGTTGAAGGAGACCGTGTCGATCTCGCCACCCTCGTCGACCCCCACGATCGTCATCGGCGGCGTGGGTCCCAGCCGGGCACAGAGCCGTACTTCCCGGTGGTAGAAGGCGGTTGTGCCGTTGTGCATCACCCCGTCGGTCGGCTCGATCGGCCGGATGAGTCCCTCGATCGTGGCTGCGGGCATTCCAACCCCGAGCACCCGGGCCACGGCACGCGCGGTGGCCACCAGATCGGCGGAGGAACTCGCTAACCCCTTTCCCTCCGGAAGGTCGCCGCTCAATGTGAGAGTCCCACCTCCGGGGCACCCGTAATGCCTCAGCATTCGGGCAGCCAGCTCCAGCGACTTGCGTTTGCCCGGCGGCTCGACCCGGAGTTCCTGGTCAGGTTGCCAGTGGAAGCGGGCGGTGGACCAGCGGGCTATTGGGAGAGTGACGAGGAAATCGCGATTTCCCGGCTGCAGCCTCCCCTGCAGCAGTTCGCCGAAGGTGCCGAAGGAACTGCCGTTCGCAATGGGCCGTTCGATGGATACAGGACTGGTCATGCACCCTCCACGAATGGCATTGACGTCTCGTTGACGCCACCTTCCCGGCCCCTTCTATCGGAGTCCTATCCTTGAGCTATCGGCTCCGGAGTCAACGGCTATCCGGTAGGGAGGCGGAATCCCGCCACTCTGTGCCGCGCGTCCTTTCCGGCGGCTGCCCGTCACGCACCATGGGGTAAACAGTCAAGGCGCCCCAGAGGACCAGGAACTCTTCGACGGAAGGGACTTATGACCGAGTCCGGGAATGTCACGTCGTCCGACCGTCAGGAACTGCTCCGGCGTCGGCTCGCCCGCCGCACGGCAGCCATGGCCCCGCGCTCCGTCCCGAGGGCCCGGCGGACCGAGGCGCTGCTCTCGCTTGCTCAGCAACGGCTCTGGCTTGACCACCTCTTGGATCCGACTGCGACCCGCTACAACGTGCCGTTGCGCTGGTGGCTCCATGGCCAGCTTGACGTCGGTGCCCTCCGGCGGGCCTTCGAAGCTCTCATCGCCCGGCATGACGTCCTGCGGACCGTGTACGAGGGCGAGGATGTGGCCCGGCAGATCGTCGCTACCTCCCAGTCCCTCGACCTGACGCTCACCGACCTCACGGAGCACGCGGACCTCACCGACGGCTCCACCCGTGGGACGAAGCCGGGCGAGGCCGAGCGGCGAGCCCTCGACCTCTCCGTTGAGGCGATCAACGAACCCTTCGATCTGGCCGCAGGGCCGGTCCTGCGCGTCCGGCTGTACCGGACCGACGCCGACCGGTGGCTCCTGACCGTCGCGGTCCATCACATCGCCTTCGACGGTTGGTCGATGTCTGTCCTGCATCGCGAACTCGGCGCCCTCTACAGCGTCTTGGCCGTCGGTGAGCCCGACCCGCTGCCCGCACTCGTCACCCAGTACACAGACTTCGCCGCGCAGCAGCGCTCAGACGCGGACAGCGTACGGAGCAAGGCCCTCGTCGATCATTGGCGCGACAGGCTGTCCGGTGTCAGCAGGGCTGGGATACCCTCCGACCGGGAGCGTCCGGATCTGCCCACCGGCGCTTGCGCCGAGCACGCCATCAGCGTCCCCCCGCAGGTCGTCGAACGGCTTGAGGCACTCGCCTCGGAGCATGACGCCACCCTCTTCATGGCCCTTCTGGCCGCTTACCACCTGCTGCTCTTCCGCTATACCGGAAGCCCGGACGTGGCCACGGGAACCCCGGTCGGCAACCGGGACACGCCCGCCCACGAAGACCTCATCGGATTCTTCGTCAACGTGATCGTGCTGCGCTCCGATCTGTCCGGTCTCCTCGCCGAGGGCACTTTCGGGGATCTGCTGGATCAGATGCGAAGCACCGCCCTGGACGGCTACGCGCACAGCGGGGCCTCCTACGACGCCGTGGCGGAGGCGGTCAACGCCGCCGACCGGACCCCGGGGGCCACCGCCCCGCTCTTCTCGTCCGTCTTCGGCCTGGACACCGCCCCGGGCAATGAACTCGATCTGTCCGGCTTGAAGGTGACCGAGTGCCCGGTCCCCAACAGCACGGTGTTGTGCGATCTCGCCATGTCGGTGATCGCGGAGGGGGGCGGCCTCCGCTGCGTTCTCGACTACGCATCAGAGCTCTTCGACGAGGCCACCGTCACCGCCTTCGCCGACAGCTACCTGGCGCTGCTCGCCGACATTGCCTCGGGAGCCGACCGCCCGCTGCACGCCTACGCACCGGCCAGCCCGGAGCCTGTTGTCCTCACCGACGACTGCGGTGCATGGGCCGCCGCCCTTCTGCTCGCTGCTGGTGCCGCCGCGGGCAGCGACCCGGGCCAGTCGGCCCCGGCCACTGCGAGCGCGTACGTGCTCGACGAGCATCTGAGGCCCGTCCCCAGGGGTGCGATCGGCGAGCTGTATCTCGTCGCGACTTCCGGCGCCCGCCCCGACTGGGCCGCTTCGGAGCTGCTGCCCGCGCCCTGCGAAGCGGTCTCGCCGACCCACGTCTACGCGACCGGTGACCGGGCGCGCGTACAGGGTGACGGCACTCTCCAGCATCGGGGGCGTCCCGACGGCCGGGTATGGCACCGAGGGCGCCTCTTCGATCCCGAGGAGATCGCGCACGCGCTCGGGGCGCATCCGGCGGTACGCCAGGCCGTTGCAGCGGCTGCTGCGGGGCTGGCCGACGATGCTGTGCTGATCGCCCACGCAGTGGTCGACGATCCGTCGCAGGCGGTATCCGACCGGATACGGAAGCACCTCGATGGGCTCCTTCCCCTGCGCCCCCCGTATGAACTCCGGCTGTGGAAGGACGACCTTCCGGTGACCGCGGACGGCCGGGTCGATCTCGAGACCCTGGCTCTCACCACTCATCCGGACGGTGAGGCGACCGGGGAGGCTACACCTCTGCAGCTCCTCGTGGCAGGGATCTTCGCCGAGTTGCTGGGCGTCGACCGCATCGATCCGGCGCAGGACCTGCGTGCCGCGGGCGCCGACTCGCTGGTGTCCGTCCGAGCCGTCGCCCAGCTCCGTGAGCGGCTGGGCCGGCACATCGAACTGCGCACACTGGTCAAGAGCCGAACCGCCGCCGATGTCGCCGCCGAGCTCGGCGAGGACGTCAGCCCGCTCGCGCACTCCACCCAGGTGACAGCGGCGGCCGACCGGCTTCCCCTCTCTCCCGGCCAGCGCAGCATCTGGTTCCTGGAGAAACTACGGCCGGGCCGCACGGACTACCTGATGCCCATCGTCTGGCATCTGAAAGGCCCCCTGGACGGCGCTGCGCTGCACCGCGCTCTGGACAGCGTCCTGGCCCGTCACGCGGCGCTGCGCGCCAGCTTCGGCGAGGCTGGCGGGCAGCCCGTTCAGCACATCGCCGGGGCAGCCACTGTGCCGTGGAGCATCCGCGACGTGGGTGGTCTCCCCCCTCAGGAGGCGAGGGCCGCCCTGCGCGAGCTGGCCGCCGAGGAGGCGGCGCGGCCGTTCGACCTCGGCCGTCCGCCGCTCGTGCGGGCGACCCTCGTCCGTGCTGCGGCCGAGGAGCACACCCTCCTGGTGACGGTCCACCACATCGTCTTCGACGGCTGGTCGACCGCCGTACTGCTCGCCGATCTGGACACGGCCTACCGGGACATCGTCGGCGGCGGAACCGGTGTCCTTCAGCCGCCTGCCGTCGGCTATCCGGACTATGTCGTGGACCAGGAGCGCCGGCTCGCCTCCCCCGAGATACGTGAACAGCTCCAGGAATGGGCGAAGCGGCTCGCCGACACGCCGCCCCTCGAGCTTCCCCGTTACGGCGACGAAGGCCTGGCGCAGGGCGGGCGGCACAGCCTAGTGCTGTCCCGGGAACTGACACAAGAGGTGCGTGCTCTGGCCAACACGGAAAGCACCACCGTCTTCTCCGTCCTCTTCAGCGCGTTCAACCTGCTGCTCGGCAGACTGTCAGCACAGGAGGACGTCCTACTGGGAGTGCCCTTCGCCGGACGGGGGAGGCCTGAGTTCGACGAACTCGTCGGTCTCTTCCTCAATACTCTGGTCGTCCGCACGGACTTGGGGGGCAGGCCGACCTTCCGCTCGCTCCTCGGCCGGGTGAGCGAGTCGCTCACCGAGGCGCTCAGCAGACAGGACCTGCCGTTCGAACGACTTGTGGAAGCAATCAATCCGCCCCGCGACGTCGACCGGAATCCCCTGGTCGACGTTCTGTTTAACTTCGCCAACCAGGCGGGCAGGCCGACGCGGTGCCTGGGCGGTCTCGACGTCGTCGAGGGGGACGTGGGGGGCAGCGATCCCAAGTTCTGGCTGACACTGTACGGCAGCTTGCTGAACGACAGGATCCATCTGGAGTGGGTGTTCCGCACAGATGTGTTCAGCACCGGTCAAGTCACCAGCATGTCGGTGCAGTTCTCCCATCTGCTTGAGCAGCTCACCAGGCGTCCCGACGCCCCCGTCGCTACCCACTCGCTGCGGGCGCCCGAACTCCAGGGGACCCTCCCCAAGCCCGACGAGCCGCTGCCCTCTCCTGGCGAGCCGTCGGTCATCAAGCAGTTCGAGCGGATGGCCCAGCTGTACGGTTCACACCCGGCCCTCACCCACGGGCCGGTGTCCCGGACGTACGGCGAACTTCGCACCGACGTGGCCGACCTAGCCAACGAGGTCGCACGTCTGACGCCCGAGGACGCCGTAGTGGCGCTGTCTGTTCCCTCCTCCTTCGGACTCGCCGTGGGAATGCTGGGCGTCCTGGCCGCGAGGCGCCGCCTGCTGGTCGTCGACCCCGCGCTGCCGCGACAGCGAAAGGAACTGCTACTGCGCGAGGCCGGAGCCCGACTCGTCATCGGCGGAAGCGGTGGGCGGAACGGCTCAGAAGACCTCGATCTCGTGCCCAGGCCCTTGGGATCCCCCGGCCGTGAGTCGGCGGTGCCGCTGTACCGCCCCGGCGACCGGATCGCCTACCTCACTTTCACCTCCGGTTCCACTGGGACCCCCAAGTGCGTCGCCGGTTCGGAACGGGGACTGGCCCAGTTCGTGAGCTGGCAGCGTGAGACCTTCGGGGTCGGCCCCGGCGACCGCGCCGCCCAACTGACCGCGCTGTCTTTCGATGTGCTCTACCGGGACGTGCTGACGCCCCTCGTCAGCGGGGCAACACTGTGCATTCCGAACGTGGACACCAGTGACCCCGACCGCCTTTTCGCGTGGCTGCGGACGGAGGGTGTCACCTTGCTCCACGCCGTGCCCTCCGTGGCCCGAGCCTGGCTGTCGGCGTCCTACGCCGACCGCTCGGTCGGCACGCTGCGCTATGTCTTCTTCGCCGGCGAACCCCTGCCCGGAGTCCTGGTCGAGGAGGTACGCCGCCGAGTCGCAAACGCGGAGATCGTCAATCTGTATGGGCCGACGGAGACGACCCTCGCCAAACTGGCCCACCGGGTCCCGCCGGGAGTGGTGCATGGCTCCGTCGCGGTCGGCCAGCCGCTCCCCGGCTGCCAGGCGCTCGTACTCGACAACAGGGGCGGACTGTGCTCGGTGGGCGAGCCGGGGGAAGTCGTCCTGCGCACCCCGGCCCGCAGTCTCGGCTATGTCACGGCGTCCGAGGAGGACCACGGACGCTTCTTCGTGAGCCCGTTCACAGGCGACCCACAGGACGTCCTATACCGCACCGGCGACCAAGGCCGCTACCGGCCCGACGGCTCGCTCGAGCTGCTCGGCCGCCTCGACAGCCAGCTCAAGCTGCGCGGGGTCAGGATCGAACCTGGGGAGATCGAGGCCCACCTCTGCGGGCACCCGGCCGTCGCCGACGCCGCCGTCACCGTGCTGGAGGCCGAGCAGGGCCAGGGAGGCGAGTTCGCCGCCTTGGTGGTCCTGGCGGGCGACGAGGCCGACGCCGCCAGCCTGCGCGCGTTCCTGGCCGAGCGGCTGCCCGAGTACCTGATCCCCGGCGCCTTCTACCGGGTGAACCGCATTCCGGTCACAGCCAGCGGCAAGAGCGACCGCCGCGCGCTGCACACGATCCCACGTACCCGCATCGAGTCAGGCAGACGCCACCAGCCGCCCCGGACACCGACTGAGAGCCTGCTCGTGGACATCTGGCAGCAGGTGCTCGGTTTGCGGGAGCTCGGCGTCCACGACAACTTCTTCGAGCGGGGTGGCGACTCCCTCCGCCTAGTGCACGCCACCTCGCTCGTGCGCGAGCAGGGCGTGGAACTGGAGGTGAGCGACCACTACGAGTACCAGACGGTGGCCGAACTCGCCGCACGGGTCGACCGCGGCGCGGACCAGGGCAGGGAACCCCGTACCAGCCCCATGGTCCGGCTGTCCGGCGGCGGCGCCCGCCCCCTGTTCTGTGTCCACCCCAGCGGTGGCAGCGCTTCCTGGTACATGGCCCTGGCCCGCGCCCTGCCCTCCCACCGGCCCGTGACGGCCTTCGAACTACCGAGCGCCTACGGCACGGGGGAACCCCGCGCCACGATCGAGGCCCTCGCCGAGGAATACCTCACTCATCTGCTGCGCACACAGCCCACCGGCCCCTACGCACTCATGTCCTGGTCGTACGGGGGCCTGATCGCCTTCGAGATGGCCCGCAGGCTGACCGCCGCGGGCCACCGCGTGGACCCGCTGATCCTGATCGAACCGACCCTGCCCCAGGATCCCGCGTCGGCAGAGGCCCACCGGACCGCAGCCGAGCTCTACGCGACCGCGGCGGACCTGGCGGAGAAGGCCGCGTCGGCTCCTGGGAACAGTCCCGAGCGGGCACGTCTGGAGGCCGAATCCGCCGACTTCTTCGACTCCTTCGGCTGGGGCCCCGGCCGGTCCGGCCTCGCCGCAGCTCTGCCGCTGCGTGCGTGCGGGCTTCTGCACGAGGCCTATCAGGCCTTCCGGCCCGGCATGTTCGAAGGGGACCTCCATCTGGTGCTGTCCCGGGAAGGGCGCGAGGCGAGCCCGGAACGGCCCTCGACAGTCCTACACGACTCGGCCGGGCGCTACATCGAGGGCTGGCGGCGACTGGTTGCCGGCGATCTGCAGGTTCATGAGAGCGGCGGCGACCACATGTCCATGGTGGCGCCGAGCAACGCGGCCGACCTGGCCACGCTCTGCGAGCGACTCTGCGCCCAGAACGACCCGCAGCGGCAGGACCAAGAGATCCGGGAACCGGCCGCCGGCGTTGTCACTTCCAGGAGGCAGCATTGAACCGACCAGCCATGCGATCACTTACGGGCCGGATCTCGCAGGCCCCCACCGAATTGCTGCACGAGGAGGTACTCGCACCGCAGTTCGACTACGACGTAACCCACCTATTGCCATTCTACCTACACATGGAAAAGGCACTGCTTCTCGAGTACGCGCGGCTCGGCGTGCTGAGTGCAGACGACACCGGGGCCGTCGCCATGGCGCTCCACAAGGTTTCTGCCGCCTCGCTGACTGCCGATCCGCAGAGCAATCTGTCCGATCTATCCTTCGCGATCGAGGTTGCCGTCGGGCGCCTGCTTCCCGCACCGGTCCCCGCCTGGCGGGTAGATCGCAGCAGGAACGACTTCCAGTCCTGCGGACAGCTGCAGCTCGGCCGTGCACAGACTGTCAGGACCGCAGAGGAACTACTGGCCTGCGCGACGGCGGTGCACGAGCTGGCTATTCTCCACGCGTATGACCCAATGCCCGGCTACACCCACCTGCAGCCAGCCCAGGTGATCACACCGGCCTTCTTCCTCAGCGCCGTCTGCGAGCACATGCTGCACTTCGCCGAACGGCTGCTGGTCTGCTACGACGGATGGGACGCCGCGCCCCTTGGCGCCGGGGCCATGGCCGGCCAGCAACTCCCCTGGGACCGCGACCGGCTGGCGGAACTCCTGGGCTTCGCCAAACCTGCTCCGCATGCGCTGACGGCGGTCGCCTCACGGGGCTGGCTGCTCGAACTGGCCGCGGAATGCGCCACGTTCGGGATCGGCATGAGCCGGTTCGTGACGGACCTCATGACCTGGGCCGGGGGACAGCACGCCTTCGTCTCGCTGCCCGACGAGATGGCGGCGATCTCGTCCGCGATGCCCCAGAAGAAGAACTACCCCATCCTCGAACGTCTGCGGGGCAAAAGCAGCCACGCCCTGTCCTGGTACGTGGACACCGCAGCAACCCAGCGAGCCACTCCCTTCAGTAACACCGTGGAGGTCTCCAAGGAGGGCGGAGCGCAGATGGTGCAGCAGCTCAGCGTGCTCCGCACGATGCTGCGCCTAGCGGCCGCGGTCTTCGGCCACCTTTCCTTCGACACCACGCGACTGCGCGAAGCCTGCGAGGAAGACTACCTGGGGGCGTTCGCCCTGGCCAACGAGCTGACCCTCGCCGACGGCATCCCCTGGCGCGAGGCACAGGTCATCACCGGTTCCTATGTCCTGGCCGCGCAGCGGAACGCTCGGCCGGCCAGTCGTCCCAACCCCGAATTGCTGCTGCGTATCGCGGCCGCCCATGGTCATGAGGCAGGGCATTCCGCCGCCGCGCTGGAGGGCCTGCTGCGGCCGGAGGCCGAGTTGGAGCGCAAGGCCACGGCCGGCTCCACGGCGCCGCACGCCACCATGGCTCTGCTGCAGCGGCAGAAGAAGCGGATCGGCGTGCTGGCAGCGGACTGGAACCGGCGCCGGGAGGTCCCAGAGGCCGCCGCTCGCCGCGTCGACCAGCTCCTCGGGCTCGATGCTCCTTGACTTTCATCCTTCCCGTCCTCTCCTCCTCCAGCCCCGCATCGAATCGAGCACCATGACACGTCATCTGGCCTTCGTCGAAGCCAACACCACGGGCACCGGCATGATCGCTCTGCGAACCGCTCGCGACCTCGGTTTCGTCCCTGTGTTCCTCACCTCCGACCGCACTCGCTACCTGGGGCTGGAGGAGACCGGTGCCGAGGTCGTCGACTGCGACACCAACGCGCCCGCCACGCTGACCGCGACGTTGGGAGCGCTGCCCGGCAGCCTCGCCGGAGTTACCACGACCAGCGAGTTCTATGTGCTGGCTGTCGCGGAGGCAGCCGCAGAACTGGGCCTACCCGGTAACCCCCCCGAGGTGGTGCGGCGTTGCCGGGACAAGGGCCAGGTCCGCGCCGCTCTGCGGGCGGCCGGAATGCCTCAGCCGCGGTTCGCCGTGGTCCGCGCCGAAGAGGACCTGGACGAGGCACTCACCCGGGTGGGGCTGCCTTGCGTGGCCAAGCCCGTTGACGACTCCGGTTCCCAGCTCGTCCAGTGGTGCGGGACTCGGAACGAGGTGAGGGAACACGCCGCGCAGATCATGGCGGTGCGCACCAATGTGCGCGGACAGCGCGCCGCAGGGGCGGTCCTGCTGGAGGAGTTCCTGGACGCGCCCGAATTCAGCGTCGAGATGTTCAGCGTCGACGGCGTTCATCGCTGTGTGGGCATCACTCGTAAGACCGTGACGGGAAGCCCGTACTTCGTGGAGACCCGGCACATCTATCCGGCGCCGCTGGAAGAGGCGGCGGAGTCGGTCCTGCACAAGGCCGCAGTGGACGCGCTCGACGTCCTTGGCATCCGCCTTGGCCCCACCCATGTGGAAATCAGACTCACGTCCCAAGGACCTGCCCTGATCGAGCTCAACCCCCGGCTCGCGGGCGGCATGATTCCGGAACTGGTCCGGCTGGCCCATGGGGCGGACCTGCTGCGGCAACAACTGCATGCCGCCCTCGGTCACGACGTGGACCTGCGGCCGACGCGTGACGGCATCGCGGGCGTCGCCTTCCTGCTCCCGCCCCGCGAGGGGGTACTGCGCCGGATCACCGGTGCCCAGGAGGCCGCTCGGCTGGAACACGTGGCACGAGTGACGGTCACCGGCCAGCCCGGCCGAGAGGTGCGGCTGGCCCGCAATGCCTACGACCGGCTGGGCTCAGTGATCACCCACGGTCGCGACACCGCTGAGGTGGACGCGGCGCTCGACAAAGCACTCGAGGTACTCGAAGTCGAGCTGGAGGACCTGGTGCCACCTTCCGGACCGGCCCGGCGGAACCCGGAAGACGGCACCAGACGGCAGTGAGCGGGCTCAGGGCTTGTTGCCGCGCAGAGCGCTGCGGTCCAGCTTGCCGTTGGGCGTGACAGGGAGCTCCCGCACCGTCAGGAACCGCTGCGGCACCAGAGCGGGCGGCAGCAGGTCGGCGAGGTGGTCAGTCAGCTGCTGCACCTCGAGGGCCGTGTCGCCCTCGCGCGGGACGACATAGGCCACCAGCCGGTCCCCGTGGATCACCACGGCCGCCTGGGCGATCCCGGGATGGCCGCACAGCACCGTCTCTACTTCGCCCGGCTCGATCCGCTGGCCGCGGAACTTGATCTGCTCGTCGATCCGGCCCACGTAGTGTAGTTCACCGTCCCGCCCTCTCACCGCGAGGTCGCCCGTGCGGTATATGCGTTCGCCAAGCCGCACCGGGTGGGGCGGGAACCGCTCCTCGGTAAGTTCCGGTCGGTTGAGGTAGCCATCGGCGAGCTGGGGGCCGGCCACACACAACTCACCGGGTTCTCCGGGGCCGGGGACAGCGCCGTTCCTGTCACACAGCAGGATCTCGGTGCCGGGCAGCGGACGGCCGATGGGGATGACACCGTCCGCGACGTGCTCGGGTGCCACGAAGGCCACGACCACGCCAACGGTGGACTCGGTGGGGCCGTACTCGTTGACGATCTGGGTGCTCCTGGCCAGCCACGGACGAACCTGGTCGGCGCGCAGGGCTTCGCCGCCGATGACGAGCGAGGTGATGGCCGTCGGCGTCCCTTCGGGGCCGAGCCAGTTCGCAAGCGCTTCCAGGTGCGTCGGGGTGATCTTCAAGATGCCGATGTCCACAGGGGCCGTCAGCAGTTTGGCGAGCCCTTCCAGGCCACTCAGGGGGTCGGAGCCCGGGACTGGCCAGACCTCGCCGCCATGGGTGAGAGGAACCCACAGTGAGGTCACTGTGGCGTCGAAGGCCAGGGGTGAGTGCCAGGGAGCGGGGCCGGAGGCGCCCTCGTACAGCCGCCCGGCGCAACTCACGTAGTGGGCGAGCGCTCCGTGCCGGACACGAACGCCTTTTGGGGCACCGGTCGAGCCGGAGGTGTAGAGGACATAGGCGGGCGAGTCCGGATCGACGGGCGCCATCGGGGGCGCTGGCGACGACTCGGGAGAAAGACGGTCCACGCCGAGGTTCTCGGCCGTCACGATGTCCGTCCGTCCCCTCTCGGGCGTGCCTCCGCACGCCTTGCGCAGGCTGGGCGCGAGGTCCTCGGTACAGACGATTGCGCGTGCCCGGCAGTCCGCGAGGACGAACTCCCACCGGACGATGGGGTGGCTGGGGTCGAGCGGGACGAGAACGGCGCCGATGCGCCAGATTCCGAGGATGGCCTGCAGTGTCACGGTTGCCCGGGGGAGGCACACGGCGACCGTGTCGCCGGGCATCACCCCCCGACGGCGCAGCGCGGCCTCCCACCGGGCGGCGCCCTCGACGAGTTCGCGATAGGAGACCCGCCCTTGGCCGTCCCGTACCGCCGGGCGGTCGGGGGAGACGGCCGCCACCCGTGCGACCAGATCGGGCACCGACTCGTTCATGGACTGCTCCATCCCTTTCTCCTGCCTCATCTGCATCGCCGGGAGTCGGACCAGCGGGCGACCGCGATGCCGATGGCCACCACAGAGGCGCGGGCAGAGCCCAGGGCCTGTTGAAGGTCGGGCGGAGCCTCCGCTCCGGTGCCCCCCGGCCCTCGGCCGTCGACACCAAGCAGACACACGGTGGACTCCAGCGCCGCGATCCGTGCTTCGTTCAATGGGTCGGCAGGGTCACTGCCGGCACGGACCTCGCTCAGGATGCGTGCCAGCACCTGGACGTGCGGTTCGCCATCGCTGTCCTTCTTCTTCCGTCGCGCCGCCCCGGCCCGTCCCGTCTCCCTCATGCTCCCGACGCCATGGCCGCGGCGGCACGCCGCACGGTCGGGTTCTGGAAGTGCAGGGTCAGGGTGAGCGGCAGCCCTCTGTCCTGGGCATCGGCAACGATGCTGATCGCAAGGATCGATGTGCCGCCGACGGCCGAGAAGTCGTCGTCGAGGCCGATGTCCTGGGACTCGAAGTTCTTCCGCCAGATCTCGGCGAGTACAGCCTCGGTCCGTGTGGTCCCGTCAGGCCCCGCCGGGGCATCGGTGTGCGTGGCCTCGACGGCCGCCGTCCCGTTCAGTACGAGCGCCTCACGGTCGATCTTGCCGGTGAGAGTGAGCGGCAGCCGGTCGTGGATGGCATAGGCACCGGGGCACATGTAGCTCGGCAGGACCTCCGCGACGTGCTTCGCCAGGAGCTCGGGCAGGCCCTCGGCGTCCTTGTCCGTGGCGATGTGGGCGACGAGTTGTTCACGCCGACCGCGAGGATCGACCAGGACCACGCATGCGTCCCGCACGTCCGGGTGGCGTCGCAGCACGTGCTCCAGCTCGCCCAGCTCGACACGGTGTCCGCGGACCTTTACCTGATCGTCGAGACGCCCGAGAACTGCGATGACACCCCGCTCGTCGAGTACGCCCTCGTCACCGGTGGCGTACATGCGGGCCCCCGGCTCGGCGCTTTGGGGATCGGGGACGAAGCGGTCGGCGGTCAGGGCGGGCCGTCCCAGATAGCCGCGGGTGACAGGGATGCCGCCGATGTACACCTCGCCGTGCTCGCCGGCGGCGACCTGGTTCAGGTGCTCGTCGAGCAGGTAGAGCCGCGCGCCGCCGATAGGTGGTCCCACCGGGACACGGGTGACGTCTCCGGCTACCTCGTCCATCGACTGGGCGCTGACGAATGTGGTTGTCTCGGTGGGACCGTAGACGTTCAGGAGCACGTTGCCGGAGCCCCGGTGCGCGGCACGTTCCACGAAGAGCCGCGCCTTGGCCGCGGAGAGGATGTCGCCGCCGATGAGCAGCCGGCGGACACTGTCCAGAGCTTCAGGCCGTTTCTCGACCAGGGAGTGGAAGAGCGCTGGGGTCAGGCCCATCGTGGTGATGTGCTTCCCCGCGAGTACGGACGGAAGTTCGTCAATGGCATCGTACGAGGGGGAGGCGATGACGAGGCGGCCACCGTGGGCGAGCGCCCCCCAGATCTCCGGGGCGGATGGGTCGAAGGCGAGAGGGGAGAGCTGGAGAAATGTCTCGTCGGATGCGAACCGCATGTGCCGCTGGGCTCTGCTCACCAGGTTCGCGATGTTGCCGTGCGTGACGGCGACGCCCTTGGGCAGGCCCGTGGTGCCCGAGGTGTAGATGACATAGGCAAGTTGGGAGAGATGCGTGGGCGCCACCTGTGCTGGGGCGGATCGCTCTCCCGCCTCCGGGAGCCCGTCGACCGGCAGGGCGGTGGCGACCTCGTCGAGGCCGGCCGGCAGACCGTCGTCATCCGTCACGATAAACCGCGCGTTGGCGTCCTCGGCCATGAAGCGTAGCCGCTCGATGGGGTAATCGGGCGGGAGCGCCAGATAGGCTGCACCGATGCGCAGGGCGGCGATGATGGCGACGACCGCCTCGACGGAACGCTGCAGGTGGATGCCGACGACGTGCTCGGGACCGACGCCCTCGGCCTTCAGTCGGCTGGCGATCCTCTCAGCCCAGGCTCGCGCCTGGCCGTAGGTGAGCGTGCGCTGCGCGTCCTCGATCGCGATGCGGTCCGGAACGAGATCGGCGAACGCGTCGAAGCGCTCGTGCACCAAGACGGTCTCTACCGGGTCGTAGTTGTTCATCGGCTGTTTCCCCTCAGGGGTTCGGTCCGGGGTTCCAGCCGTACTGGCAGGCTGTGGAACCCGGACCCGAAGTTGGAGTAGACAGGTTGTGGTGTGCCCGTCACCGACATGTCCTGCACAAACTCAAGGAGTGCTTCAAGCAATGCCGTGAGTTCGATCTTGGCCAGCGCCGCACCAAGGCAGTAGTGCGGGCCATAGGCGAAGGACAGATGCCGGTTCGGCGTCCGGGAGAGATCGAACCGGCCGGGGTCGGGGAACTGATCGCCGTCGAAGTTGGCGGACTTGTTCCAGACGACGACGACATCGCCGGCTGCGATCTCCTTTCCCTCCAGGACGGTTTCGGCGGTGGCGGTGCGTCCCCCGTGCAGGACCGGGGACGTCCACCGCAGGATCTCCTCCACCGCCAGGGAGACGGGCACCTCGCCCCGGCGCAGCCGCTCCCACTCGCCGGGCATCTCCGAGAAAGCCTTGACCGCGCCGATCATGGCGAGCCGAGTGGTCTCGTCTCCACCGAGCAGCAGGCTGTAGCAGTTGAACAGCAGTTCGTCCAGCTCCAGCTGGACTTCGCTGTCCATCATCTCGACCAGTCTGCCGAGGATGCTCTCCCCAGGGAGGTCGGAGCGGGAGCGGATGAGCTGGGCAAAGTACAGAAGGATCTCGTTGCGGGCCAGCCGGGAGTCCTCTGCTGTCGCGTCCGGGGAGTAGGCGCCCAGGGATGTGCTCCCGTGGCGGTACATCAGTTCGTGGTCGTCTTCAGGAATCTCGAGCAGGTCACAGATCGCCATGAGCGGGATGCGCGCCGCGACGTCTCTGGCAAAGTCACACTCCTCCCGGTTCGCAACCCGCCCTACGAGCTCCCGCGCCGCTGTGGTGATGCGCTGTTGCGTGGAGGCGAGCGCACCAGCGCTGAAGGAGCGCAGCAACTGGCGCCGGATGGTCTGGTGCCGGGGCCCGTCCGCGACGGCGAGCATCCGGCCGCCGGCCGAGTCGCCCCCGTTGAGCAGGGTGGCGAGCACATTGCCCTGCCGGGAGGTGAAGCGTTCGCTGTCACGGTAGACCTCGGTGGCGGCCCGGTAGGTGGTGACCACCCAGAACCCCTCGGGTGCGCCGGGGTACGGGTGCCAGGCCACCGGTTCATGGTTGCGCAGCCACTGCCACAGGCCGTTCAGGTTCCTTTCGGCGTGGTGGACAGGGTTGGTGAGGTCCACGTCATGGCCCAGGCGTGGCACGGAGTCGACGGTCACAGGATTCCTCCGCTGCATCGTCAGCCGGTCCCACGCAGTTGCGACAGCTCGTCACTGATCAGGCGCACCAGCTGGTCCGCCGCTTCGGCCAGGTACATATGGCCGCCCGGGAGCTCCGCCGACCGCAGGGGGTAAGAGGACACGGGGGACCACTGGCCAATCTCCTCCGCGCTCACCTTGGCGTCGTCGCGGCCGCGGATGGTCAGGACGGGCGCGGGAATCAGCAGGTCCGCACTGGGGCGGTAACTTTCGTGGAGTTCCGCGTCCGCGCGCAGGACCGGCAGCATCAGCGCACGGAACTCCGGGTCCTCCAGCGCGGGTGGCCTGTAGCCAGCGAAGTGATGCGCGCTGTCGAGGAATTCGGCGTCGGAGAGTCCGGAGACTCGCTCCTCGCGCATGTTCCAGGGGCTGTGCGATCCGCTCGCCACCAGCAACGACACCGTCATGCCCGGAATCAGGCTCAGTTGGTACGCCAGTTCGCAGGCGAGAACGGCGCCCATGCTGTGGCCGAACAAGGCGGCCTCGGTGCGCTTTCCCAGCCGGTCCAGAATGCCTGGAAGCAGAGCCTGAATCGCCTTCCGCGCATCACGGTGGGGCTCTTCGTCGATCAACTGCTCACGGCCGGGCAATTGGACGGCGATGACGTCGAGCTCGCCGTCCGATAACGACGTCCAGGTCCGGAAGGTCGAAGCGCCGGATCCGGCGAAGGGAAGGCATATGAGGGGCATGGGGCGCATGCGCACTCCGTTCCTTCAAGAGTGGGACGTGGCCAGTCTTCTTCCGCCCTGGCCGACCGTCTGCGTGGGTCAGGACATCTGTCGTACTTCCGACAGATCGACTGCCGGGCATTGACCGGAGAGCCGTACCGGCACCCTCCCGGGCGGCGCTATCGAGTGGCTACCAAAGGTCCTCTCGCGGGTGAATAGCGAGCCGAAGGCGCACTGATGCCGGGGCCGCAAAGACTGCGGCAAACGACGAAGTCTGGAGGGCGAACCGTGTTCTTCGCTCACCACACCGACTCACTCAGGAGAAACGGTGACCACTACACCGCTGTCGGCCAGCGCCGTCCGCGACGGTGACCGGCCCGCGCTGGCCGTTGTCGATCCCGAACCCGCATACCGTCGTCGACTCGCCACTGCTGGCGCGGGGGCCGGGTTCACCGTGGTCCACCCGCGGGATCCGGTCCAGTGGGCAGCACAACACGACGGGGTTCTGCTGCTGGCCGTCGAGGCGGTGGACGGCCCCGACGCTGTACGGCGGATCCGGAAGGTGAACAGCCGTGTGACCGTGGTGGTCCTGACCGAGCTTGCGGAGGCCGACACCGCTCACGCGGTGCTGAGCCAGGGAGCGACCGTCGTACTGGACCGGCGGACCGATCCTCGAGAGGTGCTGCTGACGGTACATCTGGCTCGGTCGGGGCACGCTCTATTGCCAGCCCGGCTGCTGCCCGGCCTTCTCGGACACCGGTCGCCAGCGACGGCTCCCCACCCGGGGATCGACCTCGATGACGCTGATCGAGAACTGCTCCAGGACCTCGCGGCCGGGGCCACTGTCCGGCGCATGGCCCGCCACCGCTATCAGGCGCCGCGCACCGTCGAGCGCCATCTGCGTCGGCTGTACTCGCGCATCGGCGCTGGCGACCGTGTGCAGGCGGTCGCGAAGGCGACCCAGATGGGCCTGATCCGGGTCTCCGGCTGACTCCCCTCCCACCGCGTAAAGGAACCCACAGCCATGAACGAAGCACAGACCTACATCGCCGTCATCAACGACGAGGAGCAGTACTCCGTCTGGCCTGTCCATCTGGAGCTGCCCCCGGGCTGGCGTCCGGTCGGTTCCAGGGGCACCAAGGCGGAGTGCCTGTCGTACATCGAAGAGGTGTGGACCGACATGCGGCCGGCCAGCCTCCGCGCGGCGATGGCCGCTGATGGCGGCCGGTGAGCCGCGTCATGCCTTCTACGTCCGGGCTGGGTGACACCGGCGGGCACGAACCTCCGCTGCTCACGGCCGAAAGGGTGCTGGTTGCCGCCTTCGCCGAGGTCCTCGGCCTTGAATCGGTGGGACGCCGGGACAACTTCATCGAGCTGGGCGGCGACTCGCTGCGGGCCATGAGCGTCAGCGCCTTCGCCCGCAGGCGGGGACTCGCGGTGACCGCGCACCAGGTGCTGCGCAGCGAGACGCTGGCCGCCCTCGCCGAACTGGCCGAGGCCGTGCCCCCCTTGCAAGCTTCCCCTGCGGCACCCGCCGCAGGGGACCCGTCGCTCCGTACCTGGGACGACGAGACGATCAGCCAGCTACTCAACGGGACCAGGTGACGCGCGTGTCCTCTTCCTCCCGCACCGAAATCACCAGCGTGCAACCGCTGTCGCCCGCGCAGGCCGGGATGCTCTTCCACCGGCTGCTCGACGGCAGCGACACAGTGTATCTCAACCAGGACCACTACCGGCTGACCGGGTCGCTGGACACCACCGTGTTCCGCGCGGCGTGGCAGCGCGTCACGGACCGGCACGACGCCCTGCGCACCACGCTGGTGTGGAAGGATCTGGACGAGCCACTGCAAGTGGTCCGTGCCCGGGTGACCGTGCCCTGGGAAGAACTCGACCTGCGCGGCCTCGGCGAGGAGGAGCAGCAGGCACGCCTGGCTGAGCTGGCCGAACGGCAACGCCGTGCCGGCCTGCCCGAGGACGCCGAGGCACCCTTCGCGCTCACCCTGATCGCATTGGCCGACGACCGGCAGGAACTGCTGTGGACGAGCCGGCACATCGTCCTCGACGGCTGGAGCGCGGCCGTGGTGCTACGCGAGGTCCTGGCCTGCTACCGCGAGGCGATGGGCGGTCCGCTTGCTGCCCTGCCAGCCCCCGTTCCCCAGGCCCGTTATCTGTCCTGGCTGAACGACCTCAACAGCACACCGGCGCAGGAGTACTGGCGCGCCCGCCTTGCTGGTTGCGAGACACCCACCACCATCCCCCTGCCGAGCCCCTCGCCGACATCGGCCGACGGCGCGCCTCTCCGGGTGCCCTTCAACCTGAACCGCGAGACCTCCGACCAGCTGCGTGCCTGCGCCCGCGCCCACCGACTCACCCTCGCCTCCATGCTGGAGGGGGCATGGGCGCTGACACTGTCGGCGTTCAGTGGAGAGCACGACGTGCTGTTCGGCGCGGTCCGCAGCGGGCGCATGCTCGACCTGCCAGAGGCGCACGAGATCGTCGGTATGCTGGTCAACACCGTGCCCGTGCGGGCCGCCGTCGATCCTGCAACACCCGTGGCCGGATGGCTTGCCGCACTGCACCGCGAACTCCTTGACCAGCGCCCCTACGAACACGCATCACTGACCGACATCCAGGACTGGAGCGACATCGCCCGGCCTAAGCTCATGTTCGAATCGATCGTCACGGTACAGACGATCCCGGAGCTCCGGGCCCACGAACTCCCGCCCGGCCTAAAGGTCGAACACCTGGCGAACCTGGTCGACTCCGGGTATCAGACGGCTCTGGTGATCACGCCCTCGGACACCGTGACCGGGGAGCTGGTCTGCCGCACCGACGCCGTCGACAGGGGCACCGCGCAGGCCCTGGTGACCCTGTTCGCGCGGCTGCTCGAACAGACCGGGCAGAACCCCCGTACACCCATCGGCGCGCTGAACCTGATCTCCAGGGCCGAACAAACCCTCCTGGACGAGGCGCTGGGAGCGCCCGCGCCTCACACGAAACCCCGTCCGCTCCTCGACCTGATAGCCGATCAGGTCCAATGGCGGCCGCATGCCCCTGCTGTCATGTGGGGCGAGAAAGACCAGCTCACGTACCAGGAGCTGGACATTCTCGCCAGCGCCTGGGCCACCGAACTCGTCGCGCGGGGTGCCGGACCGGACCGCACGGTCGGGATCTGTTTCCCCCGCTCCCCCGAACTGGTCGTAGCCATGGTGGCCGTTCTCCGTGCGGGCGCCGCGTATGTGCCGATAGACCCCGGCCATCCGCGTCAGCGACGCGTCGACATGCTCGCCGATACCGGTACTCGGCTGCTGCTGGCCGCACCGGAGTACCTCTCCCGGCTCCGCGGCCACGAAGGCATCGCCACATTGCCGCTCACTCTCTCCACCCGCTTGGAACCCCACCCGGAGGTGGAGCTGCCCCCTGTTCACCCGGAGTCGCTCGCCTACATCGTCTACACCTCGGGCTCCACAGGGACGCCGAAGGGTGTCAGCGTTCAGCACCGTGCCCTGGAATGGTTCGTCAGCACCGCCGATTACCTGGACCTGGCGCCCGGCAACGTCATGGGCATGGCTTCGTCGCCCTCCTTCGACGCGCTCACCTTCGAGGTCTGGACCGCGCTCGCACACGGTGCCTCACTCAGGGTCATCCCCCACGACGTCCTGCTGGACCCGGCCACTCTGCGCGATTGCCTGCTCGATTGGCGCGTCGACGTGATGTACCTGACGGCCGCGCTGGTCGAGGAACTGGCGCGCTACGCACCGGATTTCGCACGCGGCTTGCGGGTACTGCTGTTCGGTGGCCAGGCGTCGGACCCCCTCGTCGTGGCCCGGGTCAAGGCCCTGTCCGCCCCCTCGCGTTTGCTCCAGGTATACGGTCCGACCGAGACCACGGTCTGGTCCTCCGTACAGCGGGTCGGGGACGACTCGGAGGACTTCGTGCCCCTGGGGCGGCCCCTGCCCCGGACAACCGAGTACCTGCTGGACGCCGATCTGCGGCCGGTGCCTCCCGGAGTCCCCGGCGAGCTCTACATCGGAGGGGAGGGCGTGGTCCGCGGCTATCACGGCAAGCCGGCCAGGACCGCCGAATGCTTCCTGCCCGACCCCTTCCGCGCCGGAAGGATGTACCGCACGGGGGATTTGGCACGGCTGCATCACGACGGTCGCCTGGAGTTCCTGGGACGAGCCGACGATCAGGTCAAGATCCGTGGCTTCCGGGTGGAACCCGGGGAGATCGCGGCCGTGCTCCGTGAGCACCGCGATGTCGACGCGGCCGTCGTTGGCGTACGGCATGACCCCCAGCGGGGGACCCTGCTGGTTGCTCACGTCGTGTCCACGGCAACCCCGGAGGAACTGCGGGCGTTCGCGGCGGCGCAGCTCCCCGCATACATGGTGCCGACCCACTACGTGGCGCTCGACCGCCTGCCGCTGTCGGTGACCGGGAAGGTCGACAGGACGCGGCTCCCTGCCCCGGAGCTGGCCGACGCAGGACCGGAGTCAGCCGGCGCCCCACCGACTGCGTTGGAGCAGTCGATCGCCGCCGTCTGGGCCCGGTTCCTCGGTCTGCCCGAGGTAGGGGTTACGCAGGACTTCTTCCATCTCGGCGGACACAGTCTGCTCGCCGTCCGGGTCGTCGTCGCCCTCGCCCGCGAACTCGGCATCGAGATCACGGTCCGGCAGTTGTTCGACGCCCGTACCGTGCGCCGGCTCGCCGAGATCGCCTGCGCGGGCACCGCACCGGTCCACGAGGCAATCCCGCGGACGCCGCACGGTGTTCCAGTTCCGCTGTCGAGCGGACAGCGCCGACTATGGATGCTCCAGGAGATGAACCCGGGCACCGCCTCCTACAACTCGCCTGTCTGGCTCCGCCAGCACGGCACCCTGGACATCGACGCGCTGCGCGGCGCTGTGTCGGACGTCGTCCGGCGCCACGAAGCGCTGCGCATGCGGATCGAGATGACAGAGGACGGACCGGTCCAGCTCGCTGCCCCGGCCACCGAAGTACCGGTCACTGTCCACGACCTGACCGGACTTCCCGTGGCTGAGCGGGAGAGCTGCGCGCGGGAGCTGCTGACCGCTGAGGCGGCCCGCGAATTCGACCTGGCCCATGACACCCTGCTGCGCTGCTCGGTGGTACGCCTGAATGCCGATGAGCATCTGCTGTTGCTGACCTTCCATCACATCGCCTACGACGTCACATCGGAGGCGGTCATCGCAGCGGATCTCTCCGCGCGGTACCAGGCCGGGCTCTCCGGCGCCGCAGAAGCCGTTGCGCCGCCGTCCTGCTCCGCCTCCGACTACGCCGCCTGGGAACATCGCCGACGCGTGGAAGGCCACTACTCGGCGGGACTCGCCTACTGGCGGGAAAAGTTGCGTGACCTGCCCACGCTCGAGCTGCCCGCCGACCGGCGCAGGCTGGCCACCCGGTCGAGTACGTCGCACTCCCACTCCCACTCCCACGCCTTCGGCTTCACCGCCGAGCAGTACGAGACGCTCACCGAGCTGGGAAGGCAGCACGGGGCCACGCCCTTCATGACCTTCCTCGCCCTCTTCGGCGTCCTGATGCGGCGGCATACCGGGCAGGACGACCTTCCCATCGGCTCTCCGATGGACCTCCGCGACCACCCCGACCTGGAGGGGCTCGTCGGCTTCCTGGTGAACACCGTGGTGCTGCGTCTCGACCTGGCGGGCGCCGAAACCTTCGCCGACCTTCTCGGCAGGGTCCAGGACACCACCCTGGAGGCCCACGCCCATCGGAACGTCCCCTTCGACCTTGTGGTGGAGGACGTGAACCCGGCCCGTCACGCCGACCGCTCCCCACTCTTCGACGTGCTGTTCCAGCTCTCGGCCGACGCGTCGCCGGCATGGGACTTCCCAGGTCTCTCCACACGGCTGGAGCCGCACGCCGTGCTCGCGGGCAACTTCGACATCGAAGTGGAACTGACACCCCGCCCGGACGGCGGCCTCGCGGGCCAGATCCTCTGCAACGCCGACCTGTTCGACGAGGTGACTGTGCGACTGCTCGCCGACCGTTTCGTGCTCCTCGCCGAGCGTGTCTGTGCGGCGCCCACCTCACCGCTGGGCGAACTGGGCGTCCTTGTCGCCGCGGACCGCCGGGCGATCGCGTCGCTCGCCGATGCGTCCTCGACGGAGCCGACCCCGCCCGGAGACGCACCCGTCCGCCTGGACGAGTCAGTCGCCCGCTGGGCGCGGCGCAACCTCACGGGACCCGCAGTGGTCTGCGGGGAGACGACCCTCGGCTACCAGGACCTGGACCGCCGCTGTGGCGAACTGGCCGCCAGGCTGAGGGACCGCGGCGTCGGCAGGGGAAGCGTGGTGGGCCTGTGGGCCGAGCCTCGCCCCGAGACGATCGTGGCGATCCTCGCGATCCTCAGAGCGGGCGCCGCCTACCTGCCACTGGAACCCTCCGACCCGGCCGAGCGCGTCTGGGGAATGGTTCGCGACCAGAAGTGCGCAGCCCTGCTCACCACGCAGGACGTCCACCGCGTGCCCGAGGATTTCCGGCACCTTGCCATCGGCCTGCACCCCGAATCCGGACACGTGCCGCCACTCCAGGCCCTCCCGGTGGCGGACGGCGAGGAGCGGGACCTCGCCTATGTCATCCACACCTCGGGTTCGACCGGGCGCCCCAAGGCCGTTGGCGTCGAGCACCGGAGCGTCTCCCACTACGCGGTCGTCACCGCCCGGGAGTACGGGCTGACCCCTGATGACCGGGTACTGCAGTTCTCCTCCTTCAGCTTCGACGCTTTCGTCTCCGAACTCTGGACGACCCTGGCGGCCGGGGCGACGCTGCTGCTCTCCAAGACCCGCGTGCTGTCGCCGGCCGATCTGCACACGGCCCTTGCCACCACCCGGACCACGGTCATCGACGTGCCCACGGCGTTCTGGCACCAGTGGTCCGCCTGGCTCGCCGAGGAGCCGGAGGCCAAGATCCCCGGCGACCTGCGGCTGGTCATCATCGGAGGCGAGCAGGCGAACGCGAGCCACCTCGCCCAGTGGCATGCTGCTGTCGGCGGCGGTGTGCGGCTCATCAACTCGTATGGGCCGACAGAGGCAACCAGTGTCGTGACCCACGCCGACCTCACCGACCCGGCCGACCGGCGCGACGACGAGCGTGAGGTGACGATCGGACGGCCGCTCCCGGGCACACACGCCTACGTGCTAGACGACGCGCTGCGACCGGTTCCGCCCGGAGTGGCAGGAGAGCTGTACATGGCAGGAGTGCAACTCGCCCGAGGCTATCTCCAGGCCCCCGCCTTCACCGCACAGAGCTTCCTGCCGGATCCCTGGGGCCCGCCGGGCGCCCGCATGTACCGCACCGGCGATATCGCCCGGTTGAACTCCCGGGGCTTGCTCGAGCTGCTTGGCCGCGTCGACAGCCAGGTCAAGGTGCGGGGCTTCCGCATCGAACTGAGTGAGGTCGAAAGGGCGCTGGCAGCCTTCCCCGGGGTGTGCTCCGCCGCGGCCGCCGTCCACACCCATGAGGAGTCCGGGCGCCTGCTGGTCGGCTACCTGGTCCTCGCTGGTGATCTTCAGCCGGACTCCGCGGCCGTCCTGGCCTTTTTGCGGGAGCGGCTGCCCCAGCACTGCGTCCCGGCCGCTGTGGTGATCCTGAACGAGCTGCCGCTGACCCGTAGCGGCAAGGTCGACCGGAAGGCGCTGCCAGCACCTGGTGATGAGCCCGTCCACAGGCGACCGCTACCGGAACTGACTGCCGCGCAAAAGGTGCTGGCCGAGATCTGGCTCAGCGTGCTGCCTGTCACGAGTGTCGGACCTTCCGACCGCTTCTTCGATGTCGGCGGGCACTCCCTGGCGCTGGCCCGGGTCGGTGCGCGCATACGCGCCGAGCTCGGCCTCGACGTACCTCTGCCCCTCTTCTACGAGCGGCCGACTCTGGCCGAACAGGCGGCTGTCATCGAAGCGTTGATCGAGGAAGAGATCGCGGCGATGACTGACGCCGAGGTCCAGGAGGCCCTCGGAGGCGGGTCGGCGCGTGGCGCCTGACTTGACCGCCTGACCTACCCCGCACCATCCGGCAATCCGAGACTAACGAGGTGACTCCGTGAGGCATGTGCTGTCTCTTCAGGATCTCGACCACCAGACCGTGCGGTCACTCGTCGGGCGCGCGGTCGACATGGCTGCCCCAGACCGGCGCGGTACCCCGCTGGCCGGCTGTGTCATAGGCGTGTACTTCAGCAAGGCGTCGACCCGCACCCGTTCCGCCTTCTCCGCAGCCGCCCTGCGCCTGGGCGCCGATGTGATGCCCTACGGCGCCAGTGACCTCCAGGTCACGACCGGCGAGACCTGGGCCGACACCGCACGGGTCATGTCGGGATATCTCGATGCCCTCGTGATGCGGACCAACGGCCCGCTGGCACAGATGCGGGAGATCGCCGAAGCGAGCCGGATGCCCGTCATCAACGCGCTGAGCGAGCACGAGCACCCAACCCAGGCCATTGCCGATCTGGCCACGCTTCAGGAGCACTTCGGCGACCTGAAGGGCCGCAGCATCCTCTACGTCGGCGAGGGCAACAGCAGCGCCGCCGCGCTTGCCATGGCGGCCGCGGCGGTTCCGGGACTGCGGCTGACGCTCGTCACCCCGCGCGGCTACGGGTTGCGGCCCGAAGTCACCGACGCCGTGAAACAGTTGAGCCAGGGCAGCGATCTGATCCAGGAACACCACGACATCGGTGATCTGCCCCGTGGCGTCGACGCGGTCTACGCTACTCGCTGGCAGACCATGGGCGTACAGCACGGAAGCAACGACTGGCTGGCCGCCTTCGACGGCTTCAAGGTCACTCGGGAGATGATGCGCTCCGTCGGCGGCGCCGACACCGTCTTCCTCCACGACCTGCCCGCGATGCGCGGCCAGGACGTGGACGACGAGGTCCTCGACAGCCCGGACAGCCTCGCATGGCGCCAGGCGTTCCACAAGATGACCTCGGCCATGGCCGTACTGGAGTGGGCCGTCGTCGGCCGCCCCGTCGATCCGAGCTAAGGCGTTTCCGAAGACTCCGGGCCGACCCGTCGGAAGTCGGCCCGGAGGCCCTCCCCAGAAGAGCCGGGATGCCGCCCTCAGCGGTCATCCCGATCCTCGTGACTCGTCGTGGGAACAGCCGTGAGTTTATACACAACACTTCTTGCACAAGAGTCCTTGTGTATAATGGGTGACGTGACAGACGTAGACGTGCTGCAGATCCGCGATGCGCGCACACTGGCCGCACTCACCCACCCGCTACGACGCCAACTCATGGATCTCATGAAGCTCAACGGCCCAGCGACGGCCTCAGTGCTTAGCCAGACGACGGGCCAGGCCGTGGGTAACGTGAGCCACCATCTGCGAGTACTGGCAGACGTCGGTCTGGTCGAGGAGGTCCCGGAACTGGCCCGCGACCGGCGCGAGAGGTGGTGGCGGCTGGTATCCAGCAGTGTGCGCTGGGCGCGCACCGACTTCGAGTACGACCCTGCGGCGGAGGCCGTGGCTGATGCTGCGGCACGACTTCTAATTGACCGGCATATGGACTTCGTCCGCAGCTGGTTGATGGAACGGGAGAAGGAGGAACCCGACTGGCGCGACGGGTGCTCGGTCTCAACCGAGACATGGCTGCACCTTACTCCCGACGAGGCTCGTCAACTGGCGGAGGAGCTCACCACGTTGCTAGATCGATGGGCGTCGCGGTCGATCCCAGACGACGGACAGCAGCGCAGGCCGGTATTCGCCTTTGCGCACGCAGTACCGGCCAAGCCGTGAACGGGCCGAGTGGAACACCCTCGTCCTCGGCCACTTCCAACGCCACCACGGCCAGTCCGGAGAATCGCCCCCGGTCCCGCTGGGGCCTCCTCGCCGAGCGGAATTTCCGCCTTCTCTGGGTCGGGGAGACGGTCAGTAAACTGGGCAGCAGTATCACGACGGTGGCGCTCCCCTTGGTCGCTGTGGTCAAGCTTGACGCTGACACCTTCGTCGTCGGACTCCTGACCGCCGCCGTCTGGGTGCCCTGGGTGGTTGTAGGGCTGCCCGTGGGCGTCTGGGTCGGCCGACTGCCCCGGCGAGCCGTCATGCTCAGCTGCAACCTCGTGTCCCTGTCGGCCTTCGCCAGTGTGCCACTTGTCGATTGGCTCGGGGCTCTGACCACGACCCACCTTCTGCTGACCGGCCTGGTTGCAGGCACCGCGTCGGTCTTCTTCACTACCGCCTTTCAGGTCTATCTACCCGAACTGGTCGGCCAGGACGACCTGGTCGAAGGCAACGCGAAGCTGCAGGGCGGCGCCGCCGCCGCACAAGTGGCCGGCCCTGGAGTGGCTGGTCTGATAGCCCAGTGGTTCGGGGCAGTTCTCGGACTGCTCGCCGATGCGGGCACCTTTCTCGTGTCCACGATCATGCTTCTGATGATGCGCGGTCGGCGCGAGGTGCCCCCACTGCCCCCTTCGGCGCCTACGTCCCTTCGCGGCGATGTGGTCGAGGGGCTGAAGTTCATCATGCGCGACCCCTACCTCCGCGCACTCACCTCCTTCGGAGCTACAGCGAACTTCGCCCTTGCCGGGTACCAGTCGATCCTCGTGCCCTTCCTGATTCGTGAAGTAGGAGTGCAGCCAGGCACTGTCGGTGTGCTGGCTGCTGCCGGAGCGCTTGGCGGCATCCTGGGGGCGGTCGTGGCAACGCCGGTCGCTCGCCGGTTCGGGGCAGCGCGCGGCGCACTCGTCAGCCAGATCATCGCCGCGCCGTGTGGACTGCTGCTTCCGATGACGACCAACGGAGCGAGCCTCGCATTGTTCGTCTTCGGATCCGTGGTGCTGGTCACCGGTGCCACCGTGTGCAATGTGATCTTCGGTAGCTTCCGGCAAAAGTACACCCCTCCAGAACTGCTCAGTCGTGTCGTGGCGACATCCATGTTCGTGAACCACGGCACCATCCCACTCGGGGCGCTGCTCGGCGGCCTGCTCGGGTCAGTCATCGGGCTTCGTCCGACGATGTGGATCATGACGGGTCTGCTCGTTCTCGCTGGCTCGATGGTGCTGGTGAGCCCGCTGCGCCGGCACCGGGATCTTCCGACGTGGCGGGCGGCTGCATGAGCTGTGGCGAACCAGCCCCTCGGGCAGAGAGAGCTACGCCGTGGCGGACCTCCGGCGGTCCACGTATCCCTTGGCGATGGCCGCGTGGACGGGGCCGGACAGAGCGCGTGTCCCGCACCGACGTGGCGGTTCCGCCATCCGTGCACCCAGCGGGGCGCCCTCTTCGGCCATTCGCTCGCACACGAAGAGGCGGACCAGCTTCCACATCCGAAAGAGGCCAGGTGCAGTCTCATTGCTCACGGTCTCAATCAGGTTGACCTCAGCCAGCGAGGCGAGGATGTCCTCGGCCTCACCCTCGGCCATATCGAACAATTGGCCAGCATCGCTGCTTCGGAACTCGCCCATCGACAGGGCCGCAAGACCACGGAGCATGCTCTGGGCGGTCGGACTGACTCCCTCGTATTCTCTGGCCAGGCCGTCTCGTACGGTCATATCGCGGTAGGTCAGCTCATCCAAGCGGTCCCGGTCGTCCAGCAATCGATCGACCATACGGGCGACTGGCCAGTGCGGCCGGTCCGCGAGACGAGCACCGACCACCCTCAGCGCCAGGGGCAGTCCGTCGCAGAGTCTGACAAGTCTGTGGGCCTCTTCGCGCTCCGCTGCCAACCGTTGTGGTCCCACGATGGAAGCCAGCAGAGCATATCCATCATCGACGTTCCACATACTGAGGTTGACCTGGTGTACACCTGCCAGAACGGGCAGTCGGCGACGGCTGGTCAGAATGACTGCGGAGCCGCTGCCTGCGGGGATGAGCGGCAGAGCGTCGGCCTCGTCCTCGACGCCGTCCAGCACCACGAGGACACGACGTCCGGCGAGGAGGGTCCGGTACAACTGGGCACGATGCGCCTGCCGATCAGGCAGCGTGTGATCGGGGCCAGCCAGCGCAATGATGAACTGCCCCAGCACGTGGGAGACGGACGCGTTCTCCGCACCAAGATCGGCATAGAGCCGACCGTCCGCGAACCGGTCACGCAACTGGTGCGCCGCATGGAGGGCCAACGCCGTCTTGCCAGTACCGGCTCGCCCAGACACGACGACCAAGCCGACCGAGCCGGTGTTCGGGGGGTTGAGCAGTAGGTCGTGGAGGCGTCGCAGCGGCGCTGCGACGCCGATGAACTTCACAGGCGGAGCCGGCAAAGGCTGAGGCAGCAGGGTGGGCGTAACGGGTGCAGGGACGGGATGCCCGATGGCGCTTGGGGCACGCACACTCTTATCGTTTCGAAGAATGGCTACCTCCACAGCGCGCAACTGATCAGAAGGAGTCAGCCCGTACTCGGTTAGGAGCGTCCGCCGTGCGTCCCGGTATACCGAGAGAGCCTCTGTCTGGCGCCCGGTCCGGAACAGCGCAATCATCTGCTGCGCCAGCAGTCGTTCCCTATGCGGGTTTTCAATCGCCGCCGCAGCCACCTCACCGACCAGCTGGTGATGGCGTCCGAGCTTCAAATCGACATCGAATAAGTCTTCCAGCGCAGCTAAGCGACTCTCGGTCAACTGGGTCACGCTGGCCTGTAACCGAAGGCTCTGCACATCTGCGAGCGGGGCACCGCGCCACAGGCTGAGCCCGGTGCGCAGCAGGTTCGATGCCTGATCCAGTTCGCCCGACCGTCTGAGCGATCGGGCTGTTGCGACACATTGCTCAAAATGATGGAGATCGAGATCTTCGGGAGCGATTCTGATCGAATACCCCGGATCCTGGGTCCGAATTATACCCTCCTGTCCGGGGCTGGATATCTCACGCCGCAGCATGGAGATGACTATCTGGATCTGCGACCTAGCTGTCACGGGTGGGGTGTCACCCCAAACGGCTTCTATTAGACGTTCGGTCGAAACAGTTCGGTTCGGGTTGAGGAGCAGCACAGCCAGGACAACGCGCAGGCGCGGCCCCAGAACTGGCGACACGCTGCCGATGTTCGCTTCCATGGGTCCGAGTATCCGAAATTTCATAACACTCCTATGAGTGGGTAGAAATGCGGCCGGAGCTTGCGCCATAAGCGCGAGAGGATCGCTGTTTGACACCCGCCGCAATCGCGCGAGGCGGCCGGGGGCAGTCGGCAGGTTGGCGATGAACGGGATGATCTATACGCGTAGAACGAAGGTGTCAATGTCTCGGGAAGCGCCGTTGATCACGGTCAGTCGGAAAATGTAGTGCGAATCAGCCTGGTCCGCTTCTGTATATCATCAACCTTCGTGACCGCGAATGCCCCCATTTGGTTCCTGACCGTAGCGGCGCAGGAGTGATGCGAGTGACTCGCGCTTCCCTTGGTGCGTACAGCAGAAAAGGATCACGGGCGACGATAAACGCGCGATAAACGCCCTGGTAGGCGAAGTCAGGCGGAGGCGTTCTAGTGACTTCTGATGGGGGGCGATGCATTGAAGCTTGTTCCAGCTTCATGTGCTGGGAGTGCGGTGTCGTACCAGCGTCGACCGAATCATTTTCGGCCATCCTTGAGATTTCGACCGTCGTCGTCGCTAATTCGCGTGTTGCAGCAAATGGGTGTAATCTGCACTGAGAGTGGTTGTGCTACGGTATAGCCGATAGTGACCTTGGTTGCACCTTTATTGGTGGCTACTCTCGGTTCTCCCTGTCTCGATGATCGGTGTTACCACCGTCATCGCTGTCGCCTGCTTCGGTGAGCTGGTCGGCTGCGTTATCGCCGAGTTCTTGGCGTACAGGCCCCTGACCAGGGTGGCGGGAAACGATCTCCACATGGGTGGGAAACGATCTCTGCAAGCGCCCATGCAGCGCCTGGCCAGCGAGTTTCGTCGGTGCCCCACCATATGAAGTGGGCGGCATCGCAGCAGCGATGCCGCCCACTTCGTCGTTTTCGGCACCGGACCGCTCCCGGAAGGCCGGGGGCGTGTGAGGAAGCTCTCAAGGTGAGCGGCGGGCCGGTCGGCTGTGATCCGTGTCATGCGCGGAGAAACGCCAGGACCGCCAGGACCCGGCGGTGGGTCTCCGCGGCCGGGGGCAGGTCCAGCTTGGTCAGGATGGCGCCGATGTGTTTGCCGACGGCGGCCTCGGAGACCACCAGTTCACGGGCGATGGCGCTGTTGGACCGGCCCTCGGCGATCAGGGCGAGGACCTCGCGCTCGCGCGGGGAGAGGCGCTCCAGGGGGTCGCGGCGGCGGCGCAGCAGTTGGCGGACCACCTCCGGGTCGACGACCGTGCCGCCCGCGGCGACCGCGGCGAGCGCCTCGGTGAACTCCTCGACCTGGCCGACCCGGTCCTTGAGGAGATAGCCGACGCCGGTGCCGTCGCCCGAGTCCAGCAGATCGGCGGCGTAGGAGCGCTGCACGTACTGGCTGAGGACCAGGACCGGGAGGGCGGGGCGGGCGGTGCGCAGGGCGACCGCCGCGCGCAGGCCCTCGTCCTGGAAGCCGGGGGGCATCCGGACGTCCGTGACCACGATGTCCGGGTCGTGGGCGCCGGCCGCGGCGGTCAGGGACCCGGCGTCGCCGACCGCCGCCACGACCTGGTGGCCGCAGCGCTCCAGCAGGGCGGTCAGCCCGTCCCGCAGCAGCACGCTGTCCTCGGCCAGTACTACGCGCAGCGCTCGGTCCGCTCGCAAGGAATCTCCACACGCAACAGGGTCGGTCCGCCCGGTGGGCTGGACAGCGAGAGTCTGCCATCCAGCACCGACACCCGGTCGGCCAGTCCGGTCAGCCCGCTGCCCGCGCCCGGCCGCGCGCCGCCCCGGCCGTCGTCGTGGATCTGGAGGGACAGCAGGCCGTCGTGGTGGCCGCCGCTGATCGTGGCGCGGTCGGCGCCGCTGTGCCGGGCCACGTTGGCGAGCGCCTCGCACACCACGAAGTACGCGGCCGACTCGACCGACTGGGGGAGTCTGTGCGGGAGTTGGAGATCGATATCCACCGGGACCGGCGAGCGGTCGGCGGCGTCGGTGACCGCGGCCGTGAGGCCGTAGTCGGCCAGCACCTGCGGGTGGATGCCGTGGATCAGCTCGCGCAGCTCCGCCAGGGCCCGGCCCGCCTCGTCGTGCGCCGTGGCCAGCCGGTCGGCGAGCGGGCCCGGCGGGACGTCGAGCCGGGCCAGGCCCAGCGTCATCGTCAGGGCCACCAGGCGCTGCTGGGCGCCGTCGTGCAGATCGCGCTCGATGCGGCGCCGCTCGGCCTCGAAGGCGTCCACCAAGCGGAGGCGGGAGCGGGAGAGTTCGACCACCCGGGCGCCCAGCTCGCTCTCGCGCGGGGCGATCAGCAGCCGGGTCAGCTCTGCGCGGGCCCCGGCGGCGGCGCCCAGCATGTACGCGCCCAGCGCCAGCAGGGCCAGACCGAGGACGGCGACCGCGGACGCGGCCGGCCAGCCCGTCACCGTCCACAGCTTGAGGATCTTGGCCTCCTCGCCGCCGCCCATGACCGCCATCTGGAGCGGCGCGGCGACCAGGGAGAGCGGGGAGAGCAGCGCGACGGTCAGGACCAGGGCGTCGAGCGGCCAGAGCGGCACCGCGAGGAGCAGGGCGTAGCCCAGTTCCCGCCAGGTGGACGGCTCGCGGAGCCGGGAGCGCAGCCAGGGCCAGGGGCCGGGCGCGGGCAGCGGGCGGTGCGGTGCGGGGGCCGGGTCCAGGTCGACCAGGCGCAGCCGGTGCCGCTCCAGCCACGACACCGGCAGGCCCAGCAGCGCCGTCAGCACCAGCAGGGGCAGCCCCACGAGGACCAGCGCCAGCAGCCCGCCGAGGGTCAGCGCGAGCACGAGCACGGTCAGCGTGAGCAGTCCGGCCAGCGCGCCGGTCAGCAGATAGGCGACCGCCCGCCAGGGCCACGCGGACACGACGAAGCCGGGACCGGACAGGGCCTGCCAGACGGTACGAGGGCGCATGGCGGCCACGGTAGGCGGTGCGGGGGAGCAGGTCAGGGGGGCGGGAGGGAGGTCGGGGGGTAGGGCAGGCACTACCCCGGGTGTCGGTTCCGCCGCACTGTGCGCGGGGCCGGATCGCGGTTGGCTCGTGTCCGACGGCGGAGATCGGCTGGAGACGGGCGGGGAACGGTGGGCGAGGACGCGGTGCGGCTGTGCGGGGTCGGCAGGCGGTACGGGGGCGGGGGCGGCGGGGTCGCCGCGCTCGACGGGGTCTCGCTGGGGTTCGCCCCAGGGACGTTCACGGCCGTCATGGGGCCCTCGGGGTCGGGCAAGTCGACGCTGTTGCAGTGCGCGGCGGGGCTGGACCGGCCGACCTCCGGGTCGGTGACGCTGGGCGGCACCGAGCTGACCGGGCTGAGCGAGCGGCGGCTGACGCTGCTGCGCCGGGAGCGGGTCGGGTTCGTGTTCCAGGCGTTCAACCTGCTGCCCTCGCTGACCGCCGAGCAGAACATCGCGCTGCCGCTGCGGCTGGCCGGGAAGCGGGTGCCCCGGGCGCGGGTGCGGGAGGCGCTGGCGCGGGTCGGGCTCGCCGACCGGGCCCGGCACCGGCCCGGTGAGCTGTCCGGCGGCCAGCAGCAGCGGGTCGCGCTGGCCCGCGCCCTGATCACCCGCCCCGAGGTGCTGTTCGCCGACGAGCCGACCGGCGCGCTCGACACCCGCACCGGCCGTGTGGTGCTCGCGCTGCTGCGCGCCCTGGTCGACGACGAGGGGCAGACGGTCGTCATGGTCACCCACGATCCGGTGGCCGCGGCCGTCGCCGACCGGGTGGTGTTCCTGGTCGACGGGCGGGTCGACGGTGAGTTGGCGGGGGTCGGGGCCGAGATGATCGCCGCTCGGATGGCCCGGCTGGAGGGGGCCTCGTGTTGAGTACCGCGCTGCGCATTCTGCGTGCCCGTCGGGTCTTCTTCGTGGGCGGTTTCGTCGGCCTGGGGTGGGTCGACGGTGAGTTGGCGGGGGTTGGGGTCGGGATGGTCGCCGCTCGGATGATCCGGCTGGAGGGCGCCTCGTGTTGAGTATCGCGCTGCGCATTCTGCGTGTCCGTCGGGTCTTCTTCGTGGGCGGTTTCGTCGCTCTGGGGCGGGTCGACGGTGAGCTGGCGGGAGTCGGGGCCGACTCGATCGCCGCTCGGATGACTCGGCTGGAGGGCGCCTCGTGTTGAGTACCGCGCTGCGTACCCTGCGTGCCCGCCGGGTCACCTTCGTGGGCAGCTTTGTCGCCCTCGTGCTCGGTGTGGCGCTGATCACCGTCATGGGGCTCGCGCTCGCCGCCACGTCCGACGCGCCGCCGCGGGGGCCGGAGCGGTTCGCCGTCGCGCCCGTCGTGGTGCAGGGGCAGCACAGCCTCACCGTGTCCACGCCGATCGGGGAACGCCGTCAGGATCTCGACCGGCCGCGGCCCGTGCCGGAGGCCGTCGTCGCGGAGCTGCGGACGCTGGGCACGGTCGTGGTGGACCGGTCCTTCGCCGTGCGCGCCGAGGGCGGGCCCGCGGAGCTGGTGGGCCACCCCTGGTCGACCGCCGCGTTCGCGCCGTACGCGCTGGACGCGGGGCGGGCGCCCCGGGGCGCCGGTGAGGTGGTGGTCGCCGGGGACTGGGCGCGGCCCGGGGAACGGGTCCGGACGGACCGGGGGGAGGTGCGGGTCGTCGGGACCGTACGGGCGCTCGGGTTCGAACAGGCCGTGTTCTACGGCGACGAGCGGGCCGCCGAGCTGGCGCCCCGCAGTGTCCAGCTGGTCGTGGACGCGGCGCCGGACGCGGTGCGGGCGGTGGTCGGCGGCAGCGGGGCGCGGGTGCTCACGGGGGACGACCGGCGGCTCGCCGACGCCGATCCGGACCGCGACCGTGAGGCGCTCACCGCCCTGAACGCCCTGTTCGGCACGGCGGGCGGGATCAGCGCCTTCGTGTCGGTCGCCGTCGTCGCCTCCACCTTCGCCTTCGCGGTCGCCCAGCGGCGCCGGGAGTTCGGGCTGCTGCGCACCGCCGGGGCCACCCCGGGCCAGCTGCGCCGGATGGTCGTCGCCGAGGCGCTGGGCGTGGGGGTGCTCGCCTCGGCCGCCGGGTGCGTGCTCGGGTCGTACGGGGCGCCGGTGCTCGCCCGGTGGGCGGTGGACGAGGGGCTCGCGCCGGGCTGGTTCAGCGTCGGCGGCCACGGCTGGCCGTATCACCTGGGCTTCTGGACGGGGCTCGGTGTGGCGGTGTGCGGGGTGCTGGCGGCGTCCTGGCGGGCCGGGCGGACCGGGCCCGTGGAGGCACTGCGGGAGGCGTCCGCCGAGAGCCGCGCGCTGACCCCGGGGCGGCTGCTGGCGGGCGCGGCGCTGGGGCTGACCGCCGCCGTGACGCTGGCCGTGGCGCTGGTGGGCGACCCCGGTGGGCTGTTGCAGCGCAAGACGTATGTGAGCCGTCCGATGCTGCTGATCACGGCGGTCGCGCTGCTCGCGCCGGTCGTGACGGGTCCGCTGACCCGGCTGGTCGTCTGGCCCGCGGCCCGGCTGCGCGGCGCGGGCGGGATGCTGGTCCGGGAGAACGCCGCCGCCGGGACGCGGCGGACCGCGGCGGTGGCGGCGCCGGTGCTGATCACCGTCGCGCTGGCGGGTTCGCTGCTCGGGGCCACCGCCACGCTGGACGGGGCCAGGGAGACCGAGGTCCGTCAGCGGACCACCGCCGACCTCGTCGTCGTCCCGGCCACCGACGACGGCTTCGACGCGGCGGCCGTGCGGCGGCTCGCGGCGGTGCCGGGGGCCGAGGTCGCCGCCGGGGCGTCCGGCGCGGTGTACGTGCTGGAGGACGGCGTGGCGCTGATCCGCTCGGACGCCCGTGCCGTGGCGCCGGGGGCGCTCGCGGCGACGGCCGCGCTGCCGCTGGTCGCCGGGCGGGTGGCCGATCTGGACGACGGCTCGATCATCGTCAACGAGGAGTGGCGGCGGCACACCGTCGGTGAGCGGGTCGACGTCTGGCTCGGCGACGGGACGCGCAGATCGCTGCGGATCGCCGCGGTGATGGCCACCGGCACCGGGGACAACGGGGTGTACGTCACTCCGCGCAACGCCGGTTCGGCGCCGGTCGACCGGGTCGACGTACGGGTGGTGGCGGGGGCGGACGCGGGGGCGGTGGCCGATGGTCTGCGGGTCGCGGTCGGCGGCGGTGGGGCGCGGGTGCTGGACCGGGACGACTGGATCGCCTCCGTCGCCGCCGGGCCCGACCGCGTCACCCGCACCGGCTTTCTGCTCGTCCTCGGGATCGCGCTGCTCTACACCGGGCTCTCGCTGGCCAACACCATGGTCATGGCCGGATCCGACCGGGTCCGCGACCTCGCCGCGCTACGGCTGGCCGGGGCCACCGAGGGGCAGGTGCTGCGGCTGGTCGGCGCGGAGGCGCTGACGGTGGTGGCGGTGGGCGGGGCGCTGGGCGCGCTGGTCGCCGCGGTCGAACTGCTCGGGATGTGGGGCGCGCTCGGCGCGCTGTCCGTGGGGACGCCGGTGCGGCTGCCCTGGGGGACGCTCGGGGCGCTGACCGGGGTGTGCGCGGTCCTCGCGGTGGTGTCGTCGGTGGTCCCGGCGTGGCGGTCGCTGCGGCGCGGGCGGGCGGTGGAGCTGGCGGGCGTACGGGAGTGAGGGTGGCGAGGGCTGTGGGAGTGGCGGGAGTGGCGAGGGCTGTGGGCGGGTGGGGCACAGGCTGACGCCGGGCGGGGCGGAGGCTGACGCCGGGTGGGTCGGGGTGGGGGTCTGACGGGAAACCGTCGGCGCCTGTACCGTTCCGGACGAGTTGATGTTCGTCGTGGGCACGGGTGTGCGCCCACGCACGCGTACGGGGGAGGCGATGGCCGTGGGTGAGGCCGAGGCGCGGATTCCACGGGTGGCCGGATTCGCCGAGCGGCCCGCCCGGGGGCCGGGGTCGACCAAGGACGAGGGCAAGGCGCTGCGCGAGCGGGTGCCGCGCGCCGCGCACGCCCTGCTCGACATCGACGCCGGGCGCCCGGACGCGGTGGCGGCGGTCGAGGAGTCCAACCGGGGCCGGATCGCGGAGCTGGCGCCGATCCGGGTCGGCCGGATGGCGGCCACGCCGTTCGCGTTCCTGCGCGGCTCCGCCGGGCTGATGGCGTACGACCTCGCCCGTACCCCCATGACCCGGGTCCGCGCCCAGATCTGCGGCGACGCGCACGCGGCGAACTTCGGGCTGTACGGGGACGCGCACGGCCGGCTGGTGATCGACCTCAACGACTTCGACGAGACGGTGCACGGCCCCTGGGAGTGGGACCTCAAGCGGCTCGCCGCGTCCCTGGTGCTGGCCGGGCGGGAGGCGGGCGCGGGCGAGGACGTGTGCCACGCGGCGGCCCGGGACGCGGTCGGCGCGTACCGGCGCACCCTGCGGCTGCTGGCCCGGCTCCCGGTGCTGGACGCCTGGCACGCCATCGCCGACGAGGAACTCGTCTCCCACACCGACGCCCACGATCTGCTCGGCACGCTGGAGCGGGTCTCGCAGAAGGCGCGGGGGAACACCAGCGGACGGTTCGCGGCGCGCTCCACCGAGCCCACCGAGGACGGCGGACGGCGGTTCGTGGCGGCGCCGCCGGTGCTGCGCCCGGTGCCGGACGCCGAGGCGGCGGCGGTCGCCGGGTCGCTGGAGGGCTACCTCGGCTCGCTCGCCGAGGACCGTCATCCGCTGCTGGCCCGGCACGCGGTGCACGATGTGGCGTTCCGGGTGGTCGGCACCGGCAGCGTGGGGACCCGGTCGTATGTCGTGCTGCTTCTCGATCATCGTGGGGAGGCGCTGATACTCCAGGTCAAGGAGGCCCGGCCGTCGGCGCTGGTGCCGCATCTGCTGACCGCCGGGTTCGACGCGGCCCAGGTGGCGCACGAGGGGCGCCGGGTGGTGGCCGGGCAGAAGCGGATGCAGGTCGTCAGCGACATCCTGCTCGGCTGGACCACGGTCGACGGGCGGCCCTTCCAGGTCCGGCAGTTCCGCAACCGCAAGGGCAGCGTCGACCCGCACGAACTCTCCCCCGACCAGCTGGACGACTACGCCCGGATGACCGGCGCGCTGCTGGCCCGCGCCCACAGCCACAGCGCCGATCCGCGGCTGCTGTCCGGCTACTGCGGCAAGAACGAGGAGCTGGACGAGGCGATGGCCGCGTTCGCCGTCGCCTACGCGGACCGTACGGAGGCGGATCACGCGGAGCTGGTGAAGGCGGTGGACTCGGGGCGGGTGGCGGCGGAGCGGGGGGTGTGACGGGGGCTCGGGGGCGGGCGCCTGTCAAGGTGACGGGGGGCTCGGGGGCGGGCGTCGTCCGGCCACGGGGTTCTCGCGGCCCGTGGTCGCCGCGGCCAGGACCCCGTGGCCTACCCTGGGCGGGTGACGACCCCGGAAGCTGAGGACACGCGGCCCGAGGCGCGGCTGGAGAAGGCCGTGCGGGCGGCCGAGCAGGCGCTGATCGAGTACGAGATCGCGGTGGAGACCTTCCGGGTCGAGGTGGAGAACTTCTCCCGGCTGCACCACCAGAAACTCGGCCCGATGTACGCCCGCCTGGAGGAGCTGGACGCCCAGATCGCCGAGGCCCGCGCCGCCCGCAGCGGCGACCCGGAGGATCTGGCGAAGGCGCGGGAACTGCGTGCCCGGGTCATGCCCATGCCGGACGTGGAGGAGCTGTTCCACGGCTGGATGGACGGCGAGGGACTCTTCCCCGAGGCCGTCGCGATGCTCACCGAGCAGCCGGTCCGGCCGCCGCAGCGGGTGCGCCCCAGCGAGGAGGCCCGCCGCCGCTACCGCGAGCTGGTCCGCAAGGCCCACCCCGATCTGGCCCAGGACGAGCCCGAGCGCGTCCGCCGCGAGGAGTTCCTGACCCGGGTGAACGCGGCGTACGCGCGCGGCGACGAGGCCGAGTTGCAGGAGCTGGCCGAGGAGTGGGCCGCCGGGCCGCGCCCCGAGGCGTCCGCCCCGATCGGCGGCGAGGAGCTGTACGCCCGGCTCGAATGGCTCGCCCGGCGCAAGGAGCTGCTCACCCTGGTGGTCAAGGAGCTGGAGGAGAGCGCCATCGGCTCCATGCTGAAGCTCGCCCCCGACGACCCCGACCGGCTGCTGGACGAGATCGCCGACCAGCTGATCGCCGAGGTGGCCCGCCGCGAGGCCGACCTCGCCGCCGAGGCCGGCTCCTAGGGCCTGTCATTTCCGGTCCGGTAGCGTCGGGCGTATGACTTTCGGAGCTGGTGTGCCCACCGTGCAGGTCGGGGACCTCAAGGACGGCGACTTCCTGGTGGACGTACGGGAGGACGACGAGTGGCGGGCCGGGCACGCCGCCGGGGCGCTGCACATCCCGATCAGCGAGTTCCTCGCCCGGTACGGCGAGCTGACCGAGGCCGCGCCGCAGGACGCCCGGGTGCATGTGATCTGCCGGTCCGGCGCCCGCTCCGCCCAGGTCACCCAGTACCTCGCCCAGCAGGGCCTGGACGCGGTGAACGTGCACGGGGGGATGCAGATCTGGGAGGCGCAGGGGCGTCCTGTGGTGACGGATGGGGGAGAGCCGGGGTTCGTGCTCTAACGCCGGGCGCGCCGAGCGGCACCGGGACCTCAACGTCCCTCACGTCAGCGCGTGGGACGCCAGCAGGTCGCCGAGGGTCTCCTCGTGGGCCGCCGCCGGGCCGAGCGACAGCTCCAGGTGCTTGGCCCAGGCGTGGTAGCGGTGCAGCGGGTACTCGACGTCCGCGCCGAAGCCGCCGTGCAGATGCTGGGCGGTCTGCACCACCCGCCGTACCCCGTCCGCCGCCCAGATCTTGGCCACCGCCACATCGCCGGAGACGGGCAGCGCGCCCGCCGTGCCCGAGTCCAGTCGCCAGGCGGCCTGCCAGAGGGTCGCCTCCATCGCCCGCAGATCGATGTACCGGTCGGCGGCCTGGACGGCGACCGCCTGGAACGTGGCGATCGGGTACCCGAACTGCTCCCGCCGCCCCGCGTACTCCCCGGTCATCCGCAGCACCCGCTCCCCCAGCCCGAGCGCCAGCGCGCAGGTGCCGGTGGCCAGGACGTCCCGCAGCCACTCCCACGCCCCCTCGGCCTCCAGTACGTCCCCGGCCGGGACCCGCGCCCCGTCCAGCCGCAGCTCCCCGAGCCGCTCCCCGGACGTCGAGACCTGCTCGGCGAGCGTGCTTCCGGCCAGCCCGCGCGGTACCAGCGCGAGCACGGACCGGTCGTCGCCGGTGTGCGCCGGTACGAGCGTCCAGTCCGCCTCGTACGCCCAGGGGATCGCGGTCTGGGTGCCGTCCAGCAGCCAGTGGTCGCCGTCCCGGCGGGCGGTCACCGCGCGTTCGGCGGGGTCGTGTCCGGTGCGGCCGTGCGCGGCGACGGTGAGGACGCGCTCGCCCCGGCCGGCCGCGGTGAGCAGCGCCGCGCGGTCCGCCGTACGGACGTCTGCGAAGCGGTGCAGGGTCGCCGCCGCCGCGCTGGTCTCCAGGAGCGGGACGCGGGCCAGGACGCGGCCCGCCTCGCGCAGGACGAGACAGAGGGCGACCGTGTCGAGGCCCGCGCCGCCGTGTTCGGGGGCGAGGAGCAGGCTCAGCAGATCGGCGCCGGCGAGTTTCGCCCAGAGCGCGCGGTCGAGGTCGTCGGCCACCGGGCCGGGGGTGAGCGCGGGGCTGGGTACGGCGTCCGGGGCCACGTCGGCGAACACACCGCGCGCCGCCTCGGCCGCCGCCTGCTGCTCCTCGCTGAAGGTGAAGTCCACGGTCGTGTCCGTCCTTCCGTTTCCGGTGTCCGGTCCGGCGTCCCAGGTGTCCGGTCCGGCGTCTCAGGTGTCGGGTTCGGCCGCCGGCTGTCGTGACGACGTTTCTGACGGGTCGTCAAGATAGAACAGGTTCTACGAGAAGGGAACGGGGCCGGGGCGGTCCCGGGCGGCTGGCCTGCGGGGGTGTGCGGGGCGGGGCCGGGCTGAGTACCGTTCGCGTTCGAGCACCGTCGGGGCGGAGCGTGGTGCGGACGACGCGAGCGGGAATCGGGGCGGGATGGACGGGCAGGGCACGGAGCGCACGGACGGTACGGGCGGTACGGGCGGTACAGGCAGTACGGGCGGTACGGGCGGTACGGAGAGCGACGGGCGGGTGTCTGGCGGGGGCCGGGAGGACGAGGACGTTCCGGATATCGGCCCTCCGCGCTCACCGGAGACGGACTCGTCGGAGACGGACCCGCCCCCGCCGGACACCGGCCCGCCGCGCCCGCCGGAGACGGACCCTCGCCCCCCGGAGACCGACCCGCCCCCGCCGGACGACCCCCGTACCGGCATAGCCGCGCTGTCCCTGCCCTACCGCGTCGGCGTCGCGCTCGCGCTGGCCGTCGTCGCGGTCGCCGTCTGTGTCCACCTCGGGATGGTGTTCCTGCACGTCGCCCCGGCGAACACGGTGAGCAAGCGGCACGCGGCGACGGTCGACGCCTGGATCTACCCGGAGTTCGAGCAGAACTGGAAGCTGTTCGCCCCCAACCCGCTCCAGCAGAACGTCGCCGTCCAGGTCCGCGCCCAGATCCGCACCCCGGACGGCGGTGAGCGCACCACCGGCTGGCACGACCTGTCCGCCGCCGACGGCCGGGCCATCGACGGCAACCCGGTGCCCAGCCACACCCAGCAGAACTCGCTGCGCCGCGCCTGGGACTACTACGTGGCCACCCACGACGGCGACAACCGCGCCACCGGCCCGCGCGGCACCCTCGCCGAGACCTATGTACGGCGGCTGGTGGTGCTGCGGCTGACGCGCGAGGGCGTGACGGGGGAGGGCGGGGTCGTGGAGCGGGTGCAGGTGCGCTCCAGTACGTCCAATGTCGAACCGCCCGCCTGGAGCGAGGAGAAGATCGCGCTGGAGCCGGTGTACCGGGTGCTGCCCTGGTGGCAGGTGCCCGACGAGGAGCGCGCCGGAGGCACCGGATGAACCGTTTCTCGCTGGCCCTCTCGCGCGCCATCGGACAGGTCACCGGGCAGCCGCTCGGCCCGTACCAGAGCGCGGTGATCCGGATCGGCTTCGCCGGGACCTGGCTGGTCTTCCTGCTGCGGGAGTTCCCGCACCGCCGGGAGCTGTACGGCCCGGACGGTCCCTGGAGCTGGGAGCTGGCCGAACAACTGGTCGGCATGAACGGCGCGTTCACCGCGCTGCTGTGGTCGGACGCGGGGCTGTGGTTCGAGACGGTCTACGCGCTGGCCCTGCTGTCCGCGCTGCTGCTGCTGCTCGGCTGGCGGACCCGCACCATGTCGGCGCTGTTCATGGTGGGCGTCCTGTCGCTCCAGAACCGCAGTGTCTTCGTCGGGGACGGCGGCGACAACGTGCTGCATCTGATGTGCCTCTACCTGGTCTTCATACGCTGCGGCCAGGTGTGGTCGCTGGACGCCCGCCGGGCGTGTCGTACGGCGGCGGCGCGGGCGCGCGGCGAGCGGGTCGTCGACCGCGCGGGCCCGGTCATGTGGACGGTGTTCGCCCTGGCCCTGCTGGCGGTGACGGTCTCGGGGCGGCTGGACAGCGAGTGGACGGTGCCGCTGCTGCTGTGGGGGGTGCTGGCGGGGACGGCCCTGTGGTGGGCCGCCGAGCGGCTGGCGCCGGACGGACAGCCGCGTACGCTCCTCGATGTCGTCGCCACGATCCTGCACAACGGCGGACTGCTGGTCGTGATGGCGGAGGCGTGTCTGATCTACGCCACGGCGGGCTGGTACAAGATCCAGGGCTCGCGCTGGCAGGACGGCACCGCCGTCTACTACCCGCTGCACCTCGACTACTTCTCCCCCTGGGCGGCCCTGGGCACGGCGCTGGCGGCGAGCGGCACGCTGGTGATGCTGATCACCTATGGGACGGTCTTCGTGCAGATCGCCTTCCCGTTCGCGCTGCTCAACCGGCGGGCGAAGAATGTGCTGCTGGCCGCGATGATCACCGAGCACGCGGTGATCGCGGTCGTGCTGGGGCTGCCGTTCTTCTCGCTGGCGATGATCGCGGCGGATCTGGTGTTCCTGCCTACGCCGTTCCTGCGGCGGGTGGGGGCGCTGGTGTCGCGGGGGGTGCGGCGGGCGGTGGGGCGGCCGGGTGAGGGGGCTGGTGGGGACGGTGGCGGGAGTGCCGCGTCCGGCGGTCCTGTGGCGGCGCAGGACCCGTCCGCGCCCCCCGTAGGCTCTCCGGCATGAACGACCCGCTGAGCGTCTGGCACCGGCTGGCCGACGGCGCGGTGCTGCTGGACGGCTTCCACGCCGTCAAGCACGCGCTGCGCTTCGGCGCGCAGATCCCGGTGGCGGTGACGACGGACCGCGCGGCGACCCTCGCGCTGGCCGCCGACCTCGCCCCCGATCTGACGGAGTCGCTGGCGGCGCTGCTGACGGAGGTCCCGGCGGCGGTGTACGGCACCTTGGTGCCGCGTCCGCATCCGACGGGGGTGGCTGCCCTGGCGGTCCGTCCCGCGCGCGGGACGCAGTGGGAGACGCTCGCGCGGCTGCCGCGTCCGGCGCCGGTCGTCGTGCTGGACAACCCGCGCAATCTGGGCAACGCGGGGGCGGTGATCCGGCTGGCGGCGGGCTTCGGCGCGACCGGCGTGGTCACCACGGGCACGCTGGACCCCTGGCACCCGACGGTGGTCCGGGCGGCGGCGGGGCTGCACTTCGCGACGGCGGTGGAGCGTCTGGAGGCCGACGCGCTGCCGCCGGGTCCGCTGTTCGCTCTGGACCCGGAGGGCGAGGATCTGCGGGACGTGAAGCTGCCCGATGAGGCGGTGCTCGCGTTCGGGTCGGAGCGGGCGGGGCTGTCGCCTGAGCTGCGCTCGCGGACGGTCCATCTGCTGTCGCTGCCGATGGCTCCGCAGGTCAGCAGCTACAACCTGGCTACGAGTGTGGCGATGGCGCTGTATCACTGGAGTGCGGGGCGGGGCTGACGGGGCGGTGTGTGTGGGGCGGTATTTGGGGGCGGCTGGGCGCCGCTGGGGGCGGGGCGGGGGCCGTTGGTGGGAGGCGGCGGGGGCTGGTGACGAGGGGCGGCGGGAGCCGTTGATGTGGGGCGGCGGGGGCTGGGGCCGGAGCTGGACCGCCCTCCCGCCGCCATCGACGGGTCCTATGGCCCTCCCTCAGCTCCCCGCCGCCATCGACGGACCCTATGGCCCTCCCTCAGCCCTCCCGCCGTACCTCGATCATGCGGAACCGGCCCGCCACGAACGCCCCGTCCGTCAGGGCGGCGTTGGCGGCCGGGTTGCCGCCGGAGCCGTGGAAGTCGGAGAACGCGGCCGTCTGGTTGACGTACACCCCGCCCGTGAGGTTGAGGGAGAGCTGCGCGGACTCCTCCAGGCAGACCTCCTCGACGGCCCGCTCGACCTCCGGGTCGACCGTGTACGCCCCGACGGTCATCGCGCCTTGGTCGCGGACGGTCCGCTGGAGCAGTTCCACGGCGTCGGCGGCGGAGTCGACGGCGACGGCGAAGGAGACCGGGCCGAAGCACTCGCTGAGGTAGGCGGCCTCGTCGTCCGGCTTGGCGCCGTCCAGCTTGACGATGACCGGGGTGCGGACGACCGCGTCGGGGAAGTCCGGGTTGGTTACCTCGCGGGTGGCGAGGGCGACTTCGCCGAGGCCGGGGGCGGCCTCCAGGCGGGTCCGGACGTCGGGGTTGACGATCGCCCCGAGCAGGGCGTTCGCGCGGGCGTCGTCGCCGAGCAGCCCCGACACGGCCGCGGCGAGATCGGTGACGACCTCGTCGTAGGACTTGGGGCCCTGGTCGGTGGTGATGCCGTCGCGGGGGATGAGCAGGTTCTGCGGGGTGGTGCACATCTGGCCGCTGTAGAGGGACAGGGAGAACGCCAGGTTGGAGAGCATCCCCTTGTAGTCGCCGGTGGACTCGACGACGACCGTGTTGACGCCGGCCTTCTCGGTGTAGACCTGCGCCTGGCGGGCGTGGGTCTCCAGCCAGTCGCCGAAGGCGGTGGAGCCGGTGTAGTCGATGATCCGGATCTCGGGGCGGACGGCGAGCGTCTTGGCGATGCCCTCGCCGGGCCGCTCGGCGGCGAGCGCGACGAGATTGGGGTCGAACCCGGCCTCAGTGAGCACCTCGCGGGCGACGGCCACGGTCAGGGCGAGCGGCAGCACCGCGCGGGGGTGCGGTTTGACGAGGACGGCGTTGCCGGTGGCGAGGGAGGCGAAGAGTCCCGGGAAGCCGTTCCAGGTGGGGAAGGTGTTGCAGCCGATGAGCAGGGCGATGCCGCGCGGGGCGGCGGTGAAGGTCTTGGTGAGGACGAGCGGGTCGCGCTTGCCCTGGGGCTTGCTCCAGTCGGCGGTGCCGGGGGTGCGGACCTGCTCGGCGTACGCGTAGGCGACCGCCTCCAGGCCGCGGTCCTGGGCGTGCGGGCCGCCCGCCTGGAAGGCCATCATGAACGCCTGCCCGGAGGTGTGCATGACCGCGAGGGCGAACTCATGGGTGCGGTCGCTGATCCGCTTCAGGATCTCCAGGCAGACCAGGGCCCGGGTCTCGGGGCCCGCGTCCCGCCAGGCGCGCTGTCCGGCCTTCATGGCGGGCAGCAGGACGGCCGGGTCGGCGTGCGGGTACGTCACGCCCAGCTCGATGCCGTACGGGGAGACCTCGCCGCCGACCCAGTCGTCGGTGCCGGGCTGGCCGAGGTCGAGGCGGGTGCCGAGGAGGGCGTCGAACGCGGCCTTCCCGGCGGCGGCGTCCAGGCTGCCGTTCTCCCCGTACGCCTTCGGGTGCTCGGGGTGGGGGGACCAGTACGCGCGGGTGCCGATCGCTTCCAGCGCCCGGTCGAGGGTGGCGCGGTGGCGGGTGATCAGCTCGTTCGCCGAGGGGGCGGCGGCGGCCATGGGGGACCAACTCCTCGTCTCAAGAACTCACCGGCGAGTTCATGACCTGGGCCGGAGCAAGAAGGGATGCGACGGCCGAAGCAGGGACAGAAACAGCACGACAGAGTTAGAGTAACCGAACGATCGGTCGGTACAAGGGGGTCCGGCGTATCTGTGGACAACCCGGTGCGGGAGGATCGCGCACATGACAGCACTCGACCTGAGCGGCCCCGTGGCCGTCGTGGGCACCGGCACCATGGGCCAGGGCATCGCCCAGGTCGCCCTGGTCGCGGGCCATCCCGTACGGCTGTACGACGCCGTACCGGGACGGGCGCGGGACGCGGCCGACGCGATCACCGCCCGGCTGGACCGGCTCGTCGCCAAGGACCGGCTCAGCGGCGCCGACCGGGACGCCGCACGGGCGCGTCTGCTGCCCGCCGAGGGCCTCGCGGAGCTGGCGGACAGCGCGCTGGTCGTGGAGGCCGTCCAGGAGGACCTGGCGGCCAAGCAGGAGCTGCTGCGGGCGCTGGAGGACATCGTCCCGGAGGACTGCCTCCTGGCCACCAACACGTCCTCGCTCTCCGTCACCGCCATCGGCGCCGCCCTGCGCGCCCCCGGCCGCCTGGTCGGCCTGCACTTCTTCAATCCGGCGCCGGTGCTGCCGCTGGTCGAGGTGGTGTCCGGACACGCCACCGACGTGTCCTCGGCGACCCGGGCGTACGAAACGGCCCGCGCCTGGGGCAAGACGCCGGTGGCCTGCGCCGACACGCCCGGCTTCATCGTCAACCGCCTCGCGCGCCCCTTCTACGCGGAGGCGTTCGCCGTGTACGAGGCACAAGGCGCCGATCCCGCGACGATCGACGCGGTGCTGCGGGAGAGCGGCGGGTTCCGGATGGGCGCGTTCGAACTGACCGACCTGATCGGGCAGGACGTCAACGAGTCGGTGACCCACTCCGTATGGCGGGCCTTCTTCCAGGACCCCCGTTTCACCCCGTCCCTGGCCCAGCGCCGCCTGGTCGAGTCGGGACGCCTCGGCCGCAAGACCGGCCAGGGCTGGTACGACCACCGCGCGGACGCGGAACCGGCGGAGCCGCACACCGCGGAACCGTCCGTACCGCCCGCGTATGTGGTGGCCGAGGGCGATCTCGGTCCCGCCTCGGAGCTGCTCGCGATGATCCGCGAGTCGGGCGTGCCGGTGCGGGAGGAGGACGAGGACCACGGGACGCGGCTGGTGCTGCCGGGCGGCGGGCAGCTGGCGCTGGCGGACGGGCAGACGTCCGTGGAGTTCCGGGACGTGGTCTATTTCGACCTGGCGCTGGACTACCGCAGGGCGACCCGGGTGGCGCTCGCGGCGTCCCAGGACACCACCGCGCAGACCCTCTCCGAGGCGATCGGCCTGTTCCAGGCGCTGGGCAAGAAGGTCAGCGTCCTGGGGGACGTGCCCGGCATGATCGTCGCCCGCACGGTCGCCCGGCTCGTGGACCTCGCGCATGACGCCGTCGCCAAGGGCGTGGCCACGGAGGAGGACATCGACACGGCGATGCGGCTGGGCGTGAGCTACCCGCTCGGCCCGTTCGAATGGAGCCGCCGACTGGGCCGGAACTGGGCGTACGCCCTGCTGGACGATCTGCATCTGCGTGACCCGTCCGGCCGCTACGCCCCGTCGCTCGCGCTGTACCGCCACGCCTATGCCACCGACAAGCGGGAGGGCAGCACCTCATGACCACGGCCAAGCGCGACACGTACACCCCGGAGACCCTGCTGTCGGTCGCCGTGCAGGTCTTCAACGAACGCGGCTACGACGGCACGTCCATGGAGCACCTGTCCCGCGCGGCGGGGATCAGCAAGTCCTCGATCTACCACCATGTCTCGGGCAAGGAGGAACTCCTGCGGCGCGCTGTGAGCCGCGCTCTGGACGGGCTCTTCGGCATCCTGGAGGAGCCTCCCGCGCGGGAGGGGCGCGCGGCGGACCGGCTGGAGCATGTGGTGCGCCGCATGGTGGAGGTCCTGATCACGGAACTCCCGTACGTGACCTTGCTGCTCCGGGTCCGCGGCAACACGGACACCGAGCGGTGGGCGCTGGAGCGGCGCCGGGAGTTCGACCACCAGGTGGCCGAACTCCTCAAGGCCGCGGCGGCGGACGGCGACGTACGGGGCGACATAGAGGTCCGCCTCGCGACCCGGCTGGTCTTCGGCATGGTCAACTCCATCGTGGAGTGGTACCGGCCCGCTCCGCGGGGGGCGGATGCGCGGGAGGTGTCGGAGGCGGTGGCGCGGTTGGTGTTTGAGGGGTTGCGGCGGGAGGGGTAGGGGTGGGTTCTCTGCGGGGCCCTGTGGTTTCGGGCTGAGGGAGCCTCTTGTGGGTCGGCAATGACCGTGGGCGGCCCTACGAGGCCCCGCGCGGTCCCTGGCCCGCCCCGTAGCGACGCGCTGTCCGTCGGCCAGCACCCGGTACGTCTCGATGGTCATGCGGGAGGCACCGGGTTCGGGCGGGACACCGGCTCTCGACGGCCGTCCACGGGGCGCTCACGGGCTTGAATAAGGGGCCGTCCGCCGCCCCATCGAGGGGACCGGTGGGATGGGACGGACGGCCGGTTGGTGCACCATCCGCCAGGGGCCTTCCTGTCCACCGGGCAGAGGGGCGTTCGCGGTGCCGCTACCAGGGTCCCGGTGGACCGTCCCCGGTCCGGCAGCGCGGGCAGCGGCACGGCGGCCAGCGGCGGGTGCCGATCCCGGGGGGCACCTCGCCGGGCCGGTACACGATCACCGGGGTGTGGTCGACGCGTTCGCCGTCCGGGCGGACCCGGTAGGTCTCGATGGTCAGGTGCGAGGCGCCTGGGGCGGGGGGCGTACCGGCGTTCACCGCGCCGTCACCTCCTCGCCGTCGCCGTCGCCGGACGGCTGCCGGGGAATGTGCCGGTCGATCAGCTTCCGCAACCGCCGCACCTCGCGCTGGAACTCCGGATCGCTGCGGATGGCTTCTGCTACGGGTCGGTGTATTCGAAGGTGTGGCAGCCCGGATGACCGTCGAACAGGGTGCACACCGTGTCCTGCGCTGCGACTTCGGAGGGGGTGTTGCAGTCGGGTACGGTCCGGAACGTGTCGGGCGGGCAGTCGTCCGCCCACTGGGCCCACACCTCGCCGTCGCTGGGATCGTCCAGTTCCCACACCAGGTCGTGATGACGGCCTCCGGAGTGCTCCTGGAGACAGCAGCGCAGTGAGCGGGCAACGGTGTCCGGGGCGGTGTCCTTGACCGACACGAACATGATGGCGATCAGGTCGACGGGCATCACGGTTTCCGTGCCGCACATCCGGGGCGGGGGCACGGACCGGCCCTCTTTGATCAGCGAGACCACCGGCCACCCCCTGGCATCGTCTGCGGGGTGGACGCGTCCGCGCACACGGCACGCACCGAGTCTTCAGCGGCCCGCCGCAGCGTGAACGCGAGGGCGCGCCGACGCCACCGTTCTCGCTCGCTGTCCTGCCAGTCACGGACCCGTTCCCGCTCCCGGGCACGGTCGTCCTCACCCGCCGGGTAGTACGGCCGCACCAGGACCGCCGTACCAGCGTCGAACACGATCCCGTCCTCCTCGGGACACGCTTTCCCGGGCGACCACGCACGCTCCCTGAGCGGCAGGACAACGCTCGCCGGAGCCGCCCCGCACACTCCCGCGCGGTGCCGACCGGCAGCAACCGGCCGGTCCGCCCGCCGACGCCCGGTAGGGGGCAATTACAGCCGTAACAGCCACCCGAAGAACAGACCGAACCGCTTCATTGCGTCCTCAACTCCCGTCCACTGGTGGCCATTTGAGTGCTGCCGGGTGGTGACCTGGGAGCCGCGATTCCGGGGGTTCCCCCGTCGCGTCGGTCGCCCGGCGGTGCGGATGCTGACTGATGATCACGCTGAAGTTCCGGAACGCCCCCGGGTTCCCCCGGCAACGCTCCCGCCCCTTCGCAGCCGCATCACAGATCCGGCACCCGGGCACCGGAACCGGTTTCTGACCAGGGGTCCAGGGCGCCCCGGTGTGTGCGCCGTTGCCTCTTCGTGGCGCCACAAGGTCCCCCAACCGAAGCAATCTGATGCACTGTCAGACATGAAGCTGATCAATGCCGTTGTCTCGTCTCTGGATCTCCACCCTGCATTCCGGTACCTCGCCGTGCAAGACTTCATAGCGAGGTACCGCTGTAAGAGAATCGAACTGATGCCCTTCGGTTCGCGGTGAGCGTCAGGCCACTCTCATTTCGAGTGGTGGAAGTCCGTCATACTGAGAGAGAAGAAGGGGTGGAGATGGCAGAGGGGCCGACAGGATCAACCGTTCCGCGCCGACAGTTGGGGCGACACCTGAAGGAACTTCGTAACCGCGCCCGCATGACCGTTCGTGCTGCGGCGACAACGCTGGAGTGGTCAGAGGCGAAGATGTGGCGCATCGAGACAGGGCAAACACCCCTGCGCGCGCTGGATGTTCAGGCGATGTGTGCCGTGTACGGTGCTCCGTCAGACCTGACCCAAGCCCTCATGGGTCTTGCGAAGGAGACGAAAGCGCGCGGGTGGTGGCACTCGTATGGCGACGTGATCCCAGAGGGATTCGACGTGTTCGTCGGGTTGGAAGAAGCCGCAACGAGTCTCTGCTCTTACGAGAGCGACGTTGTACCCGGGTTGCTCCAGACTGACGGATACGCCCGAGAGATCATCAGAACCCACTATCCGAAGATGGATGACGAAGGGGTTGACGGGCGCGTTCAACTTCGGATCGAGCGACAGGCACTCATCACACGCGCGACAGCCCCGTCCGTGCTTCGCGTGGCACTGGCAGAGACAGTCTTGCGCCGACCAGTCGGCGGGAACTCCGTCATGGCGACGCAACTCGCGCACCTCGTGTACGTGTCCGGCTTACCGAGCGTCGATATCCGGGTTGTGCCTTTCACGACCGGGGCTCACGCGGGTGTGTTGAGCGGACCGTTCGTCATCCTGCGGTTTCCGACGAACGGCGATGGAGTCGACACGGAACCGCCAACGGTCTACGCCGACGGGTACACGGGCGGCTTGTACCTGGACAAGCCAAGGGAAGTAGAGCAGTACGAGGCGGCGTTCGCCGGAATATGGGACGCAGCACTGGACGAGCAAGCGTCACAGCGTTTGATCTCCGAGGTGGCAGGGAGCTATAGACAGCCATGAATGGGAAAGATCCGCACAGTTCAGAGTGGTTGAAGTCGAGCCACAGCAACGGGAACGGCAACTGTGTGGAGGTGCGATTCACCTCCGTCACGGTGGCTATGAGGGACAGCAAGCAGGCTGACGGCCCGATCTTCACGCTCTCCCCCAAAGCGTTCGCGGGACTGGTGACGTTCGCGCGCAACGCAGATGTCGGCTAGCGCCGACCGATCCCGTAGAGCCCCGTCCGGTCGCGTGATACCGGACGGGGTTCCGTCGTTCCAGGGGGCGGGACCGACCCCCGCGCGCCGTAGCCGTGCACACGCTCACGGGCGGGTACTCGTTCGCCCGGACGCCCGGACCGGTCGCCATGGTCGGCCCCCTGATGCGGTCGGGGGCCGTTGCGCTGAGCGCCGTCCGCCCGCTGGCCACCCCGCCGACCGGACCCGCGAAACAGTCGCTGCACCGACCGACTCGGATACGGCGACGTATCCGAGCAACGCGGACTCCTGACCATCTGTCTAGCCGTCTGACCTGAATGGACGCGTCGGAAGACATAGGGGTGTCTAACGCGACTTGACTACCCTCGCCTCCTTCTCCCGGTCGAGCCCGTGCTCGCCCCACCGCGGATGATCCACGGGTCGCCCGTCCGCCGCGAGCCATGCCCAGGTGTCCCGGATCGTCTCCGCCAGCGGACGGCACCGCAGCCCGTCCGTGACCGCCCGGCCGGATTCGACGGACCACACACCCGGGTGCGTGCGCCACAACGGCAGCTCGGTCCACTGGGCGACACCGTGCGCGGTGAGGACATCGGGTTCGACCCACACCGGCTTCCCGACACCCCCCGTCACGGCCAGGCACTCGTCGAGGAAGTCCGCGAAGGAAATCCCGTCAGGGTGAGTGACGTTGTACCCGCCACTCGCTCCGCCTGCCGCCTGCCGGAGGGCGAACTCGGCGACATCGCGTACATCCACAGGCTGGACGATCCGACCGCTCGGGGCCGGGGCGAGGACATGACCGCCCCTCTTGGCCCTGGTCAGCCACCAGGGCAACCGCCCCACATACTCACCGGGCCCCAGGATGACCCCGGGCCGGAGGAACACCGCCGACTCCCCGAACGCCTCGACGACCGCTCGTTCCCCGCCGGCCTTCTGGAAGCCGTAGACGGTCGGACTCCCGTTCGCGCCCGTGTAGCCGAAACTGCTGTCGGCGTCCGCCGGGGCCTCCAGCAGGGGTGACTCGTCCGTGAGCGGCCGATGGGGCCAGTCGGCGTAGACCGACACCGTGGAGATGTGCACCCAGCGCCGAGCCGCCTCCCGCAGCGCGGTCGTGGCCAGCAGGACGGTCCGGGGCGCGAACTCCGAGCTGGAGGTGTCGATCACGGTGTCCCAGGGCCCCTGCCGGGCGAGGCGTGCCAGGTCATCGCGATCCGTGCGATCCCCGTGGATCGCCTGGACGCCCGCGGCGTCGCTCCCCGAGCGCCCTCGGTTGAAGGTGGTCACCGACCACCCCCGCGCGAGCGCGCCCTCGGCGATGCATTTTCCCAGGAACCACGTACCGCCCAAGACCAGAATGCGCATGGCACGATCCTGCCGCGCGGCGACGGCCGCCGGGAAGCCGCCCCGAATCACCGCCGGGCCGACGGGTTCCCCTTTGGTACCGACCCCATGGAGGCCCGGTGCCCCGGCACAGGGCGGTGACCCGGCGACTTCATCCCTGTGCCCTCATGGCCCCACGACCCCGGTCCGCACAGGACAAGGGCGAGGTCGTAAGACCCCGCCCGAACTCAGAGACCCCCCACCTCAGGGCCACACCAGGCAATACGGCTGATGCCCCGCCTCATGCAACCGGTGCGAGAAGTCCTGCCACTCGTGCAGCAGTTGGTAGACATTGAACGCGTCCCGCGGTCCCCCCCGATCCGGCACCGTCGACCAGATGAACGCCGCCGCGCCGACCGCCTCCTCGCCGATGCCGCGCAGGGGGTCGACGACCGTCATGGGGAGTTTGACCACCGCGTAGTCGGGGTGCAGGACGACCAGCTCCAGCGGCGGGACCTTGTGCAGGGGGACGCCCTCGATACCGGTGAGGACCATCGCGGCCATCGTCTCCGGCTTGATCTTGGTGAACATGCCGTTCATCCCGAGTTCGTCGCCGCCGAGTTCCTCGGGACGCATCGAGATCGGGACCCGGGCCGCGGTCGCCCCGTCCGGCGCGCCGAAGTACTTGTACGTCACCCCCACCCGACCACCATTCCTGCTTCCGGCCCGCAGCGCGTCCAGCCGGCGGTCGATCGGTCGGTCGATCCGTCGGTCGGTCGGCTCGGGCTCGTTCGGCGCACCCTGTGCCTGACGTGTTTCGGCGGCTTCCTCCGCGTCGCGCCGGTGCCTTCCCCGCCGGGCACGTCGAGGACCCAGGTCATCAGTCCCCTCGCCCAGTCCGCCACCGCGATGCATATCTCCACCCGACTGCTTTTCTAGGACGCGCGGACCCGGCCGCGCAACCCGATCATCGTGTCAGTGACCTCCCCCACGGCCGCTCGCCGAAACGTGCGGTGAAACACCTGTCCGCAGGTTCCTCGCAGCACCCATCCCATACGGCCGTGGAAGCTGTGCGTATCAACGGTCATTTTCGCAGATGGTCCGGGAAGGATCACTGGTTTGCGCCGCCGGTTCGTGCCGCGCCCGCCCATATACCCCCGCCGGCCCCCCTCCCCACCCCTTTCCTCACGCCTTTTCCCACGCCCCTCCCGTCCCTCCCCCCACCCCTCCCCTCATCCCTTTCTCCCGTGCCCCGTCCGTCTCCGCGCCCCCTTTCGCCGCCGCCGCCCCACCGCCCCGCGCGTCTCCCGGGTGCTCAGCCCGCCCCGGCGGCCCGGTCCCCGTACCCCCCTGTCCTACCCTGAGGTCATCACTGCCCCCGGAGTCCGAGAAGTCGGAGAAGTCGCAAGGTCATGAGCGAACTGCCATATCCATACGAAGCACCCGCCTCGCAGGCGCTGTTCGACCGTGCCGCGGCCGTCACGCCAGGTGGCGTGAACTCGCCGGTCCGTGCGTTCCGCGCGGTCGGCGGCACCCCCCGGTTCATGGTGTCCGGCACCGGGCCGTATCTCACGGACGCGGACGGACGCGAGTACGTCGACCTCGTCTGTTCCTGGGGGCCGATGATCCTCGGGCACGCGCACCCCGAGGTGATCGCCGCCGTACAGGCCGCCGTCGCCCGTGGTACGTCCTTCGGTACGCCCGGTGAGGGCGAGGTCGCGCTCGCCGAGGAGATGACCGGGCGGGTCGGCCCGCTGGAGCAGGTCCGGCTGGTCTCCAGCGGCACCGAGGCCACCATGTCCGCCATCCGGCTCGCCCGTGGCTTCACCGGCCGCACCAAGGTGATCAAGTTCGCCGGGTGTTACCACGGGCATGTGGACGCGCTGCTCGCCGCCGCCGGGTCCGGCCTCGCCACCTTCGCGCTGCCCGACACCCCGGGTGTCACCGGTGCCCAGGCCGGGGACACCATCGTGCTCCCCTACAACGACCTCGAAGCCGTCCAGGCCGCCTTCCACGCGCACCCCGGCGAGATCGCCTGTGTGATCACCGAGGCGTCGCCGGGGAACATGGGCGTCGTACCGCCGCTGCCCGGCTTCAACCAGGGGCTGAAGGACGCCTGCGCCAAGAACGGGGCGCTCTACATCTCCGACGAGGTGATGACCGGGTTCCGCACCAGCCGCGCCGGATGGTTCGGGATCGACGGGGTCGTGCCCGACCTGATGACCTTCGGGAAGGTGATGGGCGGGGGCTTCCCGGCCGCCGCGTTCGGCGGGCGGGCCGATGTGATGGCCCACCTCGCCCCCGCCGGGCCGGTCTACCAGGCCGGCACCCTCTCCGGGAACCCGGTCGCCACCGCCGCCGGACTGGCCCAGCTCCGGCTCCTGGACCAGGCGGCGTACGACACCGTCGACGCCGTGTCCGCCCGTATCCAGGCGCTGGTCGGCGAGGCGCTGACCAAGGAGGGCGTGGCCCACCGCATCCAGACCGCGTCCAACATGTTCTCCGTCTTCTTCACCGGCCGTGAGGTGCGGGACTACGAGGACGCGCGGGGGCAGGAGTCGTTCCGCTTCAACGCCTTCTTCCACTCGATGCTGGCGAGCGGGGTCTATCTGCCGCCGTCGTCCTTCGAGTCCTGGTTCGTGTCCACCGCGCACGACGACCGGGCCGTCGAGCGGATCGCCGACGCCCTCCCGGCGGCGGCCCGAGCGGCGGCGGAGGCCACGGCGCGATGACCTACAAGGCTGAGAAGGCGGAGAAGGGGGAGGGAGCCGCGGGGGGCGGTCGGCGGGACATCACCGTCGTCCATCTGCTGCGGCACGGCGAGGTCGCCAACCCGGACGGCATCCTGTACGGACGGCTGCCCGGCTACCACCTCTCCGAGCTGGGGCAGCGGATGGCCGACCGGGTCGCCGAGCACCTCGCCCCCCGTGACATCACCCGGGTCGTGTCCTCCCCGCTGGAGCGCGCGCAGGAGACCGCGACCCCGATCGCCAAGGCGCACGGGCTGGACATCGCGACCGACGGCCGGCTCGTCGAGGCGGGCAATGTCTTCCAGGGCAAGACCTTCGGCGTCGGCGACGGCGCCCTGAAGCGGCCGGAGAACTGGCGCCATCTCGTCAACCCGTTCCGCCCGTCCTGGGGGGAGCCGTACGTCGACCAGGTCGTCCGGATGATGGGGGCGCTGGACGCCGCCAAGGACGCGGCGCGCGGGCATGAGGCGGTGCTGGTCAGCCATCAGCTGCCGATCTGGATCGTGCGGTCGTACGTGGAGCGGCGGCGGCTGTGGCACGATCCGCGCCGCAGACAGTGCACGCTCGCCTCGCTGACGTCCTTCACCTACGACGGCGACCAGATCGTGTCGGTGGGGTACAGCGAGCCCGCGCTCGAACTGGTGCCCGCGCATCTGCGGGCGGGGGCCAGACCGGTCAAGGGCAAGGACAAGGCGTTCGGCGCCTGAGCCGGTAGCGGCACGGTCCCCTTTCCGCGGCGGTGCGGGCCGTCCCCGCGGCGGTGCCAGCCGTGTCCGCGGTGACTCGGGACGTGTCCGGTGGGGTGGCCTGAACCCGCCTCTGTGACACGGCCGTCATATTTGTATATAAACCTTTACGTTTGCAAGGAACCTCCCCGTTCCTGACCGACTCTGACTGGGTGACCACCACAGCGGAGACACAGGGACGGGGGACTCCATGCCTCACATCAGCCGTAGGGGAGCGATAGGTCTGGGCGCCGGGGCCGCGGCGGCGGTGGGGCTGTCGGCGTGCGGTACCGGTTCCGACGGGCCGGAGCGGTCCGGCGGTTCCGGAGGGCGCGGGGGAGACGGCTCCGGGGGTGACGGCGGTGGCCGTCCGTCTCCGAGTGCGAAGCCGATAGGCGACGGTTCCACGTCCTTCACCGGCAAGCAGCCCCATCAGCCCGAGGTGCCCCGGCCGCTGGAGCCCGGCGAGACACCGCCGCAGTTCGTGGTGTTCTCCTGGGACGGGGCGGGCGAGGTCGGCAACGGCCTCTTCCCGCGCTTCCTGGATCTCGCCAAGGAGCACCGGGCGCACATGACCTTCTTCCTCTCCGGGCTGTATCTGCTCCCCGAGTCGAAGAAGCGCAGGTACGACCCGCCGAACAACCAGCGCGGCGCCTCCGACATCGGCTACCTCACCGACGCGCACATCAAGGACACCCTGAAGAACGTCCGCCGCGCCTGGCTCGAAGGCCATGAGATAGGCACGCACTTCAACGGGCACTTCTGCGCCGGGTCGGGCTCGGTCGCCAACTGGACGCCCCAGCAGTGGCGCAGCGAGATAGACCAGGCCAAGGGGTTCGTGAAGGAGTGGCGGACCAACACCGGCTGGACCGATCTGCCGTCGCTGCCCTTCGACTACGACAAGGAACTCGTCGGCGCCCGCACGCCCTGTCTGCTCGGCCAGGGCAAGCTGCTGCCCACCGCCCGTGAGCTGGGCTGGCGCTACGACGCCTCCTCCCCGGGCGGACGCCAGGTGTGGCCGGTCAAGCAGAACGGGATCTGGGACCTGCCGTTGCAGGGCGTCCCGTTCCCGGGGCACGGCTTCGAGGTGCTCTCCATGGACTACAACATCCTGGCCAACCAGTCCGTGAACTCCACCAACGCCCCCGCGCACAACTACCCGGGCTGGCGCGAGCAGGCGACGAAGGCCTACATCAAGGGATTCGAGCGGGCATACGAGACAAATAGGGCGCCCTTCTTCGTCGGCAACCACTTCGAGCAGTGGAACGGCGGCATCTACATGGACGCCGTCGAGGACACCATCAAGCACATCGCACGGGAGCGGGAGAAGGGCGGAGACGTCCGGATGGTCTCCTTCCGGCAGTTCGTGGACTGGCTGGACGTCCAGAAGCCCGAGGTGCTGGACCAGCTGCGGACCCTGGAGCTGGGACAGGCGCCGACGGGTGGCTGGAAGCAGTTCCTCGACGGCGGCACGCCCGCCTCCACGGGGACCCCGAACCCCACCTGAAATGGGCGTTTCCGGTCCCGAGGGGGGTGCCCAAGATCCCCGGAACGGACATGCGAAACTTTTCACATGAGTGCCGCCCGCCGCGCCCCCCTGCGCTCGAACCCGTCCCGCCGCAGCCACCGCACCGCCGCCCCCGTCCGCCGCCGCGCGGCCCTGGGCGCCGCTGCCGCCGTGGTCGCGCTGCTCGCCACCGCGTGCACCTCGGGCGGGACGTCCGGCGGGGGCGGCGGCACCGGGTTCATCACCGGCGCCGACGGCATCGCCACCGTCGACCCCGACCAGCGGACCGATCTGCCCGAACTGTCCGGACCGACCGTCGACGGCGAGTCGCTGGACGTCGCCGACTACCGGGGCAAGGTCGTCGTCCTCAACATCTGGGGCTCCTGGTGCCCGCCCTGCCGGGCCGAGGCGAAGAACTTCGAGAAGGTCTACCAGGACGTCAAGGACGAGGGCGTCCAGTTCGTCGGCATCAACACCCGGGACGCCTCCACCGACCTGGCCCGCGCCTTCGAGGAGGAGTTCGGGGTCACCTACCCGAGCCTCTACGACCAGACCGGCAAGCTGCTGCTCCGCTTCGAGAAGGGCACGCTCAACCCGCAGGCGATCCCCTCCACGCTGATCATCGACCGGGACGGCCGGATCGCCGCCCGCACCCTCCAGGCCCTCAGCGAGGCCAAGCTGCGCAAGATGCTCGACCCGGTGCTCGCGGAGAAGTGAGATGACCGGCCTCTCCGGTGTGTCCGGAGCATCCGCGCTGGCCGCGAGCGGCTCCCTGGACCTCGCCGCCGTCGGCTACAACGACACCGTGCTCAACGGCGCCCTCCTCGTCGCCCTGCCCATCGCGCTGCTCGGCGGGCTCATCTCCTTCTTCTCCCCCTGCGTCCTCCCGCTGGTCCCGGGCTATCTCTCCTATGTCACCGGAGTCACCGGCACCGACCTCGCCGAGGCCCGCCGGGGCCGGATGGTCGCCGGAGCCTCCCTCTTCGTCCTCGGCTTCACCGCCGTGTTCGTCTCCACCGGCGCCCTGTTCGGCTACTTCGGACAGACACTGATGGAGAACCAGAGCGTCCTGACCAAGGTGCTCGGCGTCCTCATGATCGTGATGGGCGTCCTCTTCATGGGGCTGATGCCCTGGCTCACCCAGCGCGAGTTCCGCTTCCACCGGCGGCCGGTGACCGGTCTTGTCGGCGCCCCCCTGCTCGGCGCGCTCTTCGGCATCGGCTGGACGCCCTGTATCGGACCCACCCTCTCCTCCGTCCTGATCCTCTCCTCCGAGCAGGGCAGCGCCGGGCGCGGGGCCATACTGACCATCGCCTACTGTCTCGGCCTCGGCCTGCCCTTCGTGCTCGCCGCGGTCGCCTTCCGCCGGGCCCTCGGCGCCTTCGGCTGGGTCAAGCGCCACTATGTCTGGGTCATGCGGATCGGCGGCATCATGATGATCGCGACCGGCCTGCTGCTGCTGACCGGCATCTGGGACACCATCGTCCAGCAGATGCAGACCTGGTCCAACGGCTTCACTGTGGGGATCTGATCGACCGATGAGCGACACCAAGACCGGCACCGGCGCCCAGGGCAAGTCCGCGCCCGACGAGCCCACGGCCGACGAGTCCACGGCCGACCCGACCGCCACGGTCCCGGCGTCCCGCACCGCCGAGGAGACCGACCTCGGCGAGGCCGGCAGCCGGCTGTCCACCGCGCCCCGCGACGACGCGCCCCAACTGCCCGCCCTCGGGTTCATCGGCTGGCTGCGCTGGTTCTGGCGCCATCTGACCTCCATGCGGATCGCGCTGCTGCTGCTTCTGCTGCTGTCGCTCGCCGCCGTGCCCGGCTCGCTGATCCCGCAGAGCGGCGTCGACGCCACCCTGGTGGACGACTTCCGCCAACGGCACGAGACCCTCGGGCCGATCTACGACAAGCTCGGCCTCTTCCACGTCTACAGCTCGGTGTGGTTCTCCGCGATCTACATCCTGCTGTTCATCTCCCTCATCGGCTGTATCGTCCCGCGCACCTGGCAGTTCGTCGGACAGCTCCGCAGCCGCCCCCCGGGCGCCCCCAAGCGGCTGACCCGGCTGCCCGCCTACACCACCTGGCGCACCGAGGCCGAGCCCGAGCAGGTCCGCGAGGCCGCCCTCGCCCTGCTGAAGCGGCACCGCTTCCGCGCGCACACCGCCGGGGACGCCGTCGCCGCCGAGAAGGGCTATCTGCGCGAAGTCGGCAACCTCGCCTTCCATATCGCCCTGGTCGTGATGCTGGTCGCCTTCGCCTGGGGCCAGCTGTTCAAGTACGAGGGCAACAAGCTGATCCTGGAGGGCCACGGCTTCGCCAACACCCTCACCCAGTACGACGACTTCAAGTCCGGGAACCTCTTCTCCCAGGACGACCTGGACCCCTTCAGCTTCACCCTGGACGCCTTCCGCGGCACCTACGAGCCCACCGGCCCCAACCGCGGCACCCCCCGCACCTACGAGGCGACCCTCACCTACAGCGTCGGCGCCTACGGCGAGGAGCGGACCACCACCATCAAGGTCAATGAGCCGCTGGAGATCGGCGGCTCCAAGGTCTACCTGGTCAGCCATGGCTACGCCCCGATCGTCACCGTCCGCGACGGACAGGGCAAGGTCGTCATGGACAAGGAGGCCGTGGCCCTGCTGCCGCTCGACGGATTCGTCACCTCCACCGGTGCCATCAAGGTCATGGACGGATACCGCAACGCCGACGGCGAGCGGGAACAGCTCGGCTTCAACGCCTTCTTCGTGCCCACCTTCGCCGGGGAGGGGGAGGGCACGATGGTCTCCCAGTTCCCCGCGCTGCTGAACCCGCGGCTCGCGCTCTCCGCCTACCACGGCGACCTCGGCGTGAACTCCGGCATCCCGCAGAGCATCTACCGGCTCGACCAGACCAACATGAAGGAGTTCAAGGACTCCGAGGGCGAGCTGTTCAAGCAGCGGCTGGCGATCGGCGAGACGATGACGCTGCCCGACGGGGCCGGTTCGGTCACCTTCGAGGGCGTCCAGGAGTGGGCCGGTTTCCAGATCGCCGCCCAGCCCGCCAGCGGCTGGGCCCTGGCCGGGTCCGTCGCCGCCATCTTCGGACTCGCCGCGTCCCTGTTCGTCCAGCGCCGCCGGGTGTGGGTGCGGGCCGTCAAGGGCGCCGACGGGATCACCGTCGTCGAGATGGCCGGGCTCGGCCGCAGCGAGTCCGCGAAGGTGCCGGAGGAACTGGGCGAGCTGGCGGGACTGCTGTTCGACAAGGCGCCGGGCGCGCCCGAGCCGAAGCCCGAAGCCGACGCGGACCCGGATTCCCCGGATTCCTCTGACTCCCCGGATTCCCCTGTTTCCCCTAGTGCCACCGACGCCGATCCCGACGCCGGACCGAAAGACGCGACCGCATCCCACGATCCCGCATCCCACGACCCCGCCGTGCCTGCCGAAGGGCCTGAGAAGTGACTCTCGCCGCCGCGACCAACGAGAACCTCGCCAACATCAGCAATGTGCTGATCTACTCCGCGATGGCCGTCTACACCCTGGCCTTCTTCGCCTATATCACCGAGTGGATCTTCGGCAGCCGCAGCAAGGTGGGCCGTACCGCCTCCGCGCTCACCGCGGACGGCACGGACACCGCCGACGCCAAGTCCACCGCACCCGCCGTGACCGTACGCAAGGCCGGTGGGACCGCTGTGCTGGAGCGGCCCAAGGTCGTCGTACGGGCGGCGGCCGGAGCGCGGGACGTGCCCGACGGGCCCGGAGCGCACGGGGGCAGTGAGAAGGGCGATCTGTATGGGCGGATCGCCATCTCGCTCACCGTCGTCGCGTTTCTCGTCGAGGCCGGGGGTGTGCTCACCCGTGCTCTGTCGGTGCAGCGGGCGCCGTGGGGCAACATGTACGAGTTCAACATCACCTTCTCCACCGTGGCCGTCGGGGTCTATCTGCTGCTGCTCGCGCTCAAGCAGAACGTGCGCTGGCTGGGTCTCTTCCTGACCACCGTCGTCCTCCTCGATCTCGGACTCGCCGTCACTGTCTTGTACACCGCCAGTGACCAATTGGTTCCCGCCCTGCACTCGTACTGGCTGTACATCCATGTCTCCACGGCGATCCTGTGCGGCGCGGTGTTCTACGTCGGCGCGGTCGCGACCCTGCTCTACCTCTTCCGGGACTCGCACGAGGCCAAGCTCGCCTCCGGCGGCACCCCCGGCCGGTTCGCCAGCTCCTTCCTGGACCGGCTGCCCGCCGCCGCCTCCCTCGACAAGTTCGCCTACCGGGTCAACGCCGCCGTCTTCCCGCTGTGGACGTTCACGATCATCGCGGGCGCGATCTGGGCCGGGGACGCCTGGGGCCGCTACTGGGGCTGGGACCCCAAGGAGACCTGGTCCTTCATCACCTGGGTCGCCTACGCCTGCTATCTGCACGCCCGCGCCACGGCCGGCTGGAAGGGCCGCAAGGCCGCCTACCTCGCCCTGATCGCCTTCGGCTGCTGGCTGTTCAACTACTACGGCGTCAACATCTTCGTCTCCGGCAAGCACTCCTACGCCGACGTCGGCCTCGGCGCGCTCCAGGTCGTCGGCTTCTGACGGCCCGCTTGTCGCCGGAGGCGGCTGGTCATACTGAGGGAATGCAGGAAGAGACCGCAGAGTCGGCGATCGACACGTTCCTCTCCGCCTTCAACGCCTCCGACGACAGCTATGTGACCGCTCTGCTCGCCCAGGCGCTGACCCCCGACGTGGTGCTGTTCGGGCCGCTCGGCCGCAGCGAGGGCCTCGCGGCCGTGGAGCGGTTCGTGCGGGACATCCGGAGTCATCCGGCGGGGACCGGCACGATGGTGCGGGCGTCGGAGGTGGATCTGCCCGGCGAATGGGCGCGCTACCGGTGGGTGTTCACGACCCCGGCGGGCGGGCCCCGGCTGGCCGGGACGGACGTCGTCCACCTCCGCCGGGGTCAGATCGACCAGATCGTGGTCTTCGCAGGCGAGATCAAACCGGCCGGCTAGCCTCCGGCGCCGACGGTAGTGGTCGAGGCGCGGGTGGGTGAGGATTGGCCGCGCAGTTCCCCGCGCTCCTGGGGGGTCGACGGTAGTCGTCAGGGTGCGGGTGTGTGGGGGTCGATCGCGCAGTTCCCCGCGCCCCTGGGGGGTGACGGTTGTGGTCATGGTGCGGGTAGGTGGGGGTTGGCCGCGCAGTTCCCCGCGCCCCTGGGGGGGCGACGGTTGTGGTCATGGTGCGGGTGTGTGGGGGTTGGTCGCGCAGTTCCCCGCGCCCCTGGGGGGGGCGACGGTAGTGGTCATGGTGCGGGTGAGTGGGTGGTTGTCCCGCGGCCCTGAGAAGCGGGGGTTGCGCTGAGGTGGTTTGGACGTGCAGGTAGCTGATGGTTCTTGAAGCAGCGTTGGGGCTTTCAGGCGCGCTGGAAGCCGCTGCCCCTGAAAACGCCGGGTCGCGCGCAGGCTTTTAGGGGCGCGGGGAACTGCGCGAGCAACCCCCACACACCCGCACCCGCCCAACTGCCCCCTACGCCCCCTCACCTCCGGCGCGATCGGACCCCGGGTCGCCAAGGGAGTCCACGTACACACTCAACGCCCCCGCCCCGCCCAGCATCGCCCGGCTCCGTGCCGTCAACGCCTCCCCCCGCGCCCGCAGAGCCCCCCGCAGCGCCTCCGTGGAGCCCTCCCGCCGCAACTCCTCCAGCACCGGGCGGATCTGGTCGAAGAGCTGATGACCCCGGCGCAGCGTATGCACGATCCGGGCGTCCCGTACGTCCGCAGGCCCGAACCCCCGCTCCCCGGTCACCGCGTCCCGGTGCGGGGTCAGCAGTCCCGCCGCCTCCCACACCCGCAGCGCCGACGTACGCACCCCCAGCAGCGCCGCCACCTCACCGATCCGCAACCGCAGCCGCCCCCCGGACCCGGTCGGCGACGGCAGACCCGCCAGTTGCCCGACCGCCTCGGACGTCGCCCGCAGCGCGACCCGCTCACCGTGCAGCGCGGCGTGCGCGGCGTCGACGAGCGCCAGCGCCCCCGGCACATCGTCCCCGTGCACCGCCCGCATCACCTCCCCGGCCGTGACCGGGCCGTACCCCCGGGCCAGCGCGCGGAAGGTGAGCAGGGCCCGCCGGTGGACGTCCTCGAAGGCCCGGTACCCGCTGGCCGTACGGGCGGCCGGAGGCAGTACCCCGGCGTCCTCGTAGTTGCGGATCTGCTGGGTGGAGACGCCCGCGAGCCGGGCGAGATCGACGGGGCGCAGGCGCGTACGGGGCGTCATACGCCCTTGGGGCCCTCGTCCTTCTCGTCGTCCTGGTTACCACTCTGGTCACCGGGCTCCTCGTCCGCCTCGGCGCGCGTACGGCTGTCGTCGGACAGGGACTTCAGGAACTCGGGGTTGTCGTCCGGGGCGACGAAGCGGGCCCGGCCGGAGCCGGGGCGTACGCCGGACCAGCCGTCGGCGGCGGGGGAGCGCTTCTTCCCGGCGATCAGCCAGGACAACGAGCCGACCAGCGGGAACAGCAGCACCAGGATCGCCCACAGCGGCTTCGGCATGTGCCGGATGTCCTCGTCCTTGGTGCTGATGCAGTCGATGAACGCGTAGATGCTCAGCGCCAGCGGCACGAGGAACATCAGCAGCCTGAGCATAGGGCGACAGCCTCCTTGAACACGGTGGAGGGCGGTTCGGACCGGCCCCGTGACGGGGCCAGGGTAACCGCTCGGGGATACTGGACCCCATGGCTTACGACGATCTTCGCTCCCTGCTCAGGGCACTGGAGCGCGAAGGGGACCTCAAGCGCGTCAAGGTCGAGGTGGACCCGTACTTGGAGGTCGGTGAGATCGTCGACCGGGTGCAGAAGTCCGGCGGTCCGGCGCTGCTCTTCGAGAACGTGAAGGGCTCGTCCATGCCCCTCGCCATGAATGTCTTCGGGACCGACCGGCGGCTGCTGAAGGCGCTGGGCCTGAAGTCGTACGGCGAGATCAGCGAGAAGATCGGCGGACTGCTGCGGCCGGAGCTGCCGCACGGCTTCGTCGGGGTCCGCGAGGCGTTCGGCAAGCTCGGCGCGATGACCCACGTACCGCCGAAGAAGGTCAAGGACGCGCCCGTGCACGAGGTCGTGCTGCACGGGGACGATGTGGACCTGGAGCGGCTGCCCGCGCTGTTCACCTGGCCGCAGGACGGCGGGTCCTTCTTCAACCTGGGGCTGACCCACACCAAGGACCCCGAGTCCGGCGTCCGCAATCTCGGGCTGTACCGCCTCCAGCGGCACGACAAGCGCACGATCGGGATGCACTGGCAGATCCACAAGGACAGCCGCAACCACTACCAGGTCGCCGCCCGCCGCGGTGAGCGCCTCCCCGTCGCCATCGCCTTCGGCTGCCCGCCCGCCGTGACGTACGCGTCCACCGCGCCGCTGCCCGGGGACATCGACGAGTATCTGTTCGCCGGGTTCCTCGCGGGCAAGCGGACCGAGATGGTCGACTGCAAGACCGTGCCGCTCCAGGTGCCCGCGCAGGCGGAAGTCGTACTGGAGGGCTGGCTGGAGCCGGGGAAGATGCTGCCGGAGGGCCCGTTCGGCGACCACACCGGCTTCTACACCCCGCAGGAACCGTTCCCCGCGCTGACCATCGACTGTGTGACGATGCGCAAGCGGCCCCTGCTCCAGTCGATCGTGGTGGGCCGCCCCCCGACGGAGGACGGCCCCCTCGGAAGGGCTACAGAGCGCTTTTTCCTGCCCCTCCTGAAGATCATCGTGCCGGACATCGTGGACTACCACCTCCCGGAGGCCGGTGGATTCCACAACTGCGCGATCGTCTCGATCGACAAGAAGTACCCCAAGCACGCGCAGAAGGTGATGCACGCGATCTGGGGCGCCCACATGATGTCCCTGACCAAGCTGATCGTGGTCGTGGACCGCGACTGCGATGTGCACGATCTGCACGAGGTCGCCTGGCGGGCCCTCGGCAACACCGACTACGCCCGTGACCTGTCGGTCGTCGAAGGCCCCGTCGATCATCTCGATCATGCCTCCTACCAGCAGTTCTGGGGCGGCAAGGCAGGTATCGACGCGACGAAGAAGTGGCCCGAGGAGGGCTACACGCGAGACGGCGGCTGGCCCGACATGGTGCTGTCGGACCCGGCCACGGCGGCGACCGTCGACCGCCGGTGGAAGGAGTACGGCCTGTGACCGGCAGACAGAGGGACGCGGACGGCGTGGCCGACCCGGCGGTGTACGGCGGCCCTGCGGGGACCCGCCGCCCGGGTGAACGCGGGTACGCCGGATGAGCAGCGCCTCCGCCGCGATCCCGCAGCCCGGACGGACCAAGGCGTTCCTCCGGCTGGTGATGATCGAGCACTCGGTCTTCGCCCTGCCCTTCGCGTACATCGCCGCGCTGACCGCGATGTACGAGTGGGACCGGAACATCCACTGGGGCCGGTTGCTCCTGGTCACCGTCTGCATGGTGGGCCTGCGCACCTTCGCGATGGCTGTGAACCGGATCATCGACCGGGAGATCGACGCCCGGAACCCGCGCACCGCCCACCGCGAACTGGTCACCGGCGCGATGTCCGTCCGCCACGCCTGGACCGGCGCGCTGATCGCGCTGGTGGTCTTCCTGGGCGCGGCGGCGCTGCTCAACCCGCTGTGCCTGGCCCTCGCCCCCATCGCGGTGATCCCGATGGTGGTCTATCCCTACGGCAAGCGGTTCACGAACTTCCCGCAGGCCATCCTGGGGCTCGCCCAGACGATGGGACCGATCGGCGGCTGGCTGGCGATCACCGGCAGCTGGTCCTGGGACGCGGTCGTGCTGGGCCTGGCCGTGGGCATCTGGATCGGCGGCTTCGACCTGATCTACGCCTGTCAGGACGTCGAGACGGACCGCGAGGTCGGGGTGATGTCCGTCCCCGCCCGCTTCGGCATCCCCGCCGCGATCTGGGCGGCCCGCGGCTGCCACGCCGTCACCACGGCGCTGTTCGCCTGGTACGCCGTGCTCACCGGTGCCGGGGCGTTCTTCTGGCTGGGCCTGCTGATCGTGGCGGGCGCGTTCGTGTACGAGCACTCCATCGTGCGCCCCCACGATCTGTCCCGCCTCAACCGGGCGTTCTTCAGCGTCAACGGGTTCATCGGGATCGCCCTGTTCGTGTGCGCGCTGCTGGATCTGCTGGTGCGCGGACTGACGGTCTGAGCGCACCGCGCCCCGGGGCTGGGGCGAGACCCCGCGGCCCCGGCGACCGCCGCCGGGGTCTCAGTCCCGCCCCAGCCCCGGCCACCCGCCCTGAGCCCCGGCCTGCCCCCGCACCGCTCTCTGCCCGCTCCGTCCGCTCCGTCCGCTCCGTCCGCGCACCACGAACGCCGCCGCCACCCCCGCTATCAGCCCGATCAGATGGCCCTGCCAGCTGATGCCGGACTGGGTGGGGGCCAGGCCCGCCAGGAACGTCCCCCCATAGACCGCGGCGACGGCGATGCCGACCAGGATGCCCAGCGGGCGCCGCTCCACGAAGCCGGTCACCACCAGATAGCCGAAGAGGCCGAAGATCAGGCCGGACGCGCCCGCCGTGTTCGTACCGGACGGGGCCACCAGCCAGACGCCCAGGCCGCCGACCACGATGATCAGGGCGCACACGGCCAGGAACCGGCGTATCCCACCGAGCGCCGCGAGGAAGCCGAGGACCAGCAGCGGGACCGTGTTCGCCACCAGATGGCCGAAGCCGAAGTGGATGAAGGACGCCGGGATCACATCGACCAGCTCGGCCGGGACCCTCGGCACGATCCCGAAGCCGTCCAGCTCATGCCCCGTGAGGACATCGACCACTTCCAGCAGCCACAGCAGCGCCACGAAGCCCAGCATCAGCTTGGCCGCCGCCCACGCGCGGGCCCCGCCGCCGCGCGCCGCCCGCTGCCGGGCACCGCCCGACCCGTACCCCGTCCCGTATCCCGGTCCCCAGCCTGATCCCCGGCCTGATCCCCGGTCTGATCCGTAGTTCGCCATGGCACCCCCCGACTGATCCGACTGGTTCGTCCCCTCTGGGAACGCCCCGGACCCCTCGGCCGGTTCCCGTCGCGCCGGGCCGGACATTCCCAGCCCCGCGGGCCGGATAGGCTCGGAGGCGTGAACCCAGTCAAGCCAGGAGAGTCGCCCCGTCCGCCTTGGATCGTGGGGGTCTCCGGGGCTTCCGGCACTCCATACGCCGCCGCCGTGCTGCGCGCGCTGCTCGCCGCGGGGGAGCGGGTCGACCTGGTGGTGTCCCGTGCCTCCCGGCTCACCCTGCTCGACGAGACCGGCCTCCCCTTCCGGGACGCCCACTGGCAGGACGACCTGCGTGCCTGGCTCTCCCGTGGCGCCGACGGCAAGCCCGGCACCTTCACCACCGACCTCGCCGGCGTCCGCTACTGGAACGCCGGTGACCTGGCCGCCGGACCGTCCTCCGGGTCGTACGCCACGCGGGGCATGGTGATCGTGCCCGCCTCCACGGCCTGTGTCGCCGGGGTCGCCCTCGGGCTGTCCAAGGACCTGCTCCAGCGTGCCGCGAGCGTCACCCTCAAGGAGCGCCGCCCGCTGGTGGTCGCCGTACGGGAGACCCCGCTGAACGGGCAGACCCTGCGCCACCTCGTCACACTGGACGACGCGGGGGCGGCCGTCGTCCCCACCTCACCCGCCTTCTACGCGGGCGCCACGCACATCCAGGACCTGGTGGACTTCGTCGCCGGGCGGGTCCTGGACGCGGCGGGCGTCCCCCACTCCCTCTACCGCCGCTGGACCGGCGAACTCGGCGGCGGCGCCACCGGCAGCGGCTGACCCGAACCCGGCGCCGTCCCCCCTCAGACCTCTCCATCCCGCACGTTTCACCCCAGACCTCATCGGTATCAGTGGAAGGCTTCGATCGCATGGACGCCGTGGACAGGCAGCTCATCCAGGCCCTGAGGGAGAACGGCCGGGCCTCGTACGCCGAGCTGGGCCGTCTCGTCGGACTGTCGGGGCCCAGCGTCACCGACCGGATCAACCGGCTGGAGGCGGCCGGGGTCATCACCGGCTACCGGGCCACCGTGGACGCCGCCTCGCTCGGGCTCGGCGTCATCGCCCTGATCGGCATCTCGCTGTCCGACGCCGCCGACCACGAGGACGTGGCCCGCCGGCTGAAGGACCTGCCGGAGATCGAGGACTGCTGGTTCATCGCCGGGGACGACTCGTTCATGCTCAAGGTGCGCGCCACCGACGTGGACGGTCTGGAGAAGATCATCCGGCGGCTGTCGGGCACCAAGGGCGTCTCCCGTACCCGGACCACCGTCGTGCTCTCCACCAAGTGGGAGAACCGGGTCGGGGAGTTGCCCGAAGAGGTCTGAGAGCGCAGGCGTACGGTGGGGCGAGTCGTCAAGAGCAGCCGGAGAAGGGGCACAAGCATGGACGCCGGGCGCAAGCGCGAGCTGGAGGAGAAGGTCCGTTCCGGTGAGCGGCTGACGCGCGAGGACGGCCACGCGCTGTACGCGGCGGACGACCTCGCCTGGCTCGGCGGACTCGCCCACGAGGCGCGTACGCGTGCCCAAGGCACGGCGGGGTACTTCACCGCCGGACGGTACGCCGACGCGTCCCTCACGGACGCGGTCCGGCTCGCCGCGGACCTGGCCGACGAGCCGCTCACCGAGCTGCACCTGACCGGTGCCGTCCCGGAAGGCACCGCCTGGGAGTCCGTCCCGGCCGGTCTGCGCGAGCTGAGCGCCGCCCTCCCCGGGGTCTCGCTCCAGGTCCTCTCCGCCGCCGATGTCCTGCGTCTGGAGGCGCTCTCCGCGCGGGACGCCTCCGCCGTCCTGGACGAGCTGACCGAGGCGGGCCTCGGCTCCCTCGCCACCGGCGACACCGTGACCGACGAGGAGTGGCCGGACTGGTCCCGCGTCCACCGGCTCGCGCACGCCAAGGGCCTGCGGACCGCGGCCACCGTGGGCCACGGTCCCGGCGCCGTCGAGCACCTGCTGCGGCTGCGCGACCTCCAGGACGAGACCGGCGGCTTCCAGGTCCTCGTGCCGCTGCCGGACGGCCGGGAGCCGGTGGCCACGCCCCTGGAGGCGCTCAAGACCTTCGCCGTCGCCCGGCTCCTGCTCGACAACGTCCCGCACCTCAGGGCCCTGTGGACGGCGTACGGCCTCCAGACCGCGCAGCTCGCCCTCCAGCACGGCGCGGACGAACTGGACGGCTCGCTGACGGCGGAGGACCTGACCCGGGACGACCTGATCGCGCTCATCCGGGACGCCGGTTTCCGGCCGGTGGAACGGGACGCCCGCTACGGGACGGTGGCGGAGCACGACGGTCCCGACCCCGCCCGCCGCGAGGCCCCGCAGCCGATGCGACTCTGACGTCCAGACCGCCCACAAGTCCCCTACGGCACCTATGCGTCCCGTACGGCGCCCATGAGTCCTCTACGGCACCTATGCGTCCCGTACGGCATCCGAGAACCCGGCTCGCCATGACCCTCACCTTCACGCTCGACCCCTCCGTCGACCCCGCCCTGCGCGACGGCATCCTCGACCTCTGGGCCGAGGTGTCGAACGCCGGAGGGGCCGTCGGTTACGTCCCCCCGGTGGACCCGGAGACCATCCGGCCCGAACTGCTCAAGCACCTCGCCGCGATGGCCGACGGCCGCACCCGGCTGCTCGTCGGCCATGACACCGACGGGCGGGTCGCCGCGACCGCGTTCTTCGCCTTCAACGCCCATCAGCTGATGACCCACTGGGTCTGGCTGTTCACGGTGATGGTCCATCCCCGGCACCAGGGCGGGGGCCACGGCCGCGCCCTGCTCGCCGAGGCCGCCCACGCGGCCCGTACCGCGCCCGGGTTCGAGGGCGTCGAGGCCATCCGGCTCGGCTGCCGCGGCGGCCTCGGCCTGGAGCGGTTCTACGGCTCCTGCGGCTACCAGGAGGTCGGCCGCATACCCGGCGCGATCCGGGTCGCGCCCGGCGACGACCGCGACGACGTCATCATGCTGCTGCCGCTCGGCTGAACCGGGTCCCTAGGAGGTCCCCTCGCACCCCCCTCCCGGGCCGGGCCGGGAGGCGTGCTTCACTGGACGGTGTCCCCCAGGAACGGAACAGGAACGGAAGAAGTGGTGTGAGATGCTCCGCTACACGCTGATGCGCCTCGGAATCTTCGTGGCCTGTCTCCTGGCCGTCTGGGGTCTCGTCTACTCCGGCATCGCCCCGCGCGGACTCGGCGAGTCCAACGGCATGTGGATCGTGCTGCTCGCGCTGGTGATCTCCGCTCCCATCAGTTTCGTGGCGCTGCGCAAGGAGCGGGACCGCGCCTCGATCGGGATCGTCGGCCGGGTCGACCGGATGAAGGCCAACCTGGAGGCCAACCGCACCCAGGAGGACGTCGCCGACGACGCGGCCCGCGCCGCCGCGCGGACGGACGCCCAGGAGCCCGGGCCGGGCAAGCAGAAGGGCCAGGCCAGGTCCCGCGCCCAGGCCCAGTCCCAGGGACAGGGACAGGGGCAGGCGCAGACCTCGTAGCCGCAGCCCCCCTCGCATACCTCTCAGCACCCCGGTTCGCCCGGGGTGCTTTGCTTTGCGTGGGTATGCGGCGTGTTGTACCTCTCAAAGAAAGGCTTTGAGGATCTCAAAGCCTTGGTGTTACGGTCTAGACATGAAGTCCGCAGCCGAGTCCGTCATGCCTCCGAGCGTCCCGCTCGTCGAGCGCCTGCATGTGGACCTCTGCCGGTGCGCCTCCGCCAGCTGTCGCCGCTGACAACGTTCTCCCGGCCCGTCCGCCACGGGCCCCGCCAGTTCAGCGCCAGGTCCCACGCCCGTTTCCACGGCAGCACTTCCCGTCCCCTTCTGCGCGTCCCCCGCGTCCCCGCATCCCCCCGGAGCCATGCCCGTGTCCGAGAACACGCCCTCTCTCAAGTCGGCCCTCAGAGTGCCCTTCTGGGCCCAGATCATCATCGGTCTCGTGCTGGGCGTCGCGCTCGGCTGGATCGCCAGGTCCGCCGATGTCTCCTGGCTGGTCACGACCCTGGAGAGGATCGGCGACATCTTCATCGGCCTGCTGAAGCTGGCCGTCGCCCCGCTCGTCTTCTTCGCGATCCTGGTGTCCATCACCAATCTGCGGAAGGTCAACAACGCCGCCCGGCTGGCCTCCCGCACCCTGCTCTGGTTCATGATCACCTCGCTGATCGCGGTCGCCATCGGCATCACCATCGGCCTGGTCACCAACCCCGGCGCGGGCACCGGCCTCACCCCGGCCGACGGCGCCGCACCTGAGAACACCGGCTCCTGGCTGGACTTCCTGACCGGCATCATCCCGACGGACGTCATCACCCCGTTCACCGAGCTGAACGTCCTCCAGATCGTCTTCATGGCCGCCGTCGCCGGTATCGCCGCCCTTCAGCTCGGCGAGAAGGCGCAGCCGATCCTCAGCCTCAGCGAGTCGATCCTCGAACTGCTCCAGAAGGCCCTGTGGTGGGTCATCCGGCTCGCCCCGCTCGGCACGGTCGGTCTGATCGGCAACGCGATCGCCACCTACGGCTGGGACCTGCTCGGCAAGTACGCCACCTTCACCGCCGACATCTACGTCGGCTGCGCGATCGTCCTGTTCATCGTCTACCCGGTGCTGCTCGCCACGGTCGCCAAGGCCAACCCGCTCCAGTTCTTCAAGGGCGCCTGGCCCGCGATCCAGCTCGCCTTCGTCTCCCGCTCCTCGGTCGGCACCATGCCGGTCACCCAGCGGGTCACCGAGCGGCTCGGGGTGCCGAAGGAGTACGCGTCGTTCGCGGTGCCGTTCGGCGCCACGACCAAGATGGACGGCTGCGCCGCGATCTACCCGGCCATCGCCGCGATCTTCGTCGCCCAGATCTTCGACATCCAGCTCGGCATCGGCGACTACCTGCTGATCGCGTTCGTCTCCGTCGTCGGCTCCGCCGCCACGGCCGGACTGACCGGTGCCACGGTGATGCTGACGCTGACCCTGTCCACGCTGGGCCTGCCCATGGAGGGCGTCGGTCTGCTGCTCGCCATCGACCCGATCCTCGACATGATGCGCACCGCCACCAACGTGGCCGGTCAGGCGCTGGTCCCGGTCCTGGTCTCGGCCCGCGAGGGCATCCTCGACCGTGACGCCTACGACAAGGCGGGCGGTTCGCCGGTCGACGAGCCGGTGGCGGACAAGACCCCGGTCCCGGCCGTCGCCTGACCCGCTCCCGCCGTTCCCGCCGTTCCCCAGGGGCCGTCCGCGCGCACACCGCGCGGACGGCCCCTGGCCGTCGTACGGCATCGGCGGGCGGCGGCGGTAGCGGAGGTTCCGCAGCCCCGCCCCTGGTCATCGGCGCGTCGAACGGACCGTACGCTACTGCGTATGGGTGCTGTGAAGAGCAAACGGATGCCGCGCGCGGTCCGTGAGCAGCAGATGCTGGACGCCGCCGTACGGATCTTCGGCCGGCGGGGATACATGGCGGCCTCCATGGACGACATCGCGGAACTCGCGGGGGTCTCCAAGCCGTTGGTGTATCTGTATCTGAACTCCAAGGACGATCTGTTCACCGCCTGCATCCGCCGTGAGGCCCAGGCCCTCACCGACGCCGTGCGCGCCGGGGCCCGCGCCGATCTGCCCGCCGACCGGCGGCTGTGGGAAGGGCTCCTGGCGTTCTTCACCCACACCGCCGAGCACCCCGACGGCTGGGCGGTGCTGCATCTGCGGGCGCGGACCCATGGGGACCGGTTCGCGGCCGTGGCCGACGCGATGCGCGCGGAGATCGTGGCGTTGGTCGCCGAGCTGATCGCCGCGGCCATGCGCGAGGCGGGACAGGGCGAGCCCCAGTCCGAGCCCGAACTCGCCGGGCTGGCCGAGGCCCTGGTGGGCGCCGCCGAGTCCCTCGCGGCCTGGGCCAATACCACCCCCGGTGTCACCGCCCGGCAGGCCGCCGCCTCGTTGATGAACTTCGCCTGGACCGGCCTCGGCGATCTGCTGGAGGGCAGACGCTGGGTGGCCCCGGCGCCCTGAGCCCCGCTCCCTCACCCCGGTCCGATCGGCCGGACGCTCCCCGTCACCCGTACGACCCCGTCCTCGCCCCGCACCTCGAACCGCCCGCCCCGGGCCCCGTACCGCACCACGCCCGGCAGGGCGACGGGTCGGCGGAAGTCCGCCCGGACCTGTACGGCGTCCGGGGCGCCGTGGGCGGCGAGCGCGCGGGCGACCGTCCACATTCCGTGCGCGATGGGGCGCGGGAAGCCGAACAGGCGGGCGGTGAGCGGGTGGAGGTGGATGGGGTTGCGATCACCGGAGACGGAGCCGTAGCGACGGCCGAGGTCGGCGGGGAGCGACCACATGGCGCGGACGGGGAGAGACCCCGCGTCTACGCCACCCACCGGCTCACCCACGACGCCCGACGCGTCCGACACCCCAGGAGCCCCCGCCGCGCCCGGCCCACCCGCAGCCTCCGGAGCCCGCGCCGCGCTCAGCCCGCCCGCCGTGCCCGAAGCGCCCCCCGCACCCGGCATTCCCGAACCGCCCGCCGCGCCCCCTGGAGCGCCCCCCGCGCCCGGCGTTCCCAAACCGCCCGCCGCGCCCCCCTGAGCATCCGCCGCGCCCGGAGTCCCCGCCGCCTCCGGAGCCCGTGCCGCGCCCGTGCCGCCCGCCGTGTCTGGACCGCCCGCCGTGCCCACCGCGCCCGGCGTTCCCGGCCCGCCCGCCAGGCCCCCCGCGCCTGGAGCCCCCGCCGAGCCTGAGCCACCTACCGCGCCCGGAGCCCCCGCCTCACCCGGCCCACCCCCCGCCTCCCAGCCCCCCGTTCCGCCGGACCCGGCGCCCCCCTCCGGTGTCGGGCCAGATAGCCGCTCCTCGACTCCCACACCACCGCCCCCCGCCCGTCCCGGAGTTCGGTCACCACCGTCGCCTCCGTCCCCCGCCGGTGCGGTGTCAGCGCGGCGATCCGTACGGAGAGTTCGTACGTCCCGGCCGCCGGAAGGCTTTCGTGCCGGGTCAGTTCGATCCAGGTGTGGACCAGTCCCGCGACCGGCAGGGGGAAGTCCCGGCGGCTCATCAGCCGGAGAGTCGCCCGGAAGGCGAGGACCTGGGGGTAGGGGAGCGGCAGGGTCCCGGTCGCCGGGAAGCCGCAGAGCCGTTCGTAGCGGGCGAGCCGCGCCGGGTCGATCGGCGGGACGGGCCGGACGATCGGATTCCGGGGGAAACCGGCATCCGCTCCGGCCCGGCGGGACATGGGCAACAGCATTGACGACTCCCCGGCGCTTCCGGTACTTACTTGCGGGTACTTACTTATGGGTAATGTTACTTCGGGTAACAAGATATGCGCAGACCTCCGCCGTAAAGTCCCCGAAACCGCACGTACTCCCCATGACCCCGCCGTACGATCACGACTCGACCGGCGCGGCGGCCGACTCGCGGCTCCGCCGGTGAACGCCTCCGTACGCCCAGCGCGTACCAGATGCCGCAGAGCAGTGCACGGCTGCTGTAGGCCCCAGGAGCTGCCATGACCATCTCGTACTCGTCGTCGTCCGCCTCCCCGCTGCCCCCCGACCCCGCCGCCGCGTCCCTGGAGTACGACCCCGACGGCGGTCCGGTGCTGGTGGCGCCGGAGGTGCGGTGGCTGGACGGGGAGGTGCGGGAGGCCGCCGTCCCGCCGCTGATGCCGGCGGTCTCGCACGGCTCGCTGGCCGATCTGCCGTTCGAGAACGCGTCCGCCGCGCCGGAGCACCGGGTCCTCAGCCGCCGTACGGAGGACGGGAGCTGGACGGATGTGACGGCGGCGGAGTTCGCCGCGCAGGTCCGGGAGGTGGCCAAGGGCCTGATCGCGGAGGGGCTGAACCCGGGGGACCGGATCGCGTTCATGTCCCGGACGTCGTACGAATGGACGCTGCTGGACTTCGCCGCGTGGGCGGCCGGGCTGGTGACCGTGCCGGTCTATCCGACCTCCTCGGTCTTCCAGACCCGCTGGATACTCCAGGACTCGGGCGCGGTCGCGCTGCTCACCGAGACCGCCGAACAGGCCGCCGCGCTCGGCCCGGAGCTGGGGCTGCTGCCGGATCTGCGGCATCTGTGGACCATCGGCAAGGGACATGTGGACCGGCTCGCGGAGGTCGGGCGGGCGCTGGCGGACTCGGAGGTCGGGGTGCGGCGCGGGGTGCTCGGCCCCGACACGCTCGCCACCATCGTCTACACCTCCGGCACCACCGGCCGCCCCAAGGGCTGCGCCCTGACCCACGGCAACTTCCTCTCCGAGGTCGACAACGCGATCGAACTCCTCTACCCGGTCTTCAAGTCCCGCACCGACGACGAACCGGCGACGCTGCTCTTCCTCCCCCTCTCGCATGTGTTCGGGCGGATGGTGGCGGTGGCGTGCGTCCGCGCCCGGGTCCGCCTCGGCCACGCGCCGAGCCTGAAGTCCGAGGATCTCCTCGCCGACCTGGCCGCGTTCCGCCCGACCTTCCTGCTGGCCATCCCGTACATGCTGGAGAAGGTCTTCCACAGTGCCCGTGCCACCGCCGAACGCCGGGGCAAGGCCGGCTCGTTCGACCGGGCGGCGCGGGTCGCCCGACGGTACGGCGAAGCCCTGGAGGCCGCCCAGCACGGCACCGGGGACGGCCCCGGGCGCGGTCTGAGGGCGGCCCGCGCGGTGTACGACCCGCTGGTCTACCGCAAGATCCGGACCGCGCTGGGCGGCCGGGTCCGCCAGCTGATCTGCGGCGGCTCCCCGCTCGGCCGGGACATCTCCGCGTTCTACGCGGGCACCGGCCTGGAGATCTACGAGGGCTACGGCCTCACCGAGTCCACCGGCGCGGCGACCTGCACCCCGCCGCTGCGGCCCCGGATGGGCACGGTCGGCTGGCCGCTGCCCGGGGTCCGGGTCCGGATCGCCGACGACGGGGAGATCCTGCTGTCCGGCGGCCCGGTGTTCCGGGGCTACTGGGACCCGGCGGCCGGCGGGGTGGTCCCGGCCTCACCGGACGGCTGGTTCCCGACCGGCGACCTCGGACGGCTGGACGACGACGGCTATCTGACCATCACCGGCCGGAAGAAGGAGATCCTGATCACGACGGGCGGCAAGAACATGGCCCCCGCCCCGCTGGAGCACTACCTGCGCACCCATCCCCTCATCTCCCAGTGCCTGGTCCTGGGCGACCGCCGCCCGTACATCACCGCCCTGCTCACCCTCGACGCCGACGGCCTCACGCACTGGCGCCAGATGAACGGCAAGCACCCGGTCCCCCCGGAACTCCTGGTCGACGACGAGGAACTCCTCGCGGTCCTCCAGCGCGCGGTCGACGAGGCCAACCGGCTGGTCTCCCGCCCCGAGTCGATCCGCCGCTTCACCGTCCTGCCGGTCGACTTCTCCGAGCACGCGGGCCATCTCACCCCCACGATGAAACTCCGCCGGGAGCAGATCCTGCGGGACTTCAAGGCGGTGGTGGAGGAGATGTACGGCGGGGAGTGAAGTCGCCGTGCCAGCATGGGAGTTGCTGGGAGGGGGCGAGGATGACGGCTGCGGTGCGGTGGCTGGTGGCGGTGGTGGGCTCGGCGGCGGCGTTCGCGGTGGTGGCGGTGCCGTGGGCGGTGCTGGTGGACGGGGGGAGCGACCCCTGGGACGTGATCGGCCCGGTGGCCGGACTGGTCGCGGCGGGCACGCTGGCCGCGCTCGGCTGGTGGGCGGCCCAGGGCGGCGGAACGAGGCGGGTACGGCAGTCGGCGCGCGGCCGGGGCGGTATCCGGCAGACGGGCGGGAACGCCGGGGTCCCCGGCCCCGGTTCGGGCGGCTCGGCGGACGTACGGCAGCGGGCCCGCTCCGACGGCCCGGGGGACATCGACCAGGTCGGCGGGGATCGGGGCTGAGGCGATGGAAGGCTCGGGGGAGCGGCGGGCGCGCCAGGGGGCGCGGGCGGGCCGGGACGTGACACAGGTGGCCGGGGACCTCCATGTGCATCCGGCACCGGAGGCGGGTCCTTCGGTCCAGTGGCCGGTGTGGGTGGGGGACGTGCCCCGGCGGGCGGCGGCGTTCCAGCCGCGGACGGCGGTCCGCAAGAAGATCGAGGCCGCGCGCGGCAGGGGCGGGGACGTGGTGCTGTCCGGTCCCGGCGGGGTGGGCAAGAGCCAGTTGGCGGCCTCGCTGGCCCGTGAGGCCCGGGACCAGGAGCGGGCGGAGGGCACCGGACTCGATGTGCTGGTGTGGGTCCGGGCCACCAGCACGGACCAGGTGATCAGCGCGTACGCGGAGGCGGCGGGACGGCTGCGGCTCCCGGGCCTGTCCCCGGACGACGACGACACGGCGGCCCGGCTGCTGCTGCGCTGGCTGGCGGCGACGGAGCGGCGCTGGCTGGTGGTGCTGGACGACATCGACGACCCGGCGGACGTACGGGAGTGGTGGCCGGACGGCGGCAGCGGACGCGGCTGGACGGTGGCGACGAGCAGGCGGGACGACGCGGAACTCAGCGGGGCGGGCCGCGCGTTGATCAGGCTGGGCCTGTACTCGGAGGCGGAGGCACGGGCGTACTTCCACCGCCGCCTGGCGGACGCGGGCCATGCCCCGCTGCACGACCCCGGCCGGGCGGTGGAGCTGGCGGGGGCGCTCGGCCATCTGCCGCTGGCCCTCGGACACGCGGCGGCCTACCTGATCAACAAGCGCACCACGATGGCGGACTACCTGGCCCTTCTGGACGACACCGGGAACCGCCTCGGCGACCTGCTGCCGCCGAGTGCGGACACCGAGGGCTACGGCCGCCCGGTCACCGTCTCCCTGCTGCTCTCCCTGGAGGCGATCGAGGAGGCCGACCGCAGCGGCCTGGCCCGCCCACTGCTCCAACTGGCCTCCCTGATGGACCCGCTCGGCCATCCCGCCGACGCGTGGACCACCCCGGGAGCCCTGGCCTACCTGACCACCGCCCGCCCGCCGCGCCGCCGCTGGCTGCGCAAGCAGCTCCCGGCGGTCACCCGGGCGGAGGTGCTCGACGTCCTCGAGCGGCTGCGGACCTATGCCCTGATAGCCCAGGACACGGCCGGGGCGTCGGTACGGATGCACGCCCTGACCGCGCGGGCCGCCCGGGAGTCCGTGGCGCCGGACGCGGTGCCCGCCCTCGCGCGCACCGCGGCCGACGCGATCATGGGGCTGTGGCCCCGCCAGGAACACAAGGAAAGCGCGCTGGCCGCCCTGCTGCGGGCCAACGCGATCCACCTCGAACGGACGACCCGCCCGGCACTGTGGCTGCCGGAGCCCCACGCCTGTGTCTACGAGGTCAGCAGCAGCCTCACCGCGACGGGCCTCTATCACCAGGCGGTGGAGAACGACGAGGCGAACGTCCAGGTCAGCAGCGGCATCCACGGCCCCGACCACCCCCACACCCTCACCGTCAGCCATAACCTCGCGGTGTCCTACGGCGATGTGGGGCGGGTCGAGGACGCTCTCGCCCTCAATGAGCGTGTGCTGACCGCGTTCGAGCGGGTCCTGGCACCCGACAGTCCGCGCACCCTGAACGCCCGTTCCAGCCTGGCCGTCCACTACCGCGCGGCCGGGCGGGTCGAAGAGGCTCTGGAGCTGCGCGGACGGGTGCTCGCCGACCGGGAACGAATCCTGGGCCCGGACCACCTCGAAACGCTCGTCGCCCGCCACAATCTCGCCGTCTCCTACAGCGACGTGGGGCGGGTCGATGACGCGCTCGCCCTGGTCGAGCCGGTGCTGACCCAGTACGAACGGACCCTGGGCGCCGATCATCCGCGCACGCTGGACGCCCGCAACAATCTGGCCGTCCTCTACACGGCCGTGCGACGGTTCGAGGAGTCGCTGGCCCTGAGCGAGCGGGTGCTGGCCGATGTGGAGCGGATCATGGGCGCCGATCACCCGCGCACTCTCGACGCCCGCAGCAACCTCGCGGTGTCCTACGGCGATGTCGGCCGGTTCGAGGACGCTCTCGCCCTCAACGAGCGTGTGCTGTCGGAGTACGAGCGGATTCTCGGCGCCGACCACCCGGACACCCGCCGCGCCCGCCACAACCTCGCCCTGTTCCGCGAGAACGCGCCCCGGCAGCCGAGCGAGACCCCCGAATCCCCTACCCCCGCAGCACCGCCCGGCAGTCCGCCCACGCCGGGTCCCCCAGCAGCGGACGCATCCGGCTGAACAGCGCGAACAGCTCCCGCCCGTACCGTGCCCGGAAGTCCTCGTCGTGGGTCGCGACATCCAGTTCGTTCGCGGCCGTCAGCTCGGCGAAGTCCCGCAGCCGCCCGGCGTGCGGCACCCGCACCGCGCCCGTGAACCGGTCGTGGAACGGCCCCTCCGGCAGCCCCGGGTAGGTCGCCGCCCGGTCGCAGCTCGCGTAGAGATAGACCAGCGCCTCCGCCTCCGCCCCGATCGCCGCGGCGATGGCGCCCCGCCGGTCCAGCGGCAGCAGCGCCTTGTTGAACCCGTCCGTCCCGTACAGCGCGTGGCAGAGCCCGGCGAGTTGCAGCGCCGGGCGGGCCTGCCAGCGCGCCAGCCTCAGATGCACCCGGTCGACATGACCGAGCAGGCTCCCGCCGGGATGCGGAATCGATTCCGCACCGAGATGGCGCAGCAGCGTCATGGCACGGGTGTGGGAGGACGGCGGCGCGGTCGCCGTCCCTTTGCGCGGCTGTACGGAGGGCACGGGCGTCCCCTTTCCGGCGCGGCTCATAGGGAACGGTCGGCCCGGCCCCCGTTGATCGATCGTCTTACGCCACTTCCCGCTTAGTCAATCCTAAAAATTTCTCGCAACACCCCAGTGCTAGCTTGGGAGTTATGACTCTTGAAGACCTCCGGGTGTTCGTCGCCGTGTGCCGTGCGGGCAGCCTGAGCGCGGTGGCCCGGCAGTTCGGGGTGACCCAGTCGGCGGTGAGCCAGCATGTGAAACGGCTGGAACGGGAGACGGGCGTCAGCCTTCTGGAACGCCAGCCGCGCGGGGTCGCGCCCACCCGCGCGGGCCAGATCCTGGAGGCGGCGGCCTCGGAGGGACTGGCGGGCCTGGACCTGGCCCTGCGCAACCTCCGCGAACTCGCCGACGGAGAGACGGGTTCGGTACGGGTGGCGACCGGCGCGACGACCGTGCGGCACTTCATGGCGGACGCGATGGTGAGTTTCCGCCAGCGCTATCCGGAGGCGAGCCTCGAATTCCGTACGGAGCCGTCGAGCCGGGCGTGTTTCGACGCGCTGACCGACAGCGAGCTGGACCTCGCGTGGGTGACGCTGGGCCCACCAGTGCGGGGCATCGAGCAGCGGGCGGTGGTGGATCTGCCGTGGGTCCTGGCGGTCTGCGCCGACGACCCGATGGCCGACCGCCCGCACGCCCGCGTCCGGGACCTGGCCGACCTGCGCCTGATCCGGCTCCCCCCGAACTCGACATCGGCCGCGCACCTGGACGCGTGCTGCGCGGAGCTGGGGGTGCGGTTCTCGTTCGACACGAGCGTGACGGACTGGGACACGGCGTTGCTGCTGGCGGAGCTGGGCCTGGGCAGAGCGGTGGTCCCCGCCCTGCCCAGACTCCACCTCAACGGCACGCCCACCCCACCCACGGGCGCCCTACGCCTGGTCCCCCTCCCAGAACTCCGCCCCTTGACGGTCGGCTGGGCGGTCCGCCGCTGGTCGTCGCTGTCCCCGTTGGCAAGAGCGTTCGCGGAAACGGTGGCGCGTTAGCGCTCCGCTAGCACCAGGAAGTTCTGCCAGGCGGTGGCGGTGAGGGCGAGTTGGGGGCCGGTGGGGTTCTTGGAGTCGCGGATGTGGATGGTGTGGGGGCAGGTGGCGATCTCTACGCACTCGCCTCCGGCGCCGCTGCTGTGGCTGGACTTACGCCAGGAGTAGCCGACTTCGAGGCACTCGCCACCTTCGCCGCTGCTGTAGGACGACTTGTGCCAGGTGAAGGCGGCTTCGAGGCAGTCTCCGCCTGCGCCGCTGCTGTAGCTGGACTTGAACCAGGTTCGTCCGTCCGTGCTCATGGCTCCTCCGGGTTCTCTGCCGCTGTTGCCAGGAACTCGTGCCAGGCGGCGGCAGAGAGGGCGAGTTGGGGGCCAGCGGGGATCTTGGAGTCGCGGATGTGGACGGCATGTGGGCAGGTGGCGACCTCTAGGCATTCGCCACCTTCACCGTCGCTGTGCGTCGACTTGCGCCAGGAGGGGGCGAACTCCAGGCAGTCTCCGCCCTCACCGTCGCTGTAGCTGGATTTGTGCCAGGTGAAGGCGGCTTCAAGGCAGTCGCCGCCTTCGCCGCTGCTGTAGCTGGACTTGAACCAGGCCCGCTCCTCGGCCCTCATGCCTCCTCCCGCTCCTGTGCGGAGAGCCTGAGGAAGTGGTCCCAAGCGGTGGCGGTGAGAGCGAGTTGGGGGCCGGTGGGGTTCTTGGAGTCGCGGATGTGGACGGTGTGGGGGCAGGAGGCGATCTCTACGCAATCCCCACCGGAGCCCTCGCTGTAGCTGGACTTGTGCCAGGGATAGGCGATCTCTACGCATTCGCCCCCCGAGCCATCGCTGTAGCTCGACTTGCGCCAGGTGAAAGCGGCTTCGAGGCAATCGCCGCCTTCACCGCCGCTGTAACTCGACTTGAACCAGGTCCGTCCTTCGGTGCTCATGGCTCCTCCGGCTGCTCTGTGGTCAGTGGTCGTGATGCCTTGCGGTGAGCGTGAGGAAGTGGGCCCAGGCGTCTGTGGTCAGCGCTAGCTGCGGGCCCGTGGGGTTCTTGGAGTCGCGGATGTGGATGGTGCGGGGGCAGGCGGCGACCTCTACGCACTCGCCGCCTTCGCCGCCGCTGTAGCTCGACTTGTGCCAAGTGAACGACGCTTCGAGGCAGTCGCCGCCTTCGCCGCTGCTGTAGCTGGACTTGAACCAGGTCTGTCCTTCGGTGCTCACAGCTCCTCCAACTTTTTCTCGATCAGTGCCCTTGACTCGCGAGGGGTCAGAGCTAGCGCCCGCATGATCCCATAGCGGTCGGCGATCTTCCGGACCTCTTTTCGGTCAGTGATCAACTGCGGGAAGCCCTGTGCCTCGGTGTATGCCGCTTGCCCGTGTTCCCTTGGCGTCAGCAGGTTGAACGCGCTGTCCAGGTTGGGGTGTTCCTCGACGAGCGAGGGCATCACCTGAATCTCGACGTTCCGCATGGCGCCGACACTCAAGAGTCGCCGCAACTGCCCGGCAAGGACAGCCCGTCCGCCGATCGGCCGGTCGAGAATGGCCTCTTCCAGGACATAACTGACGAACGGCGGGGGCCAGCTCTCGAACACCTGCTGGCGGGAGAGCCGGTCTGTAATGCGTTTCTCGATGATCTCCTCGCTGTAGAGCGGACGACGCTGGGTGAACACGGCCCGTGCATAGTCCTCCGTCTGGAGCAGCCCTTGCACCACCTGATTGCTGTAGTGGTGCAGCTCAACTGCCTCCGCCTCCAACGCGGCGTAACTCCGATACCACTCCGGATGCCGCAACTGCGCCTGCTGGATGGCGAGCCTCACATCCGGCACCATCTCCAGCAGCATCCCGTTCGCGCCCAGGATCTCGTCCGCCTTCTCCAGCATCTCCGGTCGCGGCACCCGCACCCCGCGCTCCATCGCGCCGATCGCGTCCGGGCCGTAGCCGACCAGCTCGCCGAACGCCTTCTGGGTTAACCCCTCTCGCTCACGGAGCAACCGGAGCAGTTTGCCCACCGCGCCGAAAAGCGCCGTTGACTCCGCCGCCTCCATGGGCAGATCGTTGTCCTCGGTCATGTGCCCACCGTCCTCACGCCGTTGTGGTGACAGCCGACAGAACTTCCTGTCGTCCCGCCTCTCCTGTTCAGAGTAGGTAGGACCGACCACGCTCAGTCACATGAACCCCGAAATCTCCACCCCCCAACTTTCCCGGCACTTCAGCTCCACCCCGCTCGGCGCAAGCATCGCCCGAGACATCACGGAACGTCAGGTCGCTGCCTGGGGCCATCCCCGCGGGAGTCGGGGCAACCAGAACGCCCGGCAGATCGTCGCCGAACTCGCCGCCAACGCCGTCACTCACGGTCATGTTCGGGGCCGAGGATGCCATCTGCGGCTCCTGCTGCCCACCGAGGACATCCTCCGGATCGAGGTCAGCGACGCCCGGGGCGAACGCAAGCTCCGCTACGTCCTCGACCCGGACGCCGAGAACGGGCGCGGCCTGATCATCGTCACGGTCCTGAGCCTCGCGTGGGGCGTCATGGACCGGCAGGTCGGCAAGACCGTCTGGGCCGAGGTCTCCCTCAAGGAACCCGGCGCGCGGTGAGGAACGCGTGCGGGGTCGTCTCGTCGCTGTCCGGTGCCGCCTCCCGGACCGTCCGCGAACACCCCACGAACCCCGCCTCTTCCAGCAGCGCCGCCATCCGCTCCGGGCGGCGGCGCCGGAAGTCGAGGGTGACGGGGTGGCCGAAGGGGCGGTCCAGGGTGCGGTGACGGTCGCCGACCTGGAAGGCGAGGAAGAGATGCCCGCCCGGCCGCAGAATCCGCCGGAACTCGCCGAACAGCGCCGGGAGCCGGTCCATCGGCGTATGGATCGAGGAGTAGTACGACACGATCCCGGCGAGCGACCCGTCCGCCATCCCCGTCGACAGCATCGAGCCCCGCTCGAACCGCAGGCCGGGGTTCTCCCGCCGGGCCACCGTCAGCATCGACTCCGACAGGTCCAGCCCCCGCATCGGCAGCCCCAGCCCGCTGAGATACCCCGTCACCAGCCCCGGCCCGCAGCCCAGGTCCGCCACCTCGCCCTGACCGCGCACGAGTTCGGCGAACGCGCCGAGCAGCGCCCGCTCCAGCGGCTTGCCCGGCAGGTCGGGCCGGGCCATCTCCGTGTACTCCTCGGCCACGGCGTCGTAGAAGACCCGGGTCAGTGACTCGGACTCAGCCTCGGACTCGCGGTGCACGTCGGTCATGGTGTCGAACGTAGCGCCCGGCACTGACAACGGCCCTCAGCCCACCCCCGCCAGCCGCAGCAGCGCCGTCGCCCCCGCCGCCCCCAGCACCACCACCACGAACGGCGCCCCGCGCCACGCCAGTACACCGCCGACAAGCACGCCCGTCGGCCGCGCCCACCCGGCGAACCCCCCGCCCTCCGTCAGCGCGCCCGTCGTCAGCAGGGCCACCAGCAGCACCACCGCCCCGGCCGCCATCAGCTCCCGTACCCGGTCCGGCACCGTCACCCGGCCGTGCAGCACCGGGCCCACCAGCCGGAAGGCGTACGTACCCACCGCCAGCGCCAGGATCATCGCCACCGTCGCGTTCACGCCGTCACCGTCTTCCCGTGCCGTCCGTACAGCGCCAGGCCCGCCAGGGCCAGCAGCACCGGCAGCCCCGCCGGGACCAGCGGTGTCACCGCCAGCGCCACCGCCGCCCCGAGCAGCGCGGCCCGCCGCACCGCCGGGTCCTTGCGCAGGGTCGGCAGCACCAGCGCCACCAGAACGGCGGGGAAGGCCGCGTCGAGGCCGTAGCGGGCCGTGTCGCCCAGCGCGCCGCCCGCCAGCGCCCCGGCCAGGACCCCGAGGTTCCACACCGCGAACAGCCCCACCCCGGAGATCCAGAACGCGGCGCGCCGCCGCGCCGGGTCCTCCTGGGCCAGCGCGAAGGCGACCGTCTCGTCGGTCACCAGATGCGCCCCGAGCAGCCGCGCCACCCGGCCCCGGCCCAGCACGTCCGCGACGGCCAGCCCGAAGGCGACCGTGCGGGTGTTCAGCAGCAGACCGGTGGCCGCCGCCGCCAGCGGGCCCCCGCCCGCCAGCAGCACCCCGACCGCGCTGAGCTGCGCCGATCCCGCGTACACCAGCAGCGACAGCACCACCGGCACCCACAGCGGCAGTCCGCCCGCCACCGAGATCGCCCCGAAGGACACGCCGACGACCCCGCTGGCCAGCCAGACCAGCGAGGCATCCCGGACCAGATCCCTGGGTGTTCGGAGCAGCGAACGCATGTTCTCTAGAATGAACAGAATCGTTCATGTTCGTCAAGGCGAACATGTGGACCGATGTGGCGAACGGAGTCTCATTCATGGACAGCGCACCCCCGCCCCGCCTCCCTCTCGACTGGCTCGCCGCCGCCCTGCGCCGGGAGCGCACCCGCCTCGGGCTGTCCCTCTCCGAGCTGGCCAAACGCGCCGGAATCGCCAAGTCCACGCTCAGTCAGCTGGAGTCGGCCTCCGGCAACCCCAGCATGGAGACCATCTGGGCGCTGGCCGTCGCCCTCGGCGTCCCGTTCAGCGCGCTGGTCGAACCGCCCGTTCCGGCCGTCCGGGTGATCCGCGCCGGACAGGGCCCCGCGACCCGCTCCGGACAGACCGGCTACTCCGCCGCGCTGCTCTCCGCGAGCCCGCCCGGCGCCCGGCGCGATCTCTACGACGTCCAGATGGAACCCGGCGCCGCGCATGAATCGGAGCCCCATATTCCGGGGACCGTGGAACATCTCGTGGTGGCGGCCGGCCGGGTGAAAGCGGGCCCGCGCGGCGCGGAGGAAGAACTCGGCGCCGGGGACTACATGACGTATCGGGGCGATGTCGCCCATTCGTACCGGGCGCTGGAGCCGGGCACGAAGTTCGTCCTGCTCATGCAGCACGTTTGAGCGGCTGCCCGGGTGGAATTCGCGAAGAATTCACGTCGGGGGAGAGGGCCGCGACCCGGGACGGCGATGGCCGGGAAAAGGGCAGGAGCCCCGTCGCCTTGCGGCATGGGGCTCCTTGGGTACTGCTATTCGATCCTGGATCAGATCCGAGAGAATCAGACCGGTCAGACCGGGGTGACGTTCTCCGCCTGCGGGCCCTTGGGACCCTGAGTGACGTCGAAGGACACCTGCTGGTTCTCCTCGAGGGAGCGGAAGCCGCTCGCGTTGATCGCGGAGTAGTGGACGAAGACGTCGGGGCCGCCGCCTTCCTGGGCGATGAATCCAAAGCCCTTTTCGGCGTTGAACCACTTCACGGTTCCGGTAGCCATAAGCCCTCCTTGGGCCCAAAGGGTTGCCCTGCTCCAGAACCAGCAAGTGTGAAGATGTGTTTCTGCACAACTGCCATAAGTCCAAGAACGACGAGAGCCCGCGGTCACATGCTCCGCAGGCTCTGTACTGCAAGGGAAACCAAACTGCAACTTGCGGCGAGCCTAGCACGCGGGCCCGGGAATGCAATAGAGGTCAAGATCACGCCACCCGGGTGTTTGAACGGCCCCACCCGGCCCGAGCGCGCCCCGCTCCCGCCGGGCGGCCACCCAGGGTCTAGCCTCCCGATGTGGACAATTCTCGCACCCGGCCGCGCGTCGGCCACATCCAGTTCCTGAACTGCCTGCCCCTGTACTGGGGGCTCGCGAGAACCGGCACCCTCCTGGACTTCGAGCTGACCAAGGACACGCCGGAGAAGCTCAGCGAGCGGCTGGTCCGCGGGGACCTCGACATCGGCCCCGTCACCGTCGTCGAGTACCTCAAGAACGCCGACGACCTGGTGGCCTTCCCGGACATCGCGGTCGGCTGCGACGGCCCCGTGATGTCCTGCGTGATCGTCTCCCAGGTCCCGCTGGACCGGCTCGACGGCGCCCGCGTCGCCCTCGGCTCCACCTCCCGCACCTCGGTCCGGCTCGCCCAGCTCCTGCTGGCGGAGCGCTACGGCGTACGGCCCGAGTACTACACCTGCCCGCCCGACCTCAGCCTGATGATGCAGGAGGCCGACGCCGCCGTACTGATCGGTGACGCGGCGCTGCGGGCCAACCTCCACGACGGGCCGCGCTTCGGGCTCGACGTCCACGACCTGGGTTCGCTGTGGAAGGAGTGGACCGGGCTGCCGTTCGTCTTCGCGATCTGGGCCGCCCGCCGCGACTATCTGGAGCGCGAGCCGGAGCTGACCCGCCAGGTGCACGAGGCGTTCCTCGCCTCCCTGGAGCTGTCCCGGCAGGAGGTCGGCAAGGTCGCCGAGCAGGCCGCCCGCTGGGAGGCGTTCGACGAGCAGGTCCTGGAGCGCTACTTCACCACCCTCGACTTCCACTTCGGCCCGCCGCAGCTCGCCGCGCTCGCCGAGTTCGCCCGCCGCGTCGGCCCCACCACCGGCTTCCCGGCCGATGTGAAGGTGGAACTGCTGCGCCCGTAACTCCTCAGCGACCTCCCTGCCGTGCCGGGTCCGGTGCTTATACGCTTCCGGGCGGCACGTCCGTACGGGCACCCAGGGGGAAGAGGCCGCCATGCAGCCGCTCGGAGCCGACGAACCGACCGCGATGGGTCCCTACCGGCTGCTCGGCCGGCTGGGGGCGGGCGGCATGGGCCGGGTCTATCTCGGCCGCAGCGCGGGCGGCCGTACGGTCGCCGTGAAGATCGTCCATCCGCACTTCGCGCTGGACGAGGAGTTCCGCGCCCGCTTCCGCCGGGAGGTGGAGGCCGCGCGGCGGGTCGGCGGGGCGTGGACCGCGCCGGTCCTGGACGCCGACCCCGAAGCCCCGGTCCCCTGGGTCGCCACCGCCTACGCGGCGGGCCCCTCCCTGACCGCGGCCGTCACCGACGGCGGCGCCCTGCCCGCGCACACCGTACGCACGCTCGGCGCGGGCCTCGCCGAGGCGCTGACCGCCGTCCACGAACTGGGCCTGGTCCACCGGGACGTGAAGCCCTCCAACGTCCTGCTCACCCTGGACGGCCCCCTCCTCATCGACTTCGGCATCGCCCGCGCCACCGACGGCACCGCCTCCCTCACCGCCACCGGCGTCTCCGTCGGCTCGCCCGGCTACATGTCCCCGGAGCAGATCCTCGGCAAGGGCGTCACGGGCGCCGCGGACGTCTTCTCGCTGGGCGCGGTCCTGGCGTACGCGGCGACCGGCGCGCCCCCCTTCCCCGGCGACTCCTCGGCGGCGCTGCTCTACCGGGTGGTGCACGAGGAGCCCGAGCTGACCGGGCTGGACGGGACGCTGCGGGACCTGGTCGCCGCCTGTCTCACCAAGGACCCGGCGGCCCGGCCGACGCCCGCCGAGATCGCCGCCCGGCTGGCTCCCGACGGGGCGGCCCGCCTGGTCGCGGGCGGCTGGCTGCCGGGTCCGCTGGTGGAACAGGTCAGCCGGGGGGCCGTACGGCTGCTCAATCTGGACGCGGCTCCGGAGGCGGCGCAGGACACAGCGCCGGAGGCGGTGCAGGACGCGGTGCCCTCGGGGCCGGTGGGGTTCAGCAGCCCGTCGGTCGGTCCGGTCGGTCCGGTCGGTTCGGTCGGTTCGGTCGGTTCGGTCGGGGAGTTCGGTCCGGCGCCGGTGATGGCCACGGCCGTGCAGGGGGACGCCGAGCAGCCCCCCGGCTCCGGGCGGTTCTCGGTCTCCGTCGCCGCGGGCTCCGCTACCGCCGTCGGCGGCCGGGGGCGGCGGCTGAGCTGCACGGTGGTGCTCGGGGTGGCCACGGCGCTGGCCGCGGTGACCGTCGGCTCGGTCTTCCTCTTCGACCTCCTCCCGGGGCGGGACTCCACGGACACGGACAGGGCCCAAGGCTCCGACACGTCCGTGACCCCGCCCGCGGAAACGGCACCCTCGGACACGGCTCCCTCGGACACGGCGACCGCCACGCCCGGCGACGGTTCCGGCGTCCCCGAGAGCTTCCTCGGCACCTGGGAGGGCCAGGGTTCGGCCCAGGGCATCCCGGCCGGCACGTTCCGCGTGGTCCTGAAGCAGGCGGAGATCGGCGGCAGCCTCGGCGAGGTGCGCCAGAACGATGTCCTCGGCGGTGTCTGCGTCGACGAACTCACCCTGAAGAGCGCCTCGGAGACCGAGGTCGTGGCGGAGGCCAAGGCCGCGGCCGACAACTCCTTCCACTGCTCTGAGGCCCCGCACATGGTGACCCTCACCCCGACCGGCGACGACCTCACCTATTCCTCCGACAGCGTGGAGTCCGGCGAACCGACGGCCCGGATGACGAAGGCCGAGTAGCCGTGGGGACCATGGCACTGCTCGCCCCGTGCGTGCTCTGGGGCGCGACGGCGGGCGCGCTGCTGCCCCGGGCCGCGTACCGCCTCGCGGTCCCCCCGGAGGAACCCTGGCGGGACACCGACCCCGACGGCCGCCCGCTGCGCTCCTGGCTGGGCCGGACCCCCCGCCCGCCCCGCCCGCTCCTGCTCCCCGCCGTGACGGCCCTGCTCTGCGCGGCCCTCGCCGCGGCGACCGGCCCCCGCCCGGAGCTGGCCGTATGGCTGCTCGCCGCCCCGGCCGCCGTCCTGCTCACCGTGGTCGACCTCCGCGTCCAGCGCCTCCCGGACGCCCTCACCCTGCCCCTCGCCGCCGCGGTCCCGGCCCTCCTGGGCGTCGCCGCCCTGCACCCCGCCCACGAAGGCGACTGGCCCACCGCCCTCCTCGCCGCCCTCGCCCTCTCCGCCGCCTACCTCCTCCTCCACCTCCTCAACCCCTCGGGACTCGGCTTCGGCGATGTGAAGCTCTCCCTCACCGCGGGCGCCTGCCTCGGCTGGTACGGCTGGCCGACGGTCCTCACCGGCACGTTCACCGCCTTCGCGACGGGCGCCCTGTACGGCCTCACCCTCCTCGCCCGTCACCGCGCCACCCGCCGCACGACGATCCCGTTCGGCCCGTTCCTGCTGGCGGGGGTGTTCGCGGGGGTGGCGCTGGGGGCGGCGGGGGGCGGCTGACGCACACCGGAGGCGGGCGGGCCCAGCGGCACCCGACGAGGCTGACGTCGGCGTCCCAAGGGCCTGACGTAGGCTGGTTCAGTCCGTTCGGGAGGACCCGGGGCGTGGTCCCGGCCCCCCGGCGCATCTCTACGAAAGGGGCGCTTCGGTGAGCGAGAAGGCCGACCTTCAGTCCGTGCTGGACCGTGCCGCCGGAGGGGGGCGGATCACGCCCGAGGAGGCGCTCGTCCTGTACCGCGACGCCCCGCTGCACGCGCTGGGCGCCGCCGCCGACGCCGTACGACGACGGCGGTACGCCGGGGTCGAGCACATCGCCACGTACATCATCGAGCGGAACATCAACTACACCAATGTGTGTGTGACCGCCTGCAAGTTCTGCGCCTTCTACGCCCCGCCGAAGGCCAAGGACAAGGGCTGGACGCGGGATCTGGACGACATCCTGCGCCGCTGCGCCGAGACCGTCGAACTGGGCGGCACCCAGATCATGTTCCAGGGCGGCCACCACCCGGACTACGGCGTGGAGTACTACGAGGAGCACTTCGCGGCGATCAAGAAGGAGTTCCCGCAGCTCGTCATCCACAGCCTGGGGGCCAGCGAGGTCGAGCACATGGCCCGGATCAGCAAGGTCGGGGTGGAGGAGGCCATCGGGCGTATCCACACCGCCGGTCTGGACTCCTTCGCCGGAGCCGGTGCCGAGCTGCTGCCCGAGCGGCCCCGCAAGGCCATCGCGCCGCTGAAGGAGAGCGGTGAGCGCTGGCTGGAGATCATGGAGACCGCCCACCGGATGGGCGTCGAGTCCACCTCCACCATGCTGATGGGGACCGGCGAGACCAACGCCGAGCGCATCGAGCACCTGCGGATGATCCGTGACGTACAGGACCGGACCGGCGGCTTCCGCGCCTTCATCCCGTATCTGTACCAGCCCCAGAACAACCACCTGAAGGGCCGGACGCAGGCCACCATCTTCGAGTACCTGCGGATGATCGCCGTGGCCCGGCTCTTCTTCGACAACGTGGCGCACATCCAGGGCTCCTGGCTCACCACCGGCAAGGACGCGGGCCAGCTCACCCTGCACTACGGCGCCGACGACCTCGGCTCGATCATGCTGGAGGAGAACGTCGTCTCCGCGGCCGGTGCCAAGCACCGCTCCAACCTGCTGGAGATGATCGAGATGATCCGCGGCGCCGGACGCACCCCGGCCCAGCGCTCCACCACCTACGAGCACCTCGTCGTGCACGACGACCCGGCCGACGACCCCGTCGACGCCCGCGTGATGTCGCACATCTCCTCCACCGCGATCGAGGGCGGCACCGCGCACCCCGAGCTGAAGCTCCTCGCCTCCAACTGAGCGCCGTGCTGACCCTCCACGCCGACGCCCGGGGCCGGGCGTACGCGGTGCGTGGCGCGTGGATCGCCGAGGTGGGCGACCTGGCCGCGCTGACCGCCGCGTACCCCGCCGCGCGGGTGCGCGAGTGGCCCGGACTGCTGACCCCGGGCCTGCTCCACCTCTACGGCCCCGAACTCCTCGACCACGCCTACCACCCCGACCCCCGCGAGGCCGACGAGCTGGGCACCGAGCCGCTGACCGGGCCCGCCCTGGACCGGCTGCGGCCGGACGACGCCCGCTGGGGCGCCAGCGCCCGGCGCGGCATCCAGCGGATGCTGGCCCACGGCACGGTCGCGGTGGCGGGCGCTCCGCAGCGCCCGCCGGTGGTGACGGCGGTACGGCGGTCCGGGATCGGGGTGGTGGGGCGCCTCGGCGAGCCCACCGGACCGGCCGCCCTCGACCCCTACGCCTGCGGCGTCCCGGCGGAGTTCCAGCCGGAGCGCCAGACGGGCTCGGCGGCCCGCTTCGCCGTCTTCGACGTACGGGACGAGGCGGAGCTGGGGGAGCGGGGGGCACGGGTGTGTGTGGCGACGGTGCTGGAGGGGCGGATCGTGTATCGGCGGCGGTGAGCCCCGGGAGGGGGCGGTGACGGCCGGGGCGGTGGGCGCGGGGGCGGTGACGGTCGGTGGCGGTTGGTGGAGGTGAGGGCCGGTGACCGGTGAGGGCCGCTGGCGGGCGGTGGTGGTGACGGCCGGTGGTGGTGCGGGGCGGTGGCCGGTGCACTCCGGTGGGCCGTGCCGCCGTCGGCGGGTGGGAGCCGGTGCCCTGCGGGCCGCTCGGCGGCGCGCTCAGCCGCCGAACGCCTCCCCGAACGCCCCCTCCTCCTGCTCCACCCCGCTGCACTCCGTCGTCTGCCCCGCCCCGCACGGCCGGTCCCGGTACGCCGCCCACATCGACACCCACCCGAGGCCCCGCTCCTCGGCGAACGCCCGCACCTGCCCCGCGTCCTCGACCGTGAACGTCTCGCCCCGCACATCGTTCACGCCGATCATCGAGGTCAGCGCCAGCGACCCCCACGCCTCGGCCTCGGTGCGGCCGAACACCTCCATCAGCTGGCCGTGCGCCGCGCCCGCCGCCTCGATCGCGTAGTCGCCCATGTCGCCGTCGAAGGACTCGCCGTAGTTCATGGTCATGAGATTCACCGTGGCCACCTCGACGCCCGCGTCGGCGGCCGACCCCAGCAGCTCCAGGCCGTCCTCCGCCAGCCCCGACGGCAGCACGGGCAGCGTGTACGACACCTCCAGCCCGGTCCGCTCCTTCTGGAGCAGCGCGATGGCCTCGTTGCGCCGCTGGACCGCCGCCGCGTCGCCGAGGTCGTCGCCCTCGACGTCGAAGTCGGCCCGGGTGGCGTCGACCGCGTCCAGCGCGGCCCCGTACGCCTGTGCCAGCTCGTCCGCGCTGTCGCACACCGCCGCCAGTTCCGTCCCGTCCGCGCCGCCGAAGGAGACCCGGACGTCGGCGCCGGAGGAGGTGAGCATCGAGACCCGGGTCGGGATCGCCGGGTCGTCGATCGCCACCGCCCCGTCCCACATCGGCGTGCACCCCTTGCCGTCGGACAGGACGAAGGCCAGGTTGTACGCCTGCGGCGACCCCGCCCCGTCGACCAGGGACGGGGTCGTGGCGATGACGTAGGGGGCGTACTCCGGGCCGGTGCCCGCCGAGGGAGAGGAGCTGACCGACGGCTTCGCGGTGTCCGCCGGGGCGTCGTCGCCGCCCGCCGAGCAGCCCGCCAACGCCAGCACCACACCCAGTCCGGCCGCAGACCGCAGCAGACCCCTCATCGCACACCCACCCGTTTCCACGACGTCTGTTCCTGTTGTGCCAGTTGAGGGACAAGGTAGGCGGTGGGAGGGGCCGACGGGGTCGAATGCCCGGTTCCGGACGGTGGACCGGCGAGGCGCATCCCGGGCCGGGCGCCGCCTCCCCGGCGTACCCGGGCTGCAAGAATGAGTCCGTGACCCGCGCCTCCCTGAACAAGCAGCCGCACGAAGTCGCCACGATGTTCGACGACGTGGCCGAACGCTACGACCTCACCAACGACGTGCTGTCCCTCGGCCAGGACCGGGTCTGGCGCAAGGAGGTGGCCAGGGCGGTCGACGCCCGGCCCGCGCAGAAGGTGCTGGACCTGGCCGCCGGTACGGCGACCTCCTCGCTGCCGTTCACCCGCGCGGGCGCGTACGTCGTCCCCTGCGACTTCTCGCTCGGGATGCTCCAGGTCGGCAAGGGGCGGCACTCCTGGATGCCGTTCACGGCGGGGGACGCGACCCGGCTGCCGTTCAAGGACGATGTCTTCGACGCGGTGACGATCTCCTTCGGGCTGCGCAATGTGCAGGACACGGACGCGGCGCTGCGCGAGATGTACCGGGTGACCCGGCCCGGCGGACGCGTGGTGATCTGCGAGTTCTCCCAGCCGACATGGGGGCCCTTCCGGACCGTCTACTCCGAGTACCTGATGCGGGCGCTGCCGCCGCTGGCCCGGACGGTGTGCTCCAACCCGGACGCGTACGTCTATCTCGCCGAGTCCATCCGCGCCTGGCCCGACCAGCCCGCGCTGGCCGAACGGCTCCAGGCGGCGGGCTGGTCGAAGGTGGCGTGGCGGAATCTGACGGGGGGCGTGGTGGCGCTGCACCGGGGCTTCAAGGCGGAGAGCTGACGGAGGCCGGGGGTCTCCGACGCGGGCCGGTGACCCTGGGGGTCTTCGGCGCGGTCGGTGCGACTTGGGGGTCTTCGGCGTGGGTCGGTGCGACTCGGGGGTTTCCGGCGTGGGTCGGTGCGACTCGGGGGGCGTGTCGGCCGGGGTCCGTGTGCGAGGGACCGGCGTGGGCGGAGGCTTGTGTGCGAGGGACCGGTGCTTGCAGGAGGCCCGTGTGCGGGGGACCTGCGTGGGCGGAGGCCCGTGCGTGAGGGACCTGTGCTTGCCGGAGGCTCGTGCGCGGGGGACCGGTGGCGGCCGGAGGCTCGTCCGCGGGGAACCGGTGGCGGCCGGAGACCGTCCGTGAGGGACCTGCGCCTGCCGGAGGCCCGTGCGCGGGGGACCGGCGTGGGCGGAGGCCCGTGTGCGAGGAACCTGTGCCTGCCGGAGGCTCGTCCGCGAGGGACCGGTGCCCGCCGGAGGCCCATCGCTCAGTGCATCGGCTCGAACGCGTCCCCGGGCGCGCCCAGCTCCCGCTGCATCCCCCCGCTCGGCGGCCTCGGCACCCGTGGTTCACGGACCCCGGCGCCGCCCCCGCCCTCTCCCTCACCGAGGTCGAACCAGACGGTGACCACCGCGCCGCGCGGCACCTCGACCCCCGGCGGCGGGTACTGCCGTACGACATAGTCGACGACGGTGTGGTGGAAGTCGGGTCTGTCGGGCGCGGCGAGCAGGACCCCATGTGTCTCGGCGGTGTCGCGGGCGTCCACGGCCATCAGTCCGACAAGTTTTGGTACGCGCACTTCGGGCGTGTTGGGTGGTATGCGCACAGATGTCACCCCCTGCGGTACTGGCAGGGTAACCGCACGGGGGTGCCGATCGGAAGCGCCAAGTGTCTTTCTGTAGCTGATGATTACGCTGGGTGACTGTTGATCAGAGGTCCAGCCGATAGCAGTGGCCCCGCTGCTGGGTCGCCGGTGTCATGAAGGTCTCCGCGAGCCGCATACCCAGCCGCTGGGTCACCGCGATCGAGCGGGTGTTGCGGGCGTTGACCATCGCCACGACCGTCGTGGTGCGCCCGGCCCGCAGCCGTTCCAGGGTCTCCCGCGCGGCGGCGGTGACGTACCCCTTGCCCCAGTGCTCCCGGCCCAGCCGCCAGCCGATCTCGATCTCCCCCTGGGGACCCCAGTCGGCGGGCCAGGGCTGTGCGCCGGTGAAGCCGAGCACCCGTTCGTGCTCGTCCAGCATGGTCCACAGGCAGAAGCCGCGCTCGGCGTCATGACGGCGCTGGCGGGCGGTCAGCTCCTCGTAGACGGACAACTCGGAGCTGCGACCGCCGTGGAACTCCATGACGTCCGGGTCGTCGAAGATCCGGTGCCAGGCCACCGCGTCCTCGTCGGTGGGGACACGCAGCCGTACCACGGGCGGAGCTGGATTCACTTGGCATCCCTTCGGCCGGTTGATCAATTCTGCTGAATAGACTGCCCATGTCCAGTGCCCGTCGGCACGCAGATTTCGAGCTTTGGGGAGATCCCGTCGTGACCGAGCCTCTGTCGGACAACACCGCCGATGTGATCGTGGTGGGCGCGGGACCGGCCGGTTCCACGACCGCGTACCACCTGGCCCGCGCCGGACTCGACGTCCTGCTGCTGGAGAAGACCGCCTTCCCGCGCGAGAAGGTGTGCGGCGACGGCCTCACCCCGCGCGCGGTGAAGCAACTGGTCGCCATGGGCATCGACATCTCCGAGGAGGCCGGCTGGCTGCGCAACAAGGGGCTGCGCATCATCGGCGGCGGCACCCGCCTCCAGCTGGACTGGCCCGACCTGGCGGCCTACCCGAACTACGGACTCGTCCGCAAGCGCGACGACTTCGACGAGCAGCTCGCCCGGCAGGCGCAGAAGGCGGGGGCACGGCTGTACGAGCGGTGCAACGTGGGCGAGCCGATCGTGGACGACCGCACCGGCCGGATCACCGGGGTCCGCGCCAAGCTGGGCGACCCCGACTCCACCGACAAGCGCGAGGTCTCCTTCCACGCCCCGCTGGTGGTCGCCGCCGACGGCAACTCCACCCGGCTCTCCCTGGCGATGGGCCTGCACCGCCGCGAGGACCGCCCGATGGGCGTCGCCGTACGCACGTACTTCACCTCGCCCCGCCATGAGGACGACTATCTGGAGTCCTGGCTCGAGCTGTGGGACCGGCGCGGCGCCCAGGACCGGCTGCTGCCCGGCTACGGCTGGATCTTCGGCATGGGCGACGGCACGTCCAATGTCGGCCTCGGGGTCCTCAACACGTCGTCGTCCTTCAAGGAGCTGGACTGGCGGGAGATCCTCAAGGCGTGGTGCGCGTCCATGCCGGAGGACTGGGGCTACACCCCCGACAACATGACCGGCCCGATCCGCGGCGCCGCCCTCCCGATGGCCTTCAACCGCCAGCCGCACTACACCAAGGGCCTGCTGCTGGTCGGTGACGCGGGCGGGCTGGTGAACCCGTTCAACGGTGAGGGCATCGCCTACGCCATGGAGTCCGGGCAGATCGCCGCCGACATCGCCGTCCAGGCGTTCGCCCGCGCCACCCCGGCCCAGCGCGAGATCGCCCTCCAGCGCTATCCGCAGGTCCTGAAGGACACCTACGGCGGCTACTACACGATGGGCCGCGCCTTCGTGAAGCTGATCGGCAACCCGAAGGTGATGAAGGTGGCGGCGGAACGCGGGCTGACCCACCCGATGCTGATGCGGTTCACCCTGAAGCTGCTCGCGAACCTGACGGACCCGACGGGCGGCGACGCGATGGACCGGATCATCAACGGGCTGAGCAAGGTGGCGCCGAAGGCGTGAGGGGGCGGTGAGCGCCGGGTGCCCCAGGTGCCTCCGGGCGGGGTGAGGGGGTGACGCCCTCACCCCGCCCGGGTGTTACGCCCTTGTCCGGCCCGGGTGGGCACCTTCCGGTGCCGGGTGCCGGGTGCCGGTCCCTGGGACGGGTCGGCGCCGGGCACCGTGGGGCGGGCCGCCCCGGGGCTCCCCGGCGCGGGGCGCGGGTACGACACCTCGCCCCGCCCCCGTCGGCCCGCCCCGCCCGTGTCGCCCCGCCCCGGCGGCGAAGGCGCCCCCTACGGCGTCAACCCGCCAGCGTCCGCGCCTTCTCCGCCCGCCGCGCGTACACCGCCTCCCGGCGGGCCGCCGTCTGCCGCAGGGCCTCCTTGCGGTCGCGCCGGGACAGCCGGTCCAGATACACCTGCCCGTTCACATGGTCCGTCTCATGCTCGAGGCAGCGGGCGAAGTAGCCGGTGCCCTCGATCACCAGCGGCTGCCCCTCGCGGTCGTACCCCCGCACCACCGCCCGGTCGGGGCGCGGTACGTCCATCGTCGCCCCCGGCACCGACAGACAGCCCTCGCCCTCCTCCAGCAGCCGACGCCCGGCCGGAGCGGGCGGGTCCAGTACGGGATTGACGAGGTGTCCGACATACCGGACACCGTTGTCATCGGGGCAGTCGTACACGAAGAGGCGGAGATCGACGCCGATCTGGTTCGCGGCGAGGCCCGCTCCGTCGGCGATGTACATGGTGCGGAACATGTCGTCGATCAGCGCGGCGAGATCGGGTCCGAACTCGGTGACGTCCCGGCACGGCCGGTGCAGGACTTCCTCGCCGACCTCGGTGATCCGCCGTACCGTGCCGCGCCGGGCCTCGGGCGCGAGCGGGGGGTACGAGGCGACGGGACGTCCCTGGACGAAGACGCTGGGCATGGGCGCGCTCCTTGTGCCGCGGGCGCCCGGTCGGGCCGGACGCCGATGAGGGGCGGGAGGCCGATGTCCGGCTTCCCGCCCCTCAGTAGAGCGGAAGGGCACCCCGTCGCGCTCCCCGGCGTCACTCCGGGGAGCAGTCGAGGCCCAGGGTCAGAGCACGCGGACCGCGCCCGACGCCGGGTAGCCCGAGAGGTCCTGGATGACGACGCCCTTGGAGGGGTTCGCGGCGTCCAGGTACTGGCCGCCGCCGATGTACACCCCCACGTGGTACGCGGAGCCCTTGCCGCCCCAGTACAGGATGTCGCCGACCTGGAGGTTGGACGTGCCGACCTCGGTGCCGACCATCGACTGGTCCTGCGAGACGCGCGGGAGGTCCACGCCGACCTGCTTGAACGCGGCCTGCACCAGGCTGGAGCAGTCCCACGCGTTGGGACCGGTGGCGCCCATGACATAGGCGTCGCCGAGCTGCGCCTTGAGGAAGGAGATGACGGTGCCGACGCTGCCGCTCGGGGTGGCGGTGGACGGCGACTCGCTGCCGGACGAGGACGACGAGGACGTCGAGGCGGGCGAGGACGCGGTGGCCAGCGCGGTGCGCTCGGCGTCGCGCGCCGCGCGCTCCGCGGCCTCCTTGCGGGCCTCCTCGGCCTTCTTCTTGGCCTCGGCCTTCTTCTTCGCCTCCGCGAGGTCGGCCTTGGCCTGCTGGGCGGCCTGGGCCGCGGCGGCGTCGCGCTCGGCCCTCAGCTCGTAGTTGGCGGCGGCCAGCTGGGTGGCATGGGCCGACTTGGACACCTGGACGGACAGGTCCGCCGTCAGGGTGGGCAGTTCGAGCGTCTGCGTCACCGGCTCGGCGGCGTTGGCCGAAGCCGAGGCCGAACCGACGGCCACGGTGCTGAGGATGCCACCGGCCACGCCGGCCCGCATCGCGAGCGACGAGGCGCTGCGGGGCCGGGGTTTCCGGTGGCTGCGTATGTGAGCGGTGTGGGACATGAGACCAACCGGTATCAGGGGCTCCTCCATACCTTCAAGAAACGTGTGCTGCGCCACAGTTGTTCAATCGGCGTCATGAATCCCAGCCGTGTCACTCCTTATTGACGCCGTAACGGACATTGTGGACGGGCTGTAATACACCTGTGATCACGGGCTTTCATTGTTACGTCCGAATTGCCCCGCACCTACCATCGGTTTCGGAAGATGGCCAACCCCCGATCTGACGCGCACCTGACCAATGTGGCGGAGGTCACGGAACGGTCACCAGGTCCGGTTGCGTCCTGAAGGGGTCGGTTGACCGGTTCGGCTCGTGAATGCGTGCACACGTCCACACCCGCCCGACGTCTCGCCCTGATGTGTGAATACGGCCCACTATCAAGCGGTCCCGTCCCTCGCCAATTTGCATGCGGCGGAACTCTCTTGATATGGAGACGACCCTTTCGGGTAGCCCCTGAGCTGCGGCTGAGCGGTGACGGCGAGCGCGGATGTCGCGATTGGTGATCGCTCGACTGCTTCCCGTGTGAAGATCACCGCTCATCCGACTTCATGATCCTTCGTCAGGTGGTGGAGATCACAAAGCTTGTGTAATACCCCGTGTCGCAGATCACAGAGCGGCGGGCATAAGATGCGGAGCAGTTGGGCTTGTGACCTGCTTCACATGTTCTCGATCTTCGCCGGGACGAGTGGACCTCGTGGGACTGGTGGGGCGGGTGTGAGCCCATGCACCACCGCCAGCAGTCAGTGCCGACTGAGAGGAGCGAGGAGCGGTGAACGCGTATGCGCCCATCCTCGTACTGGGAGCCCTCGGGGCAGGCTTTGCGATCTTCTCCGTGGTCATGGCCACGCTGATCGGTCCGAAGCGGTACAACCGCGCCAAGCTCGAAGCGTACGAGTGCGGTATCGAGCCGACCCCCACGCCGGCCGGCGGCGGGCGCTTCCCCATCAAGTACTACCTGACGGCGATGCTCTTCATCGTCTTCGACATCGAGATCGTCTTCCTCTACCCGTGGGCCGTCACCTTCGACGCCCTGGGTGTGTTCGGGCTCGTGGAGATGCTGCTCTTCGTGCTCACCGTCTTCGTCGCCTACGCGTATGTATGGCGGCGCGGCGGCCTGGAATGGGACTGAGGGGCCTTTAGCCATGGGACTCGAAGAAAAGCTGCCGAGCGGATTCCTGCTGACCACCGTCGAGCAGGCCGCGGGCTGGGTACGCAAGTCGTCGGTCTTCCCGGCCACCTTCGGCCTGGCCTGCTGCGCCATCGAGATGATGACCACCGGCGCCGGGCGCTACGACCTGGCGCGCTTCGGCATGGAGGTCTTCCGCGGCTCACCGCGCCAGGCGGACCTGATGATCGTGGCCGGCCGGGTCAGCCAGAAGATGGCGCCGGTACTGCGGCAGGTCTACGACCAGATGCCGAACCCCAAGTGGGTCATCTCCATGGGCGTCTGCGCGTCCTCGGGCGGCATGTTCAACAACTACGCCATCGTCCAGGGCGTCGACCATGTCGTCCCGGTCGACATCTATCTCCCGGGCTGCCCGCCGCGCCCGGAGATGCTGCTGGACGCGATCCTCAAGCTCCATCACAAGATCCAGAACTCCAAGCTCGGGGTGAACGCCCAGGAGGCGGCCCGGGAGGCGGAGGAAGCGGCGCTGAAGGCCCTGCCGACGATCGAGATGAAGGGGCTGCTGCGATGAGCGACGCCAACGGCACCGGCGAGCCGTCGGACGGGGTGAACCCCGAGAAGGACCTCGCCGCCTCCAACCTCCCCGGCCAGCGCGGCGACGGCGGTGAGGAGATCCGCGTCCAGCGCGGCATGTTCGGCGCCAACAACGGCGGCGACACCTCCGGCTACGGCGGACTCGTCCGCTCCGTCCGGCTGCCCGGCGCCTCCAGCCGCCCCTACGGCGGCCCGAGCGGCACGGACACCGACGGACTCTTCGACGAGATCGCCGACGAACTGGAAGGCGCCCTGGAGGAACAGGGCCTGCTGCCCGAGAACGCGATCGAGAAGACCGTCGTCGACCGCGGCGAAGTCACCTTCCACATCGAGCGCGAACACCTGGTCCGCGTCGCCCGCACCCTGCGCGACGACCCGGCCCTGCGCTTCGAGCTGTGCACCGGCGTCAGCGGTGTCCACTACCCGCACGACACCGGCCGCGAGCTGCACGCCGTCTACCACCTGCGCTCGATCACCCACAACCGGCTGATCCGGCTGGAGGTCAGCGCCCCCGACGGCGACCCGCACATCCCGTCGCTGGTCCCGGTCTACCCGACCAACGACTGGCACGAGCGCGAGACGTACGACTTCTTCGGCATCGTCTTCGACGGTCACCCGGCCCTGACGCGGATCATGATGCCGGACGACTGGCAGGGCCACCCGCAGCGCAAGGACTACCCCCTCGGCGGCATCCCCGTCGAGTACAAGGGCGCCCAGATCCCGGCTCCGGACCAGCGGAGGTCGTACTCATGAGCACACAGCACGCCACCGGGCGCGAGACCACCGAAGGCACCGTCTACACGGTCACCGGCGGCGACTGGGACGAGGTCGTCCAGTCCGCGGCCCGCGCCGACGACGAGCGCATCGTGGTCAACATGGGCCCCCAGCACCCCTCCACCCACGGGGTGCTCCGGCTGATCCTGGAGATCGACGGCGAGACGGTCACCGAGGCCCGCTGCGGCATCGGCTACCTCCACACCGGCATCGAGAAGAACCTCGAATACCGCACGTGGACGCAGGGCACCACCTTCGTCACGCGCATGGACTACCTGACGTCGTTCTTCAACGAGACCGGCTACTGCCTGGCCGTCGAGAAGCTCCTCGGCATCGAGGACGAGATCCCCGACCGCGCCACGATCATCCGCGTCCTGCTGATGGAGCTGAACCGGCTCTCCTCCCACCTGGTGTGCATCGCCACCGGCGGCATGGAGCTGGGCGCGACCACGATCATGATCTACGGCTTCCGCGACCGCGAGATGATCCTCGACCTGTACGAGCTGATCACCGGCCTGCGGATGAACCACGCCTACATCCGCCCCGGCGGACTCGCCCAGGACCTGCCGCCCGGCGCGGTCGACCAGATCCGCGAGTTCATCAAGAAGATGCGCAAGAACCTTCCCGAGTACGACAAGCTCGCCACCGGGAACCCCATCTTCAAGGCGCGGATGCAGGACATCGGCTATCTGGACCTGGCCGGCTGCATGGCCCTCGGTGCCACCGGCCCGATCCTGCGCTCCACCGGCCTCCCGCACGACCTGCGCAAGACCCAGCCCTACTGCGGCTACGAGACCTATGACTTCGACATCCCGACCGCCGACACCTGCGACTCCTACGGCCGCTTCCTGATCCGGCTGGAGGAGATGCGCCAGTCGCTCAGGATCGTCGAGCAGTGCCTGGACCGGCTGGAGCCCGGCCCGGTCATGGTCGGCGACAAGAAGATCGCCTGGCCCGCCCAGCTCGCCCTGGGTCCCGACGGGCTCGGCAACTCCCTCGACCACATCAAGAACATCATGGGCACCTCCATGGAGGCCCTGATCCACCACTTCAAGCTGGTGACCGAGGGATTCCGGGTCCCGCCCGGCCAGGCGTACACGGCCGTCGAGTCGCCCAAGGGCGAACTCGGGGTGCATGCCGTCTCCGACGGCGGCACCCGCCCCTTCCGGGTCCACTTCCGCGACCCGTCCTTCACCAACCTTCAGGCCATGGCGGCGATGTGCGAGGGCGGCCAGGTCGCCGATGTCATCGTCGCCGTCGCGTCCATCGACCCCGTGATGGGAGGCGTCGACCGGTGACCACCTCTTCCTCGGAACGCGGCGTCAGCCTGGGCATGCCCCAACTGCCCGCGCCCGCCTACCCGGACGACGTCCGCACCCGCCTGGAGCGGGACGCGCGCGAGGTGATCGCCCGCTACCCCGACTCCCGCTCCGCCCTGCTGCCGCTGCTGCACCTCGTCCAGTCGGAGGAGGGGCATGTCACCCGCACCGGGATGCAGTTCTGCGCGGATGTGCTCGACCTGACCACGGCCGAGGTCACCGCCGTCGCCACCTTCTACACCATGTACCGGCGCCGCCCCTCCGGCGACTACCAGGTGGGCGTGTGCACCAACACGCTGTGCGCGGTGATGGGCGGCGACGCCATCTTCGAGGCGCTCCAGGAGCATCTGGCCGTCGGCAACAACGAGACCACCGACGACGGCAAGGTCACCCTGGAGCACATCGAGTGCAACGCGGCCTGCGACTTCGCGCCGGTCGTGATGGTCAACTGGGAGTTCTTCGACAACCAGACCGTGCGGAGCGCCAAGCGGCTGGTGGACGATCTGCGGGCCGGCCGTGAGGTGACCCCCACGCGCGGGGCGCCGCTGTGCACCTTCAAGGAGACCGCCCGCGTCCTGGCCGGTTTCCCCGACGAGCGTGAGGGCGCCGTCGCCGGTGGCGGCAGCGCCGGACCCGCCTCCCTGACCGGGCTGCGCCTGGCCAAGGGCGAGACCGGACCGGCCCGGGTGGTCCACCCCCGCGAGGGCGGCCCCCAGGACGCCCCGCGCGATGCGGCGCCTGACGCGGCGCCTCAGGACGCCGTGCCGCCCGGCTACCTCAGCTCGCACGACGCGCCACAGGACACATCGGCGTCGGACCCCGCCCACCCGGCGGGACCCGTCGCCGAGGAGGGGGAGTGATGACCTTGGCACCCGAGCTGAAGGGCACGAGCCCGGAGAAACTGCTCGCACCCGTACTGTCCGCGTTCTGGGACGAGGACCGCTCCTGGACCCTGGACGTGTACCGGCGCCACGAGGGCTACGAGGGCCTGCGCAAGGCCCTCGCCATGACACCGGACGATCTGATCGCCTACGTCAAGGAGTCCGGTCTGCGCGGCCGGGGCGGCGCCGGATTCCCCACGGGCATGAAGTGGCAGTTCATCCCGCAGGGCGATGGAAAGCCGCACTATCTAGTTGTCAACGCCGACGAATCGGAGCCCGGGACCTGCAAGGACATCCCGCTCCTCTTCGCGAACCCGCACAGCCTCATCGAGGGCATGATCATCGCGTGTTACGCCATCAGGTCGTCGCATGCCTTCATCTATCTCCGCGGTGAAGTCGTCCCTGTGCTGCGGCGGCTGCACTCGGCGGTCGCCGAGGCATACGAGGCCGGCCTGCTCGGCGAGAACATCCTGGGCAGCGGGCTCGATCTCGACATCACCGTGCACGCGGGCGCGGGCGCGTACATCTGCGGTGAGGAGACCGCGCTGCTGGACTCGCTCGAAGGCCGCCGCGGCCAACCGCGGCTGCGTCCCCCTTTCCCTGCTGTCGCGGGCCTCTATGCCTGCCCGACTGTGGTGAATAACGTCGAATCCATCGCTTCCGTTCCCGCGATCCTGAACAAGGGCAAGGAATGGTTCAGGTCGATGGGCAGCGAGAAGTCCCCGGGCTTCACGCTGTACTCGCTCAGCGGCCATGTCGCCTCCCCCGGCCAGTACGAGGGCCCCCTCGGCATCACCCTGCGCCAGCTGCTGGAGATGAGCGGCGGGATGCGCCCCGGCCACCGGCTGAAGTTCTGGACGCCGGGCGGCTCCTCCACCCCGATGTTCACCGACGCCCACCTCGACGTCCCGCTCGACTACGAGGGCGTGGGCGCCGCGGGCTCCATGCTCGGCACCAAGGCGCTCCAGTGCTTCGACGAGACGACCTGCGTGGTGCGGGCCGTCACCCGCTGGACCGAGTTCTACGCCCATGAGTCCTGCGGCAAGTGCACCCCTTGCCGCGAAGGCACCTACTGGCTCGTCCAGTTGCTCCGTGACATCGAGGCGGGCAAGGGCGCCATGGCCGACCTCGACAAGCTCAACGACATCGCCGACAACATCAACGGCAAGTCCTTCTGCGCCCTCGGCGACGGCGCCGCGGCGCCGATCTTCTCCTCGTTGCAGTACTTCCGCGAGGAGTACGAGCAGCACATCACCGGCCGGGGCTGCCCCTTCGACCCGGCCAAGTCGACAGCCTGGGCGGACCGCCCGGAGGTGAACGCATGACCGTGACCACCAGCGCCCCCACCGGCGGGGGAGAGGCGGCGGTCCCGCCGGAGGATCTCGTCTCGCTGACCATCGACGGCGCCGAGATCAGCGTGCCCAAGGGCACCCTGGTCATCCGCGCCGCCGAGCAGCTCGGCATCGAGATCCCCCGGTTCTGCGACCATCCGCTGCTCGCCCCGGTCGGCGCCTGCCGCCAGTGCATCGTGGAGGTCGAGGGCCAGCGCAAGCCGATGGCGTCCTGCACCATCACCTGCACCGACGGGATGGTCGTCAGGACCCAGCTGTCCTCCCCGGTCGCGGAGAAGGCCCAGCAGGGTGTGATGGAGCTGCTGCTCATCAACCACCCGCTGGACTGCCCGGTCTGCGACAAGGGCGGCGAGTGCCCGCTCCAGAACCAGGCCGTCTCGCACGGCCAGTCCGACTCCCGCTTCGAGGGCAAGAAGCGGACCTTCGAGAAGCCGGTGCCGATCTCCACCCAGGTGCTGCTGGACCGCGAGCGCTGTGTGCTGTGCGCCCGCTGCACCCGCTTCTCCAACCAGATCGCCGGCGACCCCATGATCGAACTCCTGGAGCGCGGGGCGCTCCAGCAGGTCGGCACCGGCGAGGGCGACCCCTTCGAGTCGTACTTCTCCGGCAACACCATCCAGATCTGCCCGGTCGGCGCGCTCACCTCGGCCGCCTACCGGTTCCGCTCCCGCCCCTTCGACCTGGTCTCCTCGCCCAGCGTCTGCGAGCACTGCGCGGGCGGCTGCGCGACCCGCACCGACCACCGGCGCGGCAAGGTCATGCGGCGGCTCGCCGCCAACGACCCCCAGGTGAACGAGGAGTGGGTCTGCGACAAGGGCCGCTTCGCGTTCCGCTACGCCCAGCAGCGCGACCGGCTGGACACGCCCCTGGTGCGCAACGCCGAGGGCGACCTCGAACCGGCGTCCTGGCCGGAGGCGCTCCAGATCGCCGCCCAGGGGCTGCTCGCCTCACGCGGCCGGACCGGTGTCCTCACCGGCGGACGGCTGACCGTGGAGGACGCCTACGCGTACAGCAAGTTCACGCGGGTCGCGCTCGACACCAACGACATCGACTTCCGCGCCCGCGTGCACAGCGGTGAGGAGGCCGACTTCCTCGCCGCCCGGGTCGCGGGCCGCGGCCGGGACCTCGACGGTACGGGCGTCACGTACGCCCTGCTGGAGAAGGCCCCGGCGGTGCTGCTGGCCGGGTTCGAGTCCGAGGAGGAGGCGCCCGGCGTCTTCCTCCGGCTGCGCAAGGCGTGGCGGGCCCATGGGCAGCGGGTGTTCTCGCTGGCCACCCATGCCACCCGCGGACTGGAGAAGGCGGGCGGCACCCTGCTGCCCGCCGCGCCCGGCACCGAGACCGAGTGGCTGGACGCCCTGGCCGGCGGGGTCGGCCTGGAGGCGCCCGGTGAGCGGGCCGCCGAGGCGCTGCGCGCCGAGGGCGCGGTCATCGTCGTGGGCGAGCGGCTGGCGGCCGTGGCCGGTGGGCTGACGGCCGCCGTACGGGCCGCCGCGGCGACCGGGGCGCGGCTGGTGTGGATTCCGCGGCGGGCCGGGGAGCGCGGGGCCGTCGAGGCCGGTGCGCTGCCGTCGCTGCTGCCGGGCGGGCGCCCGGCGACCGACCCGCGCGCGCGGGAGGAGGTCGCGGCCGTCTGGGGCGTGGCCGACCTTCCGCACCGCTACGGGCGGGACACCGGGCAGATCGTGGAGGCCGCCGTCTCCGGTGAACTCCAGGCGCTGCTGGTCGCGGGCGTGGAGGTGGCCGACCTGCCGGACCCGGCCCGCGCGCGGGAGGCGCTCGACGCGGTCGGCTTCCTGGTGTCGCTGGAACTGCGGCCCAGTGAGGTGTCCCGGCACGCCGATGTGGTGCTGCCGGTCGCCGCGGTCGCCGAGAAGGCGGGCACGTTCCTCAACTGGGAGGGCCGGGTGCGGTCCTTCGAGGCCGCCCTGAAGCCCGACCAGATGACCCGTCCGCTGCCCCCGGCCGACGCGCGGGTGCTCCAGATGCTGGCCGACGCCATGGACGTCCACCTGGGCCTGCCCGACGTACGGACCACGCGCTCGGAGATCGACCGGCTCGGTCCCTGGAGCGGGTCCCGCGCGGGGGAGCCGCAGGAGAGCGGCGCCCAGGTGCCCCGTCCGGCCGCGGGCGAGGCGGTGCTCGCCGGGCACCGGCTGCTGCTCGACCAGGGCGTCCTCCAGCAGGGCGACAGCGCGCTGGCGGGCACGCGACACGCCGCACATGCGCGGGTTTCGGCCGCCACCGCCGTGGAGGCGGGCGTCGCCGACGGTGATCCGCTGCTGGTGACCGGCCCCGCCGGGACCGTCGAACTGCCGCTGAAGGTCACCGAGATGCCCGACCGCGTGGTCTGGCTCCCGCTGAACTCCACCGGCGGCGGGGTCGCCTCCGACACCGGCGCCCTGCCCGGCTCCCTCGTCCGTATCGGCCCGGCGGCCCCCGCCGATGAGGCCCCCAAGGAGGTGGAGGCATGAGCGGCGCGTACTTCCTCGCCGCCGAGGACCTCTCGCTCTTCGGCCGTGACCCGTGGTGGCTGGTGGCCATCAAGGCGGTCTTCTGCTTCGCCTTCCTGATGGTGACCGTGCTGTTCTCCATCGTCTGGGAGCGCAAGGTCGTCGCCTGGATGCAGCTGCGCATCGGGCCCAACCGGCACGGCCCCTGGGGCATGCTCCAGTCGCTGGCCGACGGCATCAAGCTGATGCTGAAGGAAGACCTGATCGTCAAGCGCGCGGACAAGGCGGTCTACATCCTCGCGCCGATCGTCGCCGCCATCCCGGCGTTCATGGCGATCGCGGTGATCCCCTTCGGCCCGGCCGGCAACGAGGTCTCGATCTTCGGCCAGCGCACCACGATGCAGCTCACCGACCTGCCGATCGCGATGCTCTACATCCTCGCGGTCGCCTCGGTCGGGATCTACGGCATCGTCCTCGCGGGCTGGAGCAGCGGCTCCACGTATCCGCTGCTGGGCGGGTTGCGCTCGGCCGCGCAGATGATCTCCTACGAGATCGCCATGGGCGCCGCCTTCGCCTCCGTCTTCCTGTACTCGGGCTCGATGTCCACCTCGGCCATCGTCGAGGCGCAGGCGGACCGCTGGTACGTGATCCTGCTGCCGGTCTCCTTCCTGATCTACATCGTCACCATGGTCGGTGAGACCAACCGGGCGCCGTTCGACATGCCCGAGTCCGAGGGCGACCTCGTGGGCGGCTTCAACACCGAGTACTCCTCCATCAAGTTCGCGATGTTCATGCTCGCCGAGTACGTGAACATGGTGACGGTCTCCGCGGTGTCCGTGACGCTGTTCCTCGGCGGCTGGCGGGCCCCCTGGCCGATCTCCACGTTCTGGGAGGGCGCGAACCACGGCTGGTGGCCGATGCTCTGGTTCGTCCTCAAGGTGCAACTGCTGCTGTTCTTCTTCATCTGGCTGCGCGGCACCCTGCCCCGGGTCCGCTACGACCAGCTGATGAAGCTCGGCTGGAAGGTGCTGATCCCGGTCTCGCTGGTCTGGCTGATGCTGGTCGCGGTCGTGCGGACGCTGCGCAACGAGAACTACGAGTTCGCCGACATCGTGCTGTACGTCGCCGGCGCGCTCGCGGTGCTGAAGCTGATCCTCGTCATCGCCGGCCTCATCCTCGACCGGGCCACACCGGCCCCCGAACCGTCCGACCAGAGCCCCGGGTTCGACCCGACGGCCGGTGGATTCCCGGTGCCACCGCTGCCCGGACAGGAGCTGCCACCGGTGCCCAGGCGCCGCCCGCGCCGCGAGCGGGAGCTGATTGTCAGTGGCGGGCCCGATACTCACAGTGACGGATCGCTGGATGGAAAGGAGGCGTCCGATGGCTGAGGAGCCCAAGGAGACCAACCCCGGTTTCCAGAACCCCGTGGCCGGCTTCGGCGTGACCTTCAAGGCCATGTTCAAGAAGCGGCTGACCGAGCAGTACCCGGAGCAGCAGAAGACCACCGCCCCCCGGTTCCACGGACGGCACCAGCTCAACCGCCATCCGGACGGACTGGAGAAGTGCGTCGGCTGCGAGCTGTGCGCCTGGGCCTGTCCCGCCGACGCCATCTATGTGGAGGGCGCCGACAACACGGACGAGGAGCGCTACTCCCCGGGCGAGCGGTACGGGCGGGTGTACCAGATCAACTACGCCCGCTGCATCCTGTGCGGTCTGTGCATCGAGGCGTGCCCCACCCGCGCGCTGACCATGACCAATGAGTTCGAGCTGGCCGACTCCAGCCGCGCCAACCTCATCTACACCAAGGAGCAGCTCCTCGCCGGTCTTGAGGAGGGCATGGTCGACTCGCCGCACGCGATCTACCCCGGCATGGACGAAGGGGACTACTACCGCGGCCTGGTCACCGAGGCCGCGCCGGGCACGGTCCAGCAGCCCGCCGTCTCGAAGGGCGAGAAGCCCGAGGACGAGGAGGTGGACGCGTGAGCGCGCAGCTCGCCGCCTACTCCACCTCCACCGGCGAGGCCGTCCAGTTCTGGGTCCTCGGCACGGTCGCGGTGATCGGCGCCCTGGGCACCGTCCTGATGAAGCGGGCCGTGCACAGCGCGCTGTGCCTGGCCGGGACCATGATCGTGCTGGCGGTGTTCTACCTCGCCAACGGGGCCTACTTCCTCGGCGTGGTGCAGATCATCGTCTACACCGGCGCCATCATGATGCTGTTCCTGTTCGTGGTGATGCTGGTCGGGGTCACGGCCGCGGACTCGCTGAAGGAGACCATCAAGGGCCAGCGCTGGCTGGCCCTGCTGTGCGGGCTCGGCTTCGGCGTGCTGCTGGCCGGCGGGATCGGCAACGCCTCGCTGAACCAGTTCGACGGTCTGGCGACGGCCAACGCGGGCGGCAACGTACAGGGCCTGGCCGCCCTCATCTTCACCAAGTACGTCTTCGCCTTCGAGATCACCGGCGCCCTGCTGATCACGGCCGCCGTCGGCGCCATGGTGCTCACCCACCGGGAGCGCATCGAGCGCGCCAAGACCCAGCGCGAGCTGGCCGAGCAGCGGGTCCGCGAAGGCAAGCACCTCCCGCCGCTGCCCGCCCCCGGCGTGTACGCCCGGCACAACGCCGTGGACATCGCCGGTCTGCTCCCCGACGGCACGCCCTCGGAGCTGACGGTCAACCGGACGCTGCGCGAGCGCGGCCAGGTCCGCGATGTGTCGGCCGAGGCCATCAGCGACCTCAAGGCGCTGGAGCAGCGCTCCGAGGAACGCCTGGAGCGGGACGAGATCGAGCCCCCGCAGTTCCAGCGGACCGAGGAGGCGTCCAAGTGAACCCGGTCAACTACCTCTACCTCGCGGCCCTGCTGTTCACGATCGGCGCCACCGGCGTACTGATCAGGCGGAACGCGATCGTGCTGTTCATGTGCGTGGAGCTGATGCTCAACGCCTGCAACCTCGCGTTCGTCGCCTTCTCCCGGATGCACGGCAATCTCGACGGGCAGGTGATCGCCTTCTTCACGATGGTCGTCGCCGCCGCCGAGGTCGTGGTCGGACTCGCGATCATCGTGTCCCTGTTCCGCGCCCGCCACTCGGCCTCGGTCGACGACGCCAGCCTGATGAAGCTGTAAGGGGTCGGAAGAATCGTGGAGAACCTGATTGCGCTGCTGATCGCGGCGCCTTTGCTAGGAGCTGCCGTACTGCTGTGCGGTGGCCGCCGGCTCGACGCGGTCGGCCACTGGATCGGCACGCTGCTGTCGTTCGTCTCGTTCGTCTTCGGCGTGATCCTCTTCGCCGATCTGCTGGGCCGGGGCGCCGAGGACCGCACCCTGATCCAGCACTTGTTCACCTGGATCCCGGTCGAGAGCTTCCAGGCGGACGTCGCCTTCCGCCTCGACCAGTTGTCGATGACGTTCGTCCTGCTGATCACCGGTGTCGGCACCCTCATCCATGTGTACTCCATCGGCTACATGGAGCACGACGAGCGCCGCCGCCGCTTCTTCGGTTACCTCAACCTCTTCCTCGCGGCGATGCTGATCCTGGTCCTCGCCGACAACTATCTGCTGCTGTACGTCGGCTGGGAGGGCGTCGGTCTCGCCTCCTATCTGCTGATCGGCTTCTGGCAGCACAAGCCCAGCGCAGCCACGGCCGCCAAGAAGGCGTTCCTGGTCAACCGGGTCGGCGACATGGGCCTGGCGATCGCGATCTTCCTGATGTTCACGACGTTCGGCACGTTCGCCTTCGGCCCGCTGCTCGGCGGCCACGAGGAGCCCGCCCTGCTCGGCGGGGCCAGCGAGGCGGTGCTCACCGGCATCGGTCTGATGCTGCTGCTCGCCGCGTGCGGCAAGTCGGCCCAGGTGCCGCTCCAGTCCTGGCTCGGGGACGCGATGGAGGGCCCGACCCCGGTCTCGGCCCTGATCCACGCCGCGACCATGGTCACCGCGGGCGTCTACCTCATCGTCCGCTCCGGCGCGATCTTCAACGCGGCGCCGGACGCGCAGCTGGTGGTCACCATCGTCGGCACGGTCACGCTGCTGTTCGGTGCGATCGTCGGTTGCGCCAAGGACGACATCAAGAAGGCCCTGGCCGGGTCCACGATGTCGCAGATCGGCTACATGATCCTCGCCGCCGGGCTCGGCCCCATCGGCTATGTCTTCGCGATCATGCACCTGGTGACACACGGCTTCTTCAAGGCGGGCCTGTTCCTCGGCGCCGGTTCGGTCATGCACGGCATGAACGACGAGGTCGACATGCGCAAGTACGGCGGCCTGCGGAAGTACATGCCGATCACGTTCGTCACGTTCGGGCTCGGCTATCTGGCGATCATCGGGTTCCCCGGTCTGTCCGGCTTCTTTTCCAAGGACAAGATCATCGAGGCGGCGTTCGCCAAGGGCGGCACCGAGGGCTGGATCCTCGGCGGCGCGGCCCTGCTCGGCGCGGCCATCACCGCGTTCTACATGACCCGCGTGATGCTGATGACGTTCTTCGGCGAGAAGCGCTGGCAGCCCGACGCGAACGGCAACGAGCCGCATCCCCACGAGTCCCCGAAGTCCATGACGATCCCCATGATCGTGCTGGCCGTCGGCTCGGTCGCGGGCGGTGCCTTCTTCAGCATCGGCGACCGGTTCGTGCACTGGCTGGAGCCCATCACCGGCCATGACCACGGACACCCGCCGGTCAGCGCCACCACCGTCACCCTGTCCACCGTCGCCGTCATGGTGATCGGCGTGGCCATCGCCTGGGCCCAGTACGGGCGCCGCCCGGTCCCGGTCGTCGCCCCGCGCGGCTCGCTGCTCACCCGCGCGGCCCGCCGCGACCTCCTCCAGGACGACTTCAACCATGTCGTGCTGGTCCGCGGCGGCGAACACCTCACACGCTCCCTGGTGTACGTCGACCACAGCCTGGTCGACGGAGTCGTCAACGGCACGGCGGCCTCGGTCGGCGGCCTCTCCGGACGGCTGCGCAAGCTCCAGAACGGCTACGCGCGGTCGTACGCGGTCTCGATGTTCGGCGGTGTGGCGATCCTGATCGCCGCGACCCTGCTGATGAGGGCGGTCTGATACCGATGTCCTTTCCCCTGCTGACAGCGACGGCGGTGCTCCCGGCCGTCGGGGCCATCGCCACGGCCGCCGTACCGGCCGCGAAACGCACGGTCGCCAAATGGCTGGCGCTGGTGTTCTCGCTCGCCACCCTCGCGCTCGCCGTGACGATCATGGTCCGCTTCGACCCCGGCGGCGACCGCTACCAGCTCACCGAGTCGCGCTCCTGGATCTCCGACTTCGGGGTCCGCTACGAACTGGGCGTGGACGGCATCGCGGTGGTGCTGATCGCGCTGACCGCGCTGCTGATCCCGTTCATCATCGTGGCGGGCTGGCACGACGCCGACCCGCTGGAGACCGGCAGCAGCCGCTGGCGGCCCACTCAGGGCTTCTTCGCGCTGATCCTGCTGGTCGAGGCGATGGTGATCATCTCCTTCGAGGCCACCGACGTCTTCCTGTTCTACATCTTCTTCGAAGCCATGCTGATCCCGATGTACTTCCTCATCGGCGGCTTCGGGGACCGGGCCCATGAGCACGGCGAGAAGGTGGCCGCCACCCAGCGGTCGTACGCCGCCGTGAAGTTCCTGCTCTACAACCTGGTCGGCGGGCTGATCATGCTGGCCGCGGTGATCGGTCTGTACGTGGTCGCCGGGAACTTCTCGCTCACCGAGATCGCCGCCGCGCGGGCCAGCGGCGAACTGACCATGGCGACCAACACCGAACGGTGGCTGTTCCTCGGCTTCTTCTTCGCCTTCGCGGTGAAGGCGCCGCTGTGGCCGCTGCACACCTGGCTGCCCAACGCGATGGGCGAGTCCACCGCGCCGGTCGCCGTCCTGATCACCGCGGTGGTCGACAAGGTCGGCACCTTCGCGATGCTCCGCTTCTGCCTCGGCCTGTTCCCGGAGGCGTCCCAGTGGGCCACTCCGGTGATCCTGGTCCTCGCCCTGATCAGCATCATCTACGGGGCGCTGCTCGCCGTCGGCCAGCGGGACATGAAGCGGCTGGTGGCGTACGCGTCGATCTCCCACTTCGGCTTCATCGTCATGGGCATCTTCGCGATGACCAGCCAGGGCCAGTCCGGCGCCACGCTCTACATGGTCAACCACGGGATCTCCACGGCCGCGCTGATGCTGGTGGCCGGGTTCCTGATCTCGCGGCGCGGCTCGCGGCTCATCGCGGACTACGGCGGGGTGCAGAAGGTCGCCCCGGTGCTCGCCGGGACGTTCCTCATCGGCGGTCTGGCGACGCTCTCGCTGCCCGGACTCGCCCCGTTCGTCAGTGAGTTCCTGGTCCTGGTCGGCACGTTCTCCCGGTACCCGGTGATCGGCATCATCGCCACCTTCGGCATCGTGCTCGCCGCGCTCTACACGCTGGTGCTCTACCAGCGGACGATGACGGGCCCGGTCAAGCCCGAGGTCGCCACGATGCCCGACCTCAGGGTGCGGGAACTCGTCGTCGTCGCCCCGCTGATCGCGTTGCTGATCGTGCTGGGCGTCTATCCGAAGCCGGTCGCCGACATCGTCAACCCGGCGGTCGAGCAGACCATGTCCGACGTGCAGAAGCAGGACCCCCAGCCCGAGGTGGAGGCGGCAAGGTGAGTGCGGCAGCCGTCCACAGCCTGTGGACAACCGCGGCGACCCCGATCTCGAAGATCGAAGCGCCGAAGATCGAGTACGCCCAGCTCTCGCCCATCCTGATCGTCGTCGGCGCGGCGATCCTCGGGGTGCTGATCGAGGCGGTCGTACCGCGCAAGTCCCGGTATCACGTCCAGACGTTCGTCGCAGCCGTCGCGCTCGCCGCCGCCTTCGCCGGGGTGGTGGCGCTCGCCGCCGACGGATACGCCACCACCAAGTCCGGCATCGCCGCCATGGGCGCCATCGCCGTCGACGGACCCGCCCTGTTCCTCCAGGGCGTCATCCTGCTGTCGGCGCTGGTCGCCCTGTTCACCTTCGCCGAGCGGCGCCTCGACCCGGCCGCGCACGGCAACCGGGTCGACTCGTTCGCCGCGGAGGCGGCGGCGGTCCCCGGCAGCGAGGCCGAGAAGGACGCCGTGAAGGCCGGGTTCACCACCACCGAGGTGTACCCGCTGCTGATGTTCGCCGTCGCGGGCATGCTGCTCTTCCCGGCGGCCAACGACCTGCTGACGCTGTTCGTCGCGCTCGAGGTCTTCTCGCTGCCGCTGTACCTGATGTGCGCGCTCGCCCGCCGCAAGCGGATGATCTCGCTCGAAGCGGCCGTGAAGTACTTCCTGCTCGGCGCGTTCGCCTCCGCGTTCACCCTGTTCGGCATCGCCCTGCTCTACGGCTACGCGGGCTCCATGTCGTACGCCGTGATCGCGCAGGTCGTCGACGGCACGGTCCCGGAGGTCACCCCGGCGCTCGCCGACACCATGGACAATGACGCGCTGCTGCTGGTCGGCACCGCGCTGCTCGTCATGGGCCTGCTCTTCAAGGTCGGCGCGGTGCCCTTCCACATGTGGACGCCGGACGTCTACCAGGGCGCACCGACCCCCGTGACCGGCTTCATGGCCGCCGCCACCAAGGTCGCCGCCTTCGGCGCCCTGCTGCGTGTCCTCTACGTCGTGCTCCCCGGCCTGCGCTGGGACTGGCGGCCGGTCATGTGGGGCGTCGTGATCATCACGATGCTGGGCGGCGCCATCGTGGCGATCACCCAGACCGACATCAAGCGCCTGCTGGCGTACTCGTCGATCGCGCACGCCGGGTTCATCCTCGCCGGTGTCGTCGCGACCACCCCCGACGGCATCTCCTCGGTGCTCTTCTATCTGGCCGCGTACTCCTTCGTCACGATCGGCGCCTTCGCGGTCGTCACGCTGGTGCGGGACGCGGGCGGCGAGGCCACCCATCTGTCCAAGTGGGCGGGCCTGGGCCGGAGATCACCGCTGGTGGCGGCCGTCTTCGCGGTGTTCCTGCTGGCGTTCGCCGGTATCCCGCTGACCTCCGGGTTCGCGGGGAAGTTCGCCGTGTTCAAGGCGGCGGCGGAGGGCGGGGCCGCCCCGCTGGTCGTGGTCGGTGTGATCTCCTCGGCCATCGCCGCGTTCTTCTACATCCGGGTGATCGTGCTGATGTTCTTCAGCGAGCCGCGGCCCGAGGGCCCGACCGTCGCCGTGCCGTCGCCGCTGACCATGACGGCGATCGGGGTGGGCGTCGCGGTGACGCTGGTGCTCGGTGTGGCACCGCAGTACTTCCTGGATCTGGCGGGAACGGCCGGGGTGTTCGTGCGGTGACAGTGCCGATGCGGTGACAGTGTGTGCCCGGTGGCCGGTCCGACGGCCGTCCGGGCGTGTGGTGGGCCCCGGCTCCTCGGAGAGCCGGGGCCCCCTTCTTGTGTTGTCTTGTTCTGTCTTGTTCTGGTGGTCGGATGGCTGGAGAGGGCCTGTGGATAACTCCGGCGGTGTCAGTGCTGGGGCCTATCGTGGAGGCAGTGGTCGAAGCACGACGTACGGGGGCACGGCGATGGGCGGGACAGGCGGGATCGGTGGTATGACGGCGACAGCCGGCGGCGAGGCGTTGGAGACGCTCCGCAAGGTCTTCGGGTACGAAGCGTTCCGGGGCGAGCAGGAAGCCGTGATCGAGCATGTGGTGTCCGGCGGGGACGCCGTGGTGCTGATGCCGACCGGCGGCGGCAAGTCCCTCTGCTACCAGATCCCCTCCCTGGTCAGAGCGGGTACGGGCATTGTCGTCTCGCCGCTGATCGCGCTCATGCAGGACCAGGTGGACGCCCTGCGGGCGCTGGGGGTGAACGCCGGATTCATCAACTCCACCCAGGACTTCGACGAGCGGCGGGTGGTGGAGGCCGAGTTCCTCGCCGGGGAGCTGGACCTGCTCTATCTGGCCCCGGAGCGGCTGCGGCTGGACGCCACGCTGAATCTGCTCTCCCGCGGCAAGATCTCGGTCTTCGCCATCGACGAGGCGCACTGCGTGGCCCAGTGGGGCCATGACTTCCGGCCCGACTATCTGGCCCTGTCGGTGCTCGGCGAGCGCTGGCCCGACGTCCCCCGCATCGCGCTCACGGCCACGGCGACCCGCGCCACGCACCAGGAGATCACCCAACGGCTCGGGATGCCCGACGCCCGGCACTTCGAGGCCAGCTTCGACCGGCCCAACATCCAGTACCGGATCGTGTCCAAGGCCGACCCCAAGAAGCAGCTCCTCGCCTTCCTGCGGGACGAGCACGCGGGCGACGCGGGCATCGTCTACTGCCTGTCGCGCAACTCGGTGGAGAAGACCGCCGAGTTCCTCTCCCGCAACGGCGTCGAGGCGGTGCCGTACCACGCGGGGCTGGACGCGGGGACACGCGCGACCCACCAGTCGCGCTTCCTGCGCGAGGACGGGCTCGTGGTGGTCGCCACCATCGCCTTCGGCATGGGCATCGACAAGCCGGACGTCCGGTTCGTCGCCCATCTCGACCTGCCGAAGTCCGTGGAGGGCTACTACCAGGAGACCGGCCGCGCCGGACGCGACGGCCAGCCGTCCACGGCCTGGATGGCGTACGGGCTCAACGACGTCATCCAGCAGCGCAAGCTGATCCAGTCCGGTGAGGGCGACGAGGCGTTCCGGCGCCGCGCCCAGGCGCACCTGGACGCGATGCTCGCCCTGTGCGAGACCGCGAGCTGCCGCCGCGGACAGCTCCTCACCTACTTCGGCCAGGAGCCGGGCGCGACCGGCTGCGGCAACTGCGACACCTGTCTCACCCCGCCCGAGACCTGGGACGGCACGGTGGCGGCGCAGAAGGCGCTGTCCACGGTGGTGCGGTTGCAGCGGGAGCGCGGACAGAAGTTCGGCGCCGTGCAGATCGTGGACATCCTGCTCGGCAAGCGGACCGCCAAGGTGATCCAGTTCGACCACGACCAGCTCTCGGTGTTCGGCATCGGCCAGGACCTGGAGGAGGGGGAGTGGCGCGGGGTCGTCCGCCAGCTCCTGGCCCAGGGCCTGCTGGCGGTCGAGGGCGACTACGGCACGTTGGTGCTGACCGAGGCCAGCGGCACCGTACTGCGGCGGGAGCGGGACGTCCCGCTGCGCAAGGAGCCGAAGAAGCCGGTGGTGGCCCGGTCCGGCGGCGGGAGCGGCGGGAGCGGTGGGTCCCGCGGCGAGCGCAAGGCGAAGGCGGCGGCGGCCGAGCTGCCGGAGTCCCTGGTGCCCGCGTTCGAGGCGCTGCGCGCCTGGCGCGCCGAGCAGGCCCGGGAGCAGGGCGTCCCGGCGTATGTCATCTTCCATGACGCCACGCTGAGAGAGATCGCGACCGTGTGGCCCGGCTCCGTGCGGGAGCTGGGTGGGATCAGCGGCGTGGGCGAGAAGAAGCTCACGACGTACGGGGAGGGCGTGCTGGAGGTGCTCGGCGGGCTGGAGCGGCCCGCGGCGGCGGACGGGGCGGTGGCCGCGGCGGGGGCCGCGACGGGGGCCGCCACGGGGGCCGCGACGGGGGCCGCCACGGGGGCGGAGGCCCGGTCCGGGGCGGCGTCCGGCGTCGGGGGCGGTTCGGGCGGCGGCGGGGCTTCGCGGTCGGGGACCGGTTCCGGTGCGGGGAGCGCCTCACGGGCCGAGGGTGGTTCCGGGGGCTTCGGGGGCGACGAGCTGTGGCCCGAGGAGGACGTCGAGCCGGAGCCGGAGGAGTGGAGATAGGCGGGGGGCGAGGGTCCGTCCCTGTCGGGTGATCAGGGGCGCGTCTCGGTCGGGGCGCTGACGGGCCCGTCCCTGTCGGGGTGATCACGGCCGCGTCCCTCCGGGGCGATCAGGGGCGCGTCCCTGTCGGGGTGATCAGGGGCCCGTCCCTGTCGGGGTCGCCCGCGCTGAGCTCGGCGCGCTCAGCCCAGCGCGCTCAGCCCCGGCAGAAAGGTGATGATCAGCGGCAGCAGCGGCACCAGCGCGGCGACCGTGGTGGTCAGCGCCCGGCGTCTCCGGTTCAGCCGGGGCTTCGGCTCCAGCAGACGGTCCACGCGTTCGCCCAGCAGCCGGTGGCTGGAGGAGCAGGACAGCACACCCCGGTGCTGGTTCAGCTCGATCAGGGCGAGGGCGGTGGTCAGATGACCGCAGCGGCGCGAGGCGGTGTCGTCGGCGGCCAGCTCGACCAGCCGCCGGGTCTGGTCACAGAAGTGGGCGAACAGCGGCACCCGGGGGAAACCGGTGGCCAGCGCGGTGGACAGATGCAGCAGCCAGTCGTGGTGGGCGCGGGCATGGCCGCGCTCATGGGTGAGGACCGCGTCGAGCTGGTGGTCGGTGAGCTTGTGCAGGGCGCCGGTGGTCACCACCAGCTGGGGCGGATGGCCCGGCAGCCACCAGGCGTCCGGGTACTCGTCCTCCAGCACCAGCAGCGGGCCGCGTGAGCGGGGCAGCCCGGCGGGCAGCTCCGGGGCGCGTTCGCGCAGATGGGCGCGGGTGGTGTCGCGGCGTCGCCGGACCTCGACCAGTTCCCGGGCGAGCATGGCGGTGGTCCAGGCCGCGCCGCAGGCCAGCAGCACGGTGAGGACCACGGCCCAGACCGGAGCGGCCGACAGGTCGTAGGCGGCGGTCACGGCCGGGGGCGCCGGGGCGAAGACATGGTGGCGCACGGTCTGGAAGACGGCCGCCGCGCCCAGGGTCAGCGCGGTCAGACAGGACAGCAGGACGGTGGCGACCAGGCACTGCCACACCCAGAGTCCGACGACGGGCTCCCGCTCGGGCCACTCGGCCCGGGTCAGCGCACGGGGTGCCGGCACGGCGGCCGTCAGGCCGACGACGCTCAACAGGAGCAGGGTGACGGTCATCCCAGGGTCTCCGGATGCTGATCGGTAGGGGCGGCTCGGAAAGAAATCGGGGGGAAAGCTGGAGGAAAGGAGAGAGCGGGCGGTGCGGGTGGCGTGGGGCGGATCGGGCTGGACAGACAGAGGTACGGCGGGGTCGGACACGGCGGCGGCCGGGCGCGGGCGACGGTCCGTGCGGAGCATCACGCACAGGCCGCTCACAAACGCGCCGCCGCCCAGTATGACGGCCCCGGGGTCCCGTAGTCAGCCGTCGGAACCAGGGAAACCCGGCTCCTCCTCATGACCTCCCCGTGATCACCGCCCCTGGGCGGCCCGGTGGACCACCGTTCCCGTCACGTCCCCGAGCCCCACCCGCAGCCCGTCCGGCCCGGGTGCCCAGCCGGTGAGGGTGACCACGTCGCCGTCCTCAAGGAAGGTCCGTTCGCCGTCGGGGAGGGGCAGCGGGTCGCGGCCGTTCCAGGTCAGCTCCAGCAGGGAGCCGCGTTCCCGCTCGCCGGGTCCGCTGACCGTGCCGGAGGCGTAGAGATCGCCGGTCCGCAGGGAGGCTCCGTTCACGGTGAGGTGGGCGAGCTGCTGGGCGGCGGTCCAGTACATCGTGGCGAACGGCGGCTCGGACACGACATGGCCGTTGACCGCGACGGACAGCCGCAGGTCGTACCCGGCGGGCTCCTCGTCGCGGTCGTCGAGATAGGGGAGTGGTGGGTGGGTCCGTTCCGGCGGGGCGGTCCGGGCGTCCTCCAGCGCGTCCAGCGGAGTGATCCACGCCGATACGGAGGTGGCGAAGGACTTGCCGAGGAACGGTCCCAGCGGGACGTACTCCCAGGACTGGATGTCGCGTGCCGACCAATCGTTGAGCAGACAGAGTCCGAAGACGTGGTCGCGGAAGGCGCTCTGCGGCACCGGGTGGCCCAGCGGGCTCGGTACGCCCACCACGAAACCCACCTCCGCCTCGATGTCGAGCCGGGTGGTGGGGCCGAAGACCGGCGCCGGGTCGGCGGGGGACTTGCGCTGCCCGCAGGGGCGTACGACGTCCGTGTCCGAGACGACGACCGTGCCCGCGCGGCCGTGGTAGCCGATGGGCAGGTGCTTCCAGTTCGGGGGGAGGGAGTCGGGGGCGTCGGGGCGGAAGATCCGGCCGACGGTGCGGGCGTGGTTCTCGGAGGAGTAGAAGTCGACGTAGTCGGCGACCTCGAAGGGGAGGTGCAGCCGTACCGAGGACAGCGGGTACAGCAGCGGGGCGACGACCTCGCGGTGCGCGGGCACGGTCAGCCAGGCGGTCAGCGCCCGTCGCACGTCCGACCAGGCGGTGCGCCCGGCGGCGAGCAGCGGGCCGAGGGTGGGGCGGTCGAGCAGGGAGTCGTAGGGGGAGCCCAGGGCGCGGGCGGCGGCACCCGCGTCGAGGACGTGGTCACCGAACCGGACTCCGACGCTCCGGACGCCGGGGCTCCTGACCTCGAGGCTTTGGGCGCCGGTGCTCCGGGCGCCGGGGGTCCTGACGCCGGTGCTCCTGACTCCGGGGGGCCGCCCGCCCGGACCGGTCCCGTCCGGACCGTCATCGCCGGTCCCGTCACCCCGGTCTCCGGCGCCCCCGTCCCCGGTCAGTGAGAAGACGCCGTACGGAAGGTTGTGTACGCCGAAGAGATCGCCCTCGGGGACGTCAAACGGGGGCATGCGGTCTCCCTCACTCTCGTCGGTCTGCGGGTCGGTCGCGGGTCGGGCTGCGGATGACGGCGGTGCCGCTGGTGCTGGTGATGCCCGCTCATCGGCCACCCGTCACGTTACGTCCCTCTGCCCCCGTCCCTCATGGTCTAGAACGCCTAAAGAGTTCGGCAATGTCATGAAAACCGTCGCTCGGAGGGGGGAATTCCGGCTTAGCGTCCTTCGCGGGGGCGGACGGGACGCATCCGGTCCGCCGGGGGACGCGTGGGGGGACCCGTGGCCGAGCGCACTTTCGGTGTGCCCGTGGACGTCGACCGTGATGTCCCGGGCCTGATCGTCAAGTTCGGCGGCTACCCGCTGCACCACGGGGGCGTCGGCGCCATCCGCAGTCTGGGACGGCTGGGCGTCCCCATGTACGCGATCACCGAGGACCCGTACACGCCCGCGGCTGCCTCGCGCTATCTCACCCGGGCGTTCGTCTGGCCGACCACCGGCGCGGAGGACCCCGACCGGCTGGTCGAGGGGCTGCTGCGGATCGGCCGCCGGATCGGGCGCCCCGCCGTGCTGATCCCGACCGACGAGGAGGCGGCGGTGCTGATCGCCGAGCGCCGCGCCGATCTCGCCGGGCCCTTCCTCGCCCCGCCCGTCGCACCGGACCTGCCGCGCCGCCTGGCCAGCAAGCAGACCCTGCACGAACTCTGCGGGGAACACGGCATGGCCAGCCCGCGCACCGTCGTACCGGCGAGCTACGACGACATCGCCGCGTTCGCCGAGCACGCCGTCTTCCCGGTGGTGGCGAAGAACCGCGAGGCGTTCGTCCGGCGCCGGCGGCCCGCGGTGCCCGGGACCACCAGGATCATGAGCCGCGCGGATCTGCTGGCGCTGGCCCGCGACTGGTGCGCCCCCGATCATCAGCCGCCCGGTATGTCATATATGTCCGACCCGTCCGAGTCCCGGCCCGGTGTCCGCCGCGCCCCGCACGACGGCCGCCCGGCCGACCCCGGCACCCGGGACCCCGGTCCCGGCGGTGGCCCCGGCGGCGCCCTCGGTGGCGACCCCGGCGTCGTCCTCCAGGAGTACCTGCCCCGCGAGTCCGCCGAGGACTGGATCGTGCACGGCTATCTCGCCGCAGACGCCACCCCGCTCGCCCTGTTCACCGGTGTCAAGGTGCGGTCCTGGCCACCGCACGCAGGAATGACCGCGCACGCGTATGTCGTGGCGAATCCGGAACTTGCCGACCTCGCCGCGCGTTTTCTCCAACAGATCGGCTTCACCGGTGTCTTCGATCTCGACCTGCGCTTCGACCGCCGTGACGGACAGTACAAACTCCTCGACTTCAACCCCCGTATGGGCGCGCAGTTCCGGCTCTTCGAGAGCGGGCCGGGCGTGGATGTCGTCCGCGCGCTCCATCTCGACCTGACCGGCCGCCCGGTCCCCGGCGGAGCCCCACCCGCCGGGCGGCGGTACGTGGTGGAGAACATCGACCTCCCGGCCCTGCTCGCCTACCGCCGCAGCGGCTACACCACCCCACACGCCCCGCCACGCGCGACCGGTACGGAACTCGCCTGGCTGGCACCGGACGACCCGCTGCCGTTCGCCACGATGCTGGCCCGTCTCGTCCGCCCGGGAGCCAAGCACCTGTACCACCTGTGGCGCACCCACCGGCCCGGAGACCGCCGCCCCGGCCGCCCCCGTCGCTCCGACGCCCCGTCCTGGAGGACCCCGTGACACGTCCGGCCGCCGTCACCCGTCCGGTCGCCGTGATCGGCGCAGGCCCCTTCGGTCTGTCCACCGCCGCGCATCTGCGCGCCTACGGTCTGCCGGTCCGGGTCTTCGGCGAACCCATGGTGAGCTGGCGGGCCCGGATGCCCGCGGGCATGCTCCTCAAATCCACCCCGGCCGCCTCCAGCCTCGACGCCCCGCAGCCGGGCCACACCCTCGCCGACTACTGCGCGGCGGCCGGTCTTCCGCCGCTGGTGACGGACGAGGACATCGTGCCGGTGGAGACCTTCGTCGCGTACGGGGACTGGTTCCAGAAGCATCTGGTGCCGGGTCTGGAGCGGGTCCGGGTCTCCTCCGTGGACCCCCGTCCGCCGGGCGCCTACGAGGTGAAGCTGGACTCCGGGGAGGTGTTCACCGCCCGCGCGGTCGTCGTCGCCTCCGGCCTCAGCGGTCTCGCGCGGCTGCCGCCCGCGCTCGCGGCGGCCGTGCCCGGCGGTCCCGGTCCCGCCGCCCCCGTCTCGCACAGCTCCCAGCACCACGACCTCGGTCGCTACCGGGGCAAGGAGCTGATCGTGGTCGGCGCGGGCCAGTCCGCGCTGGAGACCGCCGTCCTCGCGGCGGAGGCGGGCGCCACGGTCCGGGTCGTCGCCCGTGGCCGGGGCGGCGTCGGCTTCGGCGAACCCCCTTGGCGCCAGCCCCGGTTCCGTCCGGACTCCCCGTTCGGCCGCGCCTGGTCGCTCCATCTGCTCAGCTACTACCCGCACCCCTACCGCCGCCTTCCGGAGGCTCTGCGCCACGAGTTGGTACGCCGGGTGCTCGGCCCGCTCGGCGCCTGGTGGCTGCGCGAGCGCTTCGAGGGGACGGTCCGGGTCACGGAGGTGGCGCGCGTCCTCGGCGCGGCGGCCGACGGCGACCGTACGAGGCTGACCGTCCGCACCCACACCGGCGCCGCCGAGCACCTCACCGCCGACCATGTCATCGCCGCGACCGGCTACCGCGTGGACCTCGCCGCGATGGACTTCCTGAGCCCGGCGCTGCGCACCGCGCTCGCGGTCAGCCGGGGCACCCCACGGCTGGGCGCCGGATTCCGCTCCTCCCTGCCGGGCCTCTACTTCACGGGGCTGCCCGCGGCCTCCTCGTACGGTCCGCTGATGCGGTTCGTGTGCGGTACGGAGTTCGCCTCGCCGCGTCTCGCGCGCCATCTCGCGGCGGCCCATCCGTGACGGCTGGTCCATTGGTGGCTCGTCCGTGGCGGCCGTCCCTGCCGCCCCATTCGTGGCGGCTCGTCCGTGGTGGCCCGTCCATGAGGCCCGTCCGTGGCGGCCCGCGGTACTCCCGATGACCTTCCGCGGCCCGACCCTGACCGCTCCCCGCCGTCCGGCGACCGCTGCCCGCGCCTCCCGGCGACCCTCCGCCGCCCCCGGCGACCACTCCCCGTCCTCCCGGCGACCGCCCGCCGCCCTCCCGGCGACCGCCCGCCGCCCTCCCGGCGACCGCCCACGGTCCTCCCGGAAGGTCTCCCTCCGGCCGTCCGCTCCCATCCCCCCGGCGGCCCGTCGGGAGGCGCGCCGGGCGACCCACCTCTGAGTGAAAAGCGGACCCGTTTTCAGCACGCGCGAGCAGCCGCGCAGATCCCCGCCGAAGTGAAAGGCCGCATGGTACAGGGGAGTTGATGGGGGCGGGAGGGACGTGAGGGAACCCGTCCGACGTCCGGTTAGGGCCGGGTCGGGGCCGCGCGATGTCCGTATTCTCTGATCATGGCCGCACCCACCGCATATGCCGCACGCACCGTGCGCAGCACGTTCGCCCTTGTCGCCACCGACCTCGACGGCACGCTGCTGCGCGGCGACGACACCTTCTCCGACCGCTCGCTGGCCGCACTGGCGCGGACCGCCGAGGCCGGTGCCCGGCATCTCGTGGTGACCGGTCGCCCGGCCCCCCGGGTGCGCCCGCTCCTGGAGCAACTCGGCAGCACCGGCCTCGCGGTGTGCGGCCAGGGCGCGCAGCTCTACGACGCGGGCGCGGACCGGCTGCTGTGGTCGGTCACCCTGGACCGGGAACTGGCGGAGACCGCGCTCGGCAAGATCGAGGCCGAGGTCGGAGAGGTGTACGCGGCGGTCGACCAGGACGGGGTCGACGGGCTCACGCTGATCGAGCCGGGCTATCTGATGCCGCACCCCACGCTGCCCGCGGTGCGGGTCGGACGCCGGGCCGAGCTGTGGACCGAGCCGATCAGCAAGGTGCTGCTGCGCCATCCCGAGCTGACCGACGACGAGTTGGCGTCGGTGGCCCGCGCGGTGGTCGGCTCGCTGGCGACGGTCACCATGTCGGGGCCGGGGACGGTCGAACTCCAGCCGTGCGGGGTGACCAAGGCGACCGGGCTCGCGCTCGCGGCCCGGCGGCTCGGTGTGCGCGCCGAGCACACCATCGCGTTCGGGGACATGCCCAACGACATCCCGATGTTCGACTGGGCCGGACACGGGGTGGCGATGGCCAACGCCCATCCCGAACTCAAGGCGGTGGCCGACGAGATCACCACGTCGAACGAGGACGACGGCATCGCCGTCGTCCTCGAACGACTCTTTCCTCAGGTCCGATAAGCAGGCCCCATAGGCAGGTCCCATGAGTCGGCCCCATAGGCAGGCCCGATAAACGGGTCCTATGAGCGGGTCCTATAGGCAGGCCCTATGCGAGTCCCGCCCTCCGGCAGTCGCCGCCCCCACGGCGCTCCGGCACCGGACCGCACGGCGCTCCCTGGGCGGGCCCCAACCCGCGCGGTGAGCCGTGCGACGGATCAGTACGCGCCGAACACGTTGTCGATCGAGCCGTACCGGTCGGCCGCGTAGTTGCACGCGGCGACGATGTTCGCGATCGGGTCGTACGGGTCGTAGATCGTCCCGGAGACGTGGTACGCGGCGAAGGTCGGGTCGATCACCTGGAGCAGGCCCTTGGACGGGGTGCCCGCGGCGGCGTTGGAGTCCCAGTTGTTGACGGCGGCCGGGTTGCCGGACGACTCGCGCATCACATTGCGGTGGATGGAGTCGTAGCTGCCGGGGATGCCGTTCTGCGACATGATGTCGAGCGCCTGGCGAATCCAGCCGTCGAGGTTGTTCGGGTAGGCGGAGGTGGCCGCCGAGACCGCGGTCGGGGTGGCGGCGGTGGCGCTGGTGGCGCCGATGAGCGGCAGGGCGAGCACGGCGGCGCCGGTACCGGCGACGGCGAGCTTGCGGGTGATGCGGCGGACGCGCGGGGAGCGGTGCGCGGACATGACAGACATGACGGACATAGGGAACGGTTCCTCTCCTACGCCTACGAGGTGAGCTGTCGGGTTCGGGCGGGGAGGTGCCCGGCCGGCCTTGCGGCACGGCTTCACCCCGAGCCGTTCCGGACGATCGCAGTCGCGTAGCGGTACAAGCGGTACTACGCGGTTCTGCGGTGTCCGGCCCGGCGACTTACCTGGGTCCCCCGCTCCTGCCGTGGATCTAGTGAGTTGGTGCGGGCGGTGGCAGGACTCGGCGTCCGCCCGACTGGCCGGGAACGTATGCGAGAGCGGATGTCCGAAACAAGTGGCGGAATCACAGATCACCGCTTCTGATCTTCCTTCGCCCCTTTGCCGCACATGATCCTTTGCAGCTGAAAAGGGTCAACTCGTGAAACGGGGAAGGGGAATCGGTGTGCGGCTGCGGAGGAGTTGTGGGCGGCGGCGAGTGAGCCACATCACGCCCGTTCGCAAGAGTGGCAAATCGGGCAATGCACCCAAGTGCCTATTAACTAGCGGTGCGTGGAGTCCGATGCTCCCAGGTGCGATGGAAGACGACCTCGCGACCGAGGGTGCAAATCACCTCATTAACGGTCAAAAACTCCGTCGCCGTGCAGCTCATCTCCGACCGGACCCGGACCCTGGTGTCCCAGGCCGCGTCCGGCCGGTGCAGCCGGATCGTCCGGTCCGACCGGCTCCGCGCCGAGAGCGCGTCACCGTCCCGGACCGTGTACGACTCCAGGGCCTCCTCGGTGACCTCCAGACCGTCCGGATGCACCCAGGTGCCCCGGGGGCCGGGCGCGATCTCCAGCCGCCACTCGCCCCTGGCCACGTCCCGCACCACCAGCCGCCCGGGACGCGGCGCGTCCAGCGTGACGGCGGAGACGACACCGAGCGGCTCGGCCTGCTCGGGCGTGTCGTCGGGGGCGCCCACATGTACGTCGTCCGGTGCCTGGGCCGGTGTGTCGCCGGGGGCCTGTACATGTGCGTCGCCTGGTGCCTGGGCCGGTGTGTCGCCGGGGGCGTCCCCATGTGCCTCGCCCGGCGGCTCCACCGGCGCGTCGCCCGGCGCCTCCACATGTGCCCCGCCCGGCGCCTCCCCAGGCACCCCCACCGCCGCCCCCACCGGCGCCTCCGCAGACGTCGTCCCCGCCGGAGCCCGCCGTACCGGCAGCTCCAGGGAGCTGCCCGCCGGGTCCAGGAAGAACCCGGCCTCGGAGCCGGGCTGCGGCCACACCCAGGGCCAGTACGCGGAGGACACCGCCAGCCGCACCCGGTGGCCCGGTGCGAAGACATGCCCCAGGGTGCCCAGCGCGAAGGAGACCTCTTCGGTCGCGCCCGGCGGCCACCCCACCGCCCGCTCCCGCCCCGTCCGCGCGGAGAGGTTCAGCACGCCCCGGGTCACCAGCGTCGAGGAGCCGTCCGGGGCGATGTCGCACAGCCGGGCGATCACCTGCCCGCGCGGCACCTCGCAGCGCAGCCGCAGCCGCACCAGGGGCCGCCCCAGCACCGCCGTCCCCGCGCCGAGCGGGAAGTCGAAGCAGACCGACCGCCCGTCCTCCGCCCGCTGGTCCGGCGGCAGGTCGGCGTCCTCCCCGCGCGGCAGGAAGGCGCCCGCGTCCACCCCCGTGTGCATCGGGGAGCGGACGAGGACGGGGGCGCCCTGGAGGGCGTACACGACCGGCGTGACGTACGGGGAGGGCCAGCCGGGCTCGCCGGTCCAGCGGCCGGGCAGGCTGCCATAGGAGGGCGCCGGGGCGTGCGCGGTGGTCAGACGGACGCGCAGCGGCGGATCGGTGTCCACGCCCGTGTCCCGGCCCTTGAGCCAGCGGTCCCACCAGCGCAGGGTCTCCTGGAGGAAGCCGATCGCCGGTCCCGGCGGACGGCCCCGGTCCGGGTAGGTGTGCGGCCAGGGGCCGAGCAGCCCGCGCACCCGCCCGGCCGGGAGATGCTCCACCAGCCGCAGCACGGTGTCGCGGTACGGGTCGTGGAGCCCGCCGACGGTGAGCACCGCCGCCCGGATCGCGCCATAGTCCTCACGGACGGCGCCGGAACTCCAGTACATGTCCCGCACCTGGTGGTCCAGCCAGTCGTGCGCGGGCGGTTCCAGGGCGTCCAGCCGGTACCGCCACAGGTCGCGCCAGCCGTCCCCGACATGGCGGGGGTCCGGCGGACGGGCGGCGAGCGCCAGCAGCCGTGCCGACCAGCCGGGCAGATCCGCCGCGAGGACGGAACCTCCCGCGTACTGCCCGTCGTTGTCGTAGTGGTCGTCCGTGGCGCAGACACTGACGACCGCCTTGAGCGGTCCGGGCGCGAGGGCCGCGGTACGCAGTGCGAGGGAGCCTCCCCACGAGATGCCGATCATGCCGACCCCGCCGTCGCACCACGGCCGCGCCGCCAGCCACTCCACCACCTCGGCGGCGTCCGCCGCGTCCGCCGCCGGACCGCCTCCGGGCACGCCCCCGCTGTTGCCGTGCCCGCGCGCGTCGACCCGGACGCTCGCATAGCCGTGGCCCGCGTACCAGGGGTGGCGCTGGGCGTCACGCGACGCGGTCATATCGGTCAGCCGGAACGGAAGGAGTTCGAGCAGCGCCGGTACGGGGGTATCGGTGACCGGGCGCCACACACGGGCGTAGAGCAGCGTCCCGTCGCTCAGCGGGACCCGGACGTCCTGGTGGGTCGTCGCACAGGGGAAGGAGGTACGGATGCGCATCGGACGGACCACCGAGCTAGGACGGACCACGGGACGGGAACCGACCACCGGACGTGAGCTGGTCACCAGACTCCGGCTGACCCCCGGTGGACGGCGTCGCGGGAGGCACCGCCCGCGAACTGGCTGAAAATGATGCGGTCGGCTCTCGGTATCGAGAGGCAATCCGCGACACTTCTTCCTATTGCGCTGCAATTCAATAAATACCCGCTCGTATCAGGTGATCAAAAACATACCGGGCCTGATCCGATACCGCCCGTGCTGTGCGGTGGGCGGCATCCGTGATCGAAACATGACCGGATACGCTGACGTGAGTGATGGCAGCGACCTATCGACATACCGGGTAATCGCCAGTAGACACCAGCAGACAGGAGACCCCTCGTGACCGTCGTCGGGCCGTTCGGGCTGAGCGTGCGGGACCAGGTTCTGGAAGCAGATGTCCAGGCCGGATTGGTGGCTGTCGAGGAAGGGCTGCTAGAGGCCACCAAGAGCGAGGTGCCGTTCATCACGGAGGCCGCGCAGCACCTGGTGCGGGCCGGCGGCAAAAGATTCCGGCCACTGCTGGTGATGCTCTCCGCCCAGTTCGGCGACCCCTATGCCCCCGGGGTCGTGCCCTCCGCCGTCGTCGTCGAGCTGACCCATCTGGCCACCCTCTACCACGACGACGTGATGGACGAGGCCGCCGTCCGGCGCGGAGTGGCCAGCGCCAACACCCGCTGGGGCAACTCGGTCGCCGTCCTCACGGGTGACTTCCTGTTCGCCCGCGCCTCGCACATACTGGCCGACCTCGGGCCGGAGGCCGTACGGGTGCAGGCCGAGGCGTTCGAGCGGCTGGTCACCGGACAGATCCTGGAGACCGCGGGACCCGCCGACGGCCGTGACCCGGTCGACCACTACCTCGATGTGCTCGGCGGCAAGACCGGTTCGCTGGTCGCGGTGTCCTGCCGGTTCGGCGCGATGATGTCCGGCGCCGACGAGTCCGTCGTCGACGTCCTCACCCAGTACGGCGAGCGGCTCGGTGTCGCCTTCCAGCTCGCGGACGACGTCCTGGACATCGCCTCCGACGGCCATGAGTCGGGCAAGACCCCGGGCACCGATCTGCGCGAGGGCATCGCCACGCTGCCGGTGCTGCGGCTGCGGGAGCGCGCCCAGCGGCTCGGCCTCGCCGAGGACCTCGCCCTGTGCGAGCTGCTCGACGGCGACCTCACCGACGACACCCGGCACGCCGAGGCGCTCACCGCCCTGCGCGCCCACCCGGCCCTGGAGCAGGCCCGGCGGGACACCGTCCGCTACGCCGAGGAGGCGCGCGCGGCGCTGGTTCCACTGCGCGACTGCGACGCCCGCGCCGCGCTGGAGGAACTGTGCGACGCGGTGGTCCACCGGGCGGGATAGACACGGTGGTCCCCGGGTCGCGATAGACGCGGTGGTCCACGAGTCGGGACGGACGTGGTGGTCCTCCGGGCGGGACAGACACGGTGGTCCACGGGGCGGAACGGGCATGGCGGTCCCCCGGACGGGACGGGGGACGACGGCCGCCGCGGGCACCGGACCCCTACGGGTCGCCACGCCCCTCGCCCGCCCGCGCGTCCACCGAGGGCACCGGACCCTTACGGGTGGCGGTAGCCGCGGGCGGTCGATGTCATACCGGGGCAGTACGCGGAGTTGACTCTGGGGGCTGACGCTTCCGGGCCGGTGATTTGGTCAGATGGTGCGTACGGAAACACACCACTGCTCACCGATTCGGGTGAGAATGGCGGCTCAGGGTGGGACCAGTGCACGGACGCGAAGAGACGGATGGCCGCCGCCGACACGGAGGTAAGGCACACATGGCACCGTACGAATCCGACGGCAGCACGACCGGCGCGGGCGGCGCGGGCGGCGACGACCCGCGTGCGGGCCGGCGCAAGAAGGCAGCGCGCTATGTCGTCCCGGTCGCGGTGACGGGGGTGGCGGTGGCGACCATCGGGCTGGTGCCCGCGATCGCCGACTCCGGGAGCCCCGACCTGCCCGAGATCAGCGCGCAGCAGCTCATCCAGAACATCGCCGAGTCGGACACCGAGCAGTTGTCCGGCACGGTGAAGATCACCACCGATCTCGGTCTGCCGGACCTCGGCGGCCTGGGCGGCGGTCTGGTCTCCGGGGCCGCCGGCGCCGGAGGCGACGACTCGGGCTCCTCGGCCGACCCGGGGACCAAGCTGACCGAGCTGGCCACCGGCACGCACACCCTGCGGGTCGCGGTGGACGGCCCCGACCGGCAGAAGATCTCCCTGCTCCAGAACGCGGCGGAGTACAACCTCATCCACAACGGCGACGACGTGTGGGGCTACGACAGCCAGTCCAACGAGGTGTACCACGCGTCCGCCGCCGGGGACGCGGACACCGGGCAGGACGTCCCGGCCACCCCCAAGGACTTCGCCGAGCAGGCCCTGAAGGCGGTCGACGACACCACGTCGGTCACCGTGGACGGCACCGCCCAGGTCGCCGGGCGCGATGCCTACAAGCTGGTCGTCAAGCCGAAGCAGTCCGGCTCGACCGTCGGCCAGATCACCATCGCGGTGGACTCGAAGACATACACCCCGCTGAAGTTCACCCTCACTCCGGCGAGCGGTGGCGCGGCCGTGGTCGACGCCGGGTTCACCCAGGTCGACTTCGCCCGTCCGGCCGCCTCGACCTTCGACTTCAGCCCGCCGAAGGGCGCGAAGGTCACCGAGGAGTCCGACGTCCCGGAGGGCGCGGCCCAGCCGCCGAAGTCCGAGGAGGACCTCACCAAGGGCGCCGGGGAGCCGACCGTGCTGGGTGAGGGCTGGAACGCGATCGCGGTCCTGGAGACCGGCGGCGAGGGCGTCCCGTCCGGCGCCGAGGTCGGCGGCGACTTCGGCGGCTTCCTGGACTCCCTCGGCGACCAGGTCAGCGGCAAGTTCGGGGAGGGCACGGTCTTCAAGACCCGGCTGATCAACGCCCTGATCACCGACGACGGCACGGTCTATGTCGGCGCGGTCACACAGGACGCGCTGGTGAAGGCGGCCGACTCGGCACAGTGACGGACGGGGCCGGACCCCCCCCAGTCGGGCCCGGCCCCTTCCTCGCCCTCCCATCCCGTCGCATCCCATCCCGTTCCCTTCCGCCCTGCTGTTCAATGTCCTGTCCTGGCCCGTACGACGATCGGGGAAGTCCGTATGGAGGAGGCGTCCGCCACGCGGTCGCGGCGGGAGCATGCGGACGGAGCCGTCATCCACACCCGTGCGCTCACCAAGCGCTACCGCGGCGGTCAGCTCGCCGTGGACGCGCTGGACCTGACCGTCCCGGCGGGCAGCGTCTTCGGCTTCCTCGGCCCCAACGGCTCCGGCAAGACCACCACCATCCGGATGCTGATGGGGCTGATCGAACCCACCTCGGGCACGGCCCGCGTCCTGGGGCAGCCCATGCCCCGGGCGTCCCGCGCCGTGCTTCCGCAGGTCGGCGCGCTGATCGAGGGCCCCGCCCTCTACGGCTTCCTCTCCGGGCGCGACAACCTGCTGCGCTACGACGCCGCCGACCCGACCGCCGACCCCCGCACCCGGCGGACCCGGGTCGGCGCGGCGCTGGAGCGGGTCGGGCTCGCGGCGGCGGCCGGGAAGAAGGCCAAGGCGTATTCGCTCGGTATGAAACAGCGGCTCGGGCTGGCCGCCGCCCTGCTCCAGCCGCGCCGCCTGCTGGTGCTCGACGAGCCGACCAACGGCCTCGACCCGCAGGGTATGCGGGAGATCCGCGCCCTGATCCGCGCGCTGGCCTCCGACGGCACCACGGTCTTCCTCTCCTCCCATCTGCTCGACGAGATCGAGCAGGTCTGCACCCATGCCGCCGTGATGGCCCAGGGGCGGCTGATCACCCAGGGGTCGGTCGCCGAACTGGCCGCCGGAGCGCGCGGCCGACTGGTGGTGGTCACGCCGGACACCGGGAGCGCGGCCCGAGTGCTCAAGGAGCAGGGGGTAGGGGATGTAGTCCTGGAGGACGACAGGGTCTCCGGGGAACCCTCTGAGGGGGAACTCGCCGATCTCAACGCCGCGCTGGTCGCGGCCGGGGTGCGGGTGCGCGGCTTCGCCGTGGAGCGGGCCTCGCTGGAGGACGCGTTCGTGGCGCTGACGGGGGAGGGCTTCGATGTCGCGGGCTGAGACCGGGACCGGGGAGCGGACGGGGGAGGCCACCGGGTCTGGGCCTGGGTCCGGATCTGGCGCCGGGTCCGGGTCTGGGTCCGGAGCGGGAGCCGCCTCGGGGACCGGGGGCGCTGTCGTGGCCCGGCGGGAGCCCAGCGCGCTGTGGACGTTCGGGCTGCTCCGCAGCGAGCTGGCCGTCACCTTCCGCCGCTGGCGCACCCTCGCGCTGCTCGGCGTCCTGGCCGCCGTACCGGTGCTCGTCGGGATCGCGGTGAAGATCGAGACCGGGGACGGGTCGTCGGTGGGCGGCGGCGGGGGAGGAGGCGGCGAAGGGCCCGCCTTCATCGCGCAGATCACCAACAACGGGCTCTTCCTGGTCTTCACCGCCCTCGCCGCCACCCTGCCGTTCTTCCTGCCGATGGCGGTGGGGGTGGTGGCGGGCGATGCCATCGCGGGCGAGGCGAGCGCCGGGACCCTGCGCTATCTGCTGGTCGCCCCGGCGGGGCGTACGCGGCTGCTGCTCACCAAGTACGCCACGGTGATCGTGTTCTGTGTCGCCGCGACCCTGACGGTCGCGGTGTCGGCGCTGGCCGTCGGGGCGCTGCTGTTCCCGCTGGGCGAGCTGACGACGATCTCCGGGACCAGGATCAGTTTCACCGAGGGGCTCGGGCGGGCGCTGCTGATCGCCCTGGTGGTCGCCGCGTCACTGGTCGGCGTCGCCGCGCTCGGACTGTTCGTCTCCACGCTCACCGGGAGCGGGATCGCGGCCATGGCGACGACGGTCGGGCTGCTGATCACCGTGCAGATCCTCGATCAGATACCGCAGCTGAGCGCCGTCCAGCCGTACTTCTTCTCGCACTACTGGCTGTCCTTCGCCGACCTGATGCGGGAGCCGGTGTACTGGGACGAACTGGTCAAGAACCTCGGGGTGCAGGCGCTGTACGCGGCCGTGTTCGGGTCGGCGGCCTGGGCCCGGTTCTCGGCGAAGGACGTGACGTCGTAGCGGGTGGGCGGGCCCGGTGACGGCACCCGCCGCCCCTTACGCGGGCGCGTGCGCCAGCTCGTAGGGGAAGCGGGCGAGCGGGGGCTCCTGCGCGAAGAAGGTCTCCGCCCTGGCCAGGGCCTCGGTGTCGGTGCGGACGTCGCCCGGCTTGCTGCCGTTGCCCAGCAGGACCCCGCCGAAGCGCATCCGCATATACGCGGCCGAGTTGTGCAGGGCGCCGATCAGCGGGTCCGCGACCTCGGACTCCTCGTGGGCCAGCGCGGTCACGCCCCACAGGGTGCGGCCGGACATCGTGTCGTGGAAGTCGATGCCCGGGGTGCGCAGCCAGCCCGACCAGTGGTCGAGGTAGCGCTTCATGGGCGCGGACAGGGTGTACCAGTACAGCGGTGAGGCGATCACGATGTCCGTCGCCGCGAGCGTGGCGTCCAGCAGCGTGGCCATCGGGCCCTCGGTGGGGCGGTGGTGGTCGCTGTCGTGCCGTAGATCCTGGAATTCGGGCACATCGAGGTCGGCGAGATCGATCCACTGCTGCTCGACATCGGCGGGCAACTGCGCGGCGGCCACCCGGGCCAGCAGCTCGGTGTTGCCATCGCTGCGGCTGCTGCCCAGGACGAAGAGGAAGCGGCGGGTCATGGCGTCTCCCGGATCGGCGAGTGTACGAGGCGGTCATGCCCGGACGGTGATGCCCGGACGGCGGCTTTATCCCGCGTACGGAGATTAAGCGCATCTGCATTATGTGCAGATGCATGGAACCCTGTCCAGTGCGGCCTCCGCCGCCACCGCCACCGCCAGCAGGAGGTCCTCCCTGCCGTGCGGGGCCACCACCTGGAGCCCGGCCGGGCAGCCGTCGCTGTCCCACCCGGCGGGGAGACTGATCGCCGGATGGCCACTGAGGTTGAACGCCCAGGTCAGCTCGGTGGAGTAGCGGTCACCGGGACCGTCGTGGCCATGCGGCCCGGTCGGCGCGGCGGGGGTGAGGAGCAGTTCCGCGTCGGCGAACAGGGCGGCGAGCCGGCGGTCGTTCGCGGCGCGGAGCGGGTGGACGGGGGCGGGGTCCGTGCCGGAGTCCGATGCGGGGGTCGTGCCGGGGGCGCGGAGGGCCAGCCAGGCGGGGGCGGGGTCGGTGAGGCGGAGGGGGGCGGGCGGGGGCGCCGAGGCGGTACGGGTTGTCCGGGCGACCGGGGCGGCCAGGGAGGTGGTCCCGGTGTCTGGTGTCGCCGGTCGTAGGACACCCGCGTCGGTGAGGCGGTGTACGGCGGCGAGGGCCAGGGCGACGGGCTCCGCGTCAGGCGTGGCGAACCCCAGGTCGGGCGACCAGACCGCAGTGAACGGGGGGAGCGGGGGCGTCGGGGACGCCGGGGGCAACGGGGGCAACGGGGGGAGAACAGGGAGCGAAGGAACCGGCGAGACAGGGAGCGGCAGCGCGGCGGAGCCGGACACCTCCGACCCGCACCCGGGCGTCACCGCCCCGCACCCGGACACCACCGCCCCACACCCGGGCGTCACCGACCCGCACCCGGGCGTCACCGCCCCCCACCCGGACACCACCGCCCCGCCCCCGGACACCACCGACCAGTACAGCGCCGCGTCCCCCGCGCAGCGCGCCAGAACACCCGGCGCCGTCAGCCCCGTGCGGTCGGCCACCGGCAGCCGCCCGTTGGTGATCTTCAGCCCCAGCACCCCGCACCACGCCGCCGGGAGCCGGATCGAACCCGCCCCGTCGGCGCCGGTCGCCAGCGGTACCAGCCCCGCCGCCACCGCCGCCGCGGCCCCCGCCGAGGAACCGCCCGGCGTCCGGTCCGCCCGCCACGGGTTGACCGTACGGCCGTGCCGTCCGCGCCCCCAGGTCTGCCAGGCGGTGCCCGGTCCGGGCACGGACGTGGCGCCCACCGGTACACACCCGGCGTCCACCAGCGCCCGCGCGTCCGCCGCGCGCAGCCCGCCGCGCCGCCCCTTCACCGCGAACGGCACCCCGGCCAGCGGCCCCGCCCCGCCCGCCGCGACCCGCGCGTCCACCTCCGCCGCCCGCCGCAGCGCCGCCTCCTCCCACACCTCGGAGAACGCGCCGAGCGCCGGGTCGGTCCGCTCGATCCGGTCCAGTGCCGCCGTCACGGTGTCGACCGCGCGGGTGACTCCGGAGCGGACGGCCGCGGCGATGGCGTGGGCGCAGGGACTGGGCTCGACGTCCCGTACCGGTCCCCCGCCCGCGAGCGCATTCATGGCATCCATGACGTCCATGGCATCAAATGAAGCCAGTTGAAAGTCCGTCGAAGTCCGTCGAAGTCCGTCGAAGTCCGTCGAGGTCCCTGAAGTCTGTCCAGCCCGTCGCAGTCCGTCGCTCGCCCGCTCACCGCGCGGACCTGCCGCCGCCACCGCGCCGGTTGTTGGGACCAGGCTGTGACGCCCCGGTGACGCGTGTACTCCGGGCAGGCGGGACACTCGACACAGGTGTGCGCGGAAGGCTCGCGGACACATCCGAGTGAGGGAAAGCGATGTCTCGACTCAGCCGCGAGAAGCAGCAGGAACCACAGCGCGCCGCCGACGACCCGGCCGCCGCACTCGCGGCGACCCCGATCGAGGTATGGGTGTCAGGCTCCGCGACCGGCGGTGCGTCCGTGGCCGGAGTGCCGGTCACCGCGGCGCCCGGTCAGGAACTCAAGCGGGCCGTGCTCGAACAGCTCCACCGTGCCGCCCGCGCCGCCGGACGCCCGGTTCTGGCCACGGTCCACGACGAGCGGACCGGCTACGTCATCCCGCTGTGGGTCGACCCCGACGGCACCAGCCGCCTCGCCGGTGAGCCGACGCCCCTGCCGACGACGCCTCCGCCCCCAGCCGCACCGGCATCCGCGTCGCCCTTCCCGCCGCCGACGCCCCTCGGCGAGCACACCCCGACCCATCCGCTGCGCGCCGCGCCCGGCACGGTCGTACCGCCGACCGGCGAGTTCGGGCCACCCCCGGTCATGGACGTGGACGGCCCCGACGCGGCCCCCGGCACCGACCTGGGACCGGACACGGCACGGACGCATCCGGAGAACCACCCGGACAACGCCCCCGCACCAGCCGCTCCCCCCGCACCTCCCACGCCGCCGGAGCCACCCCAAGCACCTCCCGCGGCCTCCGCACCTCCCGCACCCCCCGTACCCCCCGCCTCCCCACCCCTCCGCCCCCTCCTCCCCACGCACGATCTCGCGCTGGAGCCCGACCCCGCGCCCACCCCGACGCCGCCGCGCGGTTTCGACGCGGTCGCGGAAGCGGTGCTGGACGACCGGCCGCCCGCCCCGACCCCGCTCGCGGGGCCGATGACCCTGATCGGGCTGGCGGTCAAGGAGGGCCGGACCAACGACGCGGCCATCCTCGCCTCGCGGTCGCTGACCGAGGCGTCCCGGACGCTCGGCGCCGATCACACGGAGGTCCGCAGGCTCGCCGAACTCGCCGCCTATGTGGCCTATCTCGCCGGGGAGCCCGAGCGGGCGTTCACCCTCTCGCTCGACCTGGCGCGCGGCTACGCCGGTGCCGGGGAGGCGGAGGCCGCGTACGGCAACGTACAGAGCGCGGCGACGGCGTGGCGGGCGGTGCGGGACGCCGTGCGCGGGCTGGAGCTGGGGCGGGAGCTGATCGCCGTATGGACGGAGCTGGCGGCCGAACCCGGGGGTCCGGCCGCCATGGACGCGGAGGAGCTGGACACGGCGCGGGCCCGGATGGACCGGCTCACCGCCCGTGCCGCGCGGGCGCGGTAGCGGGCGGCGGCAGGCCCCGGGGGGCGACAGCTCACCGCCCGCGCCGAGCGGGGGCGCTGACCGGTCGGGTCAGTCCGACAGGTTCCAGATCGCGTACGCGACCGCGTCGGAGTTCCGGTCCAGTGCCGTGTCGTTGATGCTGGCGGTCGTGTCGCACGACGAGTGGTAGCAGCTGTCGAAGGCACGGCCCGCCGTACCGCCCCACTTGGCGGCCTGGGCGGCGGACTTGACCCGGCTGGCCCCGGTGAACAGACCGCCGACCGGTATGCCCACGTTCTTGAACGAGGCGTGGTCGGAGCGGCCGTCGCCCTCGGTCTCGATCTCGGTCGGGACACTGATGCCCGCGAAGTACGTCTTGAAGGTCTGCTCGATGGTGGGGTCGTCGTCGTAGACGAAGTAGCCCGGGTTCACGGAGCCGATCATGTCGAAGTTCAGATAGCCGTCGATCCGGCCGCGGTCGGCGGTGGACAGCCCGTTGACGTAGTTGCGTGAGCCGATGAGGCCGAGTTCCTCGGCGCCCCACCAGGCGAAACGCAGATGCTTCACGGGCTTGAGGTTCGCCCGGGAGACGGCCAGCGCGGTCTCCAGGACGGCGGCCGAGCCGGAGGCGTTGTCGTTGATGCCGGGACCCGAGGTCACGCTGTCCAGATGGGCGCCGGCCATCACGACCTGCTCCGGGTCGCCGCCGGGCCAGTCGGCTATCAGGTTGTAGCCGATCCGGCTGGAGGCGGTGAACTGCTGGACCGTGGTGGTGAAGCCGGCCGCGTCCAGCTTCGCCTTCACATAGTCCAGGGACGCCTTGTAGCCGGTCCGGCCGTGGGCTCTGTTGCCGCCGTTGGCGGTCGCTATGGACTGGAACTGGTTGAGATGGGCCTTGACGTTCGCGAGGGGGATGTCCGGTGCGGCGAGCACCGAGGGCCCGGAGGCGGGAGCGGCACCGGCGAGTGATCCACCGGTGAGCACGGTCGCGACCGCGACGACGGCAGCCGTGGCCGCCCGCCCGGAAACGGAGAGCTTCATGTGGGGGCTCCGAATTCCGTGGGGAAGCCCCGTGGGACGACCACAGGGATTCCACAGTGAATGGGGTGCCTGGATGGTGAAGCTGTGGCTGATTCTCCGTCAAGGGACGTATTCGGCCACGTGTTTGAAAACAAGGCTGGAGCGGCGACCGGGCGCGCCCCGCAGGGCCTAGTGGACGCAGTACTCGTTCCCCTCCGGGTCCGCCATCACCGCCCACGTCCCCTCCGCCGCCTTCACCTCGTGCAGCGCCCGCGCCCCCAGCCCGGTCAGCCGCTCCACCTCCGCGTCCCGCTGCCCGGTTCCGGGGTGCAGATCGAGGTGCAGCCGGTTCTTGCCGGACTTCTCCTCCGGTACCCGCTGGAACAGGATGCGCCGCCCGAGCCCGGTCCCGGACTCCTCGTCCACCGGATCGTCCGGATGCCGTACGGCGACCAGGTCCCGGAAGGCCAGCCGGTCGTGGAAGGCGACGGTGGCCTCGCGCGGCAGCGCGCCCAGCTCCAGCAGGCGCCGGATCAGGGCGTCGTTGTCCTCCACGGTGTAGTGCAGGGCCGCGCCCCAGAAGTCCGCCTGGGACTGGGGGTCCGCGCAGTCGATGACGAGTTTCCAGTGGATCGGTCCGGGGCTCGTGGTCTGCGGTGCGCTCATGTAACCATCTATAGTGGTTACGTGAGCGAGCGGGCAAGAGAGGCGCGAGAAAAGAAGGAAATGCCGGAAAGGGAGGGAATGGGGGAAGGCGGAGGGCGGACGGGTCCGGCGGCGCGGCCCCCCGGTATCGCCATGCGCTCCCGCGACGGCAAGCCGTACCGCTTCGATCCGGGCGCGCTCTGTCTTGAGCTGCTGACGACCGGCGCCCCCGGCGTCTTCGCCCGCTTCGAGGTGCTGCACGCACCCGCCGACCTGGTCGCCTGGGCGGCCCGCAGCCGTCTCCCGGAAGGGCTGGAACTCGCCGTCACCGAGGCCGAGTTGACCACCGTACGGGCGGTGCGGGACGTGCTCTTCCAGCTCGCCGTGGACCGGGCGCACGGCCGTCCGGCGGACCCCGGGCAGCTCGCCGCGCTCAACAGCGCCGCCGCCCCGCCGCCCCTCGTCCCCCTGCTCACCGCCGACGGCTCCCGGAGCTGGGCGCCGGGCCCGGCCACCGGGACGCAACTGCTCTCCACCGTGGCCCGGGACGCCATCGAGCTGTTCAGCGGGCCGTACGCCGACCGCGTCCGCGAATGCGGGGCGGGCGACTGCTTCCTGCTGTTCGTCGACACCTCACGGCCGGGGCGCCGCCGCTGGTGCGCGATGGAGCACTGCGGGAATCTGGCGAAGGTACGGGCGCACCGGGCGCGCCGGGCCGTCGGCGGGAACGACGACGCCGTCAGCGAGGAGTAGCCACCGGCACGGGCGCCGCCACAGCCCTATGCCCGGCCATGGGAGCCCCGGCCGCCATGGGAGTCCCGGCCGCCATCGGAGCCCCGGCCGCCGGAATCCCGCCCGCCGTACGGCCGTCCGCAGCAGCCGCCGCGCCCGCCGAAACCCCGCCGGCCGTAGGCGGAGCCGTCGCCGCCGCGCCCGCGGAAACCCCGCCGGCCGTAGGCGGAGCCGTCGCTGCCGCGCCCGCGGAAACCCCGCCGGCCGTAGGCGGAGCCGTCGCCGCCGCGCCCCCCGAAATCCCGCCCCCCGAAACCCCGCCCGCCTCCCGCGTGTCATACGCCGCCCGTGCCGCCGCGATCTCCGGCCGGTGCTCCTCCGTCCAGGTCACCAGGGACTGGATCGTGGCGTGCAGGGTCCGGCCGAGCGAGGTCAGTTCGTAGTCGACGCGCGGTGGCACCACCGGGTGCACGGTCCGCCGGACCAGTCCGTCGCGCTCCAACTGGCGCAGGGTGACGGTCAGCATCCGCTGGCTGACCCCGTCGATCTCCCGGCGCAGCTCGGTGAAGCGCAGCCTGCGGTGCTCCAGCAGGGCGATCACCAGCAGCGACCACTTGTCCGCGATCCGGTCCAGGATCTGGCGCACCTCGCAGTCCTCGCGGGTGTCCCACTGGAAGGGATCGGCATCGCCGTAGTCCACGGTGCCGTGGCAGTAACTCGGTGACTTCGAAGTGCCTTCTTCCATGTCTGGGGATGATGCCGCACTCTGTCCGTGGTTACAAGAGGGAACCGACCCTCACTCCCGTAACCGCCACACTCTCAAGGAGTCCCCATGGGCACCCGTGCCTGGGCGCTGTTGCTCGTCCTGTGCGGAACGATCTTTCTGGAGGGCATCGATGTCGCCATGCTGGGGATCGCCATCCCCTCGATCCGGGCCGATCTGGGCCTCACCACCGGTGCCGCGGCCTGGGTGATGAGCGCCTATGTGCTCGGTTACGCCGGTTTCACCCTGCTCGGCGGCCGGGCCGCCGATCTGCTCGGGCGGCGCCGGATGTTCCTCGGCGGGCTGGTCGTCTTCCTGGTCTTCTCCGGACTCGGCGGCGTCGGCACCGAGGGCTGGATGCTGATCGTCTCCCGGTTCGTGACCGGGATGGCCGCCGCCTTCATGACCCCCGCCGCGCTCTCCCTGATCACCACCTCCTACGAGGAGGGCCCGCAGCGCAACAAGGCGCTGCTGATCTTCGCCGGTACCGGCGCGGGCGGCTTCTCGCTCGGTCTGGTGATCGGCGGACTGCTCACCCAGATCGGCTGGCGCTGGGTGTTCTTCGCGCCGGTCATCCTGGCCGGGGCGATCCTGGTGGCGGCGGTGCGGCTGGTGCCGCGCGACCCGGCCGCGATGCGCGAGGCCCGCCGGGGAGGCTTCGACATCGCCGGTGCCGTCACCGCCGCGAGCGCCATGCTGCTGGCCGCCTACACCGTCGTACGGCTGGAGCACGGGCTGCGGGACTGGCCGGTGACGCTGGCGTCCGCGCTCGGGGCGCTGCTGTCCGGGGCGGTGTTCGTCGCCGTGGAGCGGCGGTCCGGGGCGCCGCTGGTGCGGCTCGGCATCCTGCGCAACGCGGCGACCGTACGGGCGGACCTCGGGGCGCTGCTGTTCCTCGGGGCGTTCTTCGGCTTCCAGTTCGTGGCCACGCTCTACCTCCAGGAACTGCGCGGCTGGTCCTCGCTCCAGACCGCGGTCGCGCTGATCGCGATGGGCGTCGACGCGGTCCTCGCCCCGACCCTGACCCCGCGCCTGGTCGAGCGCTACGGCAACGCCAAGGTGGTCCTCGGCGGCTTCCTGCTGGCCACGCTCGCCTACGCGCTGTTCCTGCCGGTCGGCATGGACTGGACGTACGCGGCCATGTTCCCGACGCTGATCCTCGCCGGGGTCGCCTTCGCGCTGGCCTACGGGCCGCTGACCATCGCGGCGACGGACGGGGTCGCCGCACACGAGCAGGGGCTCGCGGGCGGGCTGCTGACCACGGCGACCCAGTTCGGCTCGGCGGTCGGCATCTCCGCGGTGACCGCGGTCTACGGCCTGGCGTCGGCCGGGGCGGACCCCGCGGACCCGGCGGAGACGCTGTCCGCGTTCCGGGTGGCGCTGGCCGTGCCGGTGGTGATGGTGGCGCTCGGCGCGCTGGTCGCCGCCCTGAGCGTGCGGGCCGCCCGGCGCGAGGTGCGCAGCGCGTCCCAGGTCAGCATGGTCAGCGCCAGCCAGACCAGCGTGAACCCGGCCCAGCGCTCGGCGGGCATCGCCTCACGGAAGTAGAGGACGCCCAGCAGGAACTGGAAGACCGGGGCCAGGTACTGGAGCAGCCCCAGCGTCGACAGGGGCACCCGGATCGCCGCCGCGCCGAAGCAGATCAGCGGTACGGCGGTGACCAGCCCGGTCGCGGCCAGCAGCGCCGCGTGCCCGGCGCCCGACCCACCGAACGTCGACTCGCCCCGCGCGCCCAGCCAGAGCAGGAAGGCCAGCGCGGGCAGGAACTGTACGGCGGTCTCGGCGGCCAGCGACTCCAGGCCGCCGAGATTGACCTTCTTCTTGACCAGCCCGTAGGTGGCGAAGGAGAAGGCGAGGATCAGCGAGATCCACGGCGGTCGGCCGTAGCCGACGGCCAGCACCACGACCGCGGCGAAGCCGACCCCGACCGCCGCCCACTGCACCGGGCGCAGCCGCTCCTTGAGCAGCAGCACGCCCATGGCGATGGTGACCAGCGGGTTGATGAAGTAGCCGAGGGACGCCTCCACCACCCGGTCGTTGTTGACGGCCCAGATGTAGAAGCCCCAGTTGACGCTGATGGTGGCGGCGGCGACCACGACAAGACCGAGCCGCTTCGGGTCGCGCATCAGCTGCCCGGCCCACGCCCAGCGCCGGACGACCAGCAGGACCACGGCGACCACGGCCAGCGACCACACCATCCGATGGGCCAGGATCTCTAGGGCGCCGGACGGTTCGAGGAGCGGCCAGAAGAGGGGGACCAGCCCCCACATGCCGTACGCGGCGAAGCCGTTCAGCAGTCCTATGTGCCGCTCGCTCTTCGACTCCCGGGTCACGGGCCGCCTCCCTCACACCTCGCCCCGGGTGCCGTACCGGTCTGTCCGGCCCGCGGTCGGCCCGGCGGTGCCGGGTCCTGGACGACGGTAGCGCCGCGCGGGGCTCGCTGTCATGCCTGTAGTCGAATACGGTCATGACAGGCGGGGTGGGGGTAGCGGCGGGGCGGCGCTCAGTCCTTGAGCGGGCTGAGCGCCTTGGGTGCCGTCGCTCAGTCCTTGAGCGCGTCGAGCGCCGCGAGGCCCTTCCCGACCGCCTCGGTGAGCGGGGTGGTCGGACGCCCCGCGAGCCGGGAGAGGTCGGTTCCGCCGCCCGCCAGCTCGCCCTTCTCGATGGACACGTCGACCCCGGCGAGGATCGCGGCGAACGGCTCCGGCACCCCGGCCCCGGTCAGCATCGCCACCAGGGCGTCCGGGGAGACGTGCGCGTAGCCGATCTCCCGCCCGCTCCGCCGCCCCACCTCGGCCGCGTACTCGGTCAGGCTCCACGCGGTGTCCCCGAAGAGCTCGTACACCGTGTTCTCATGCCCCTCGCCGGTCAGGACGGCGACTGCGGCGGCGGCGTAGTCGGCGCGGGCGGCGGAGGTGATCCGGCCGTCACCGGCGGCGGCCACCACGGAGCCGTGCGCCAGCACCGGCGCGAGGTTCTCGGTGTAGTTCTCGTGGTACCAGCCGTTGCGCAGCAGCACGTACGGCACCCCGGAGGCCCGGACGACCCGCTCGGTGGCGCGGTGGTCGTCGGCGAGGGCGGCGGTCAGGCTCCCGGGGGCGCTGGTGTACGCCAGCAGCGCGACCCCGGCGACCCGGGCGGCGTCCACGACCACCGTGTGCTGGGCGACCCGGCCCTTGTCGAACTCGTTGCCGGAGATCAGCAGCACCTTGTCACCGGCGGTGAACAGCCCGTCGAAGGTCTCGGGCACGTTGTAGTCGGCGACCGCCAGCCGTACCCCGCGCTCCGCCAGGTCGGCGGCCTTCGCCGGGTCGCGCACCACGGCGGTGATCTGCCCGGCCGGCACCTTCTCCAGCAGCTGTGCGACGACATGGCGGCCGAGGTGGCCGGTGGCTCCGGTGACGACGATGGTCATGGGGGCGTCTCCCGTGGTCCGTACGAACGGTCTGTGCCACTCACCCTAGGTAGGGCACTAGCCAGGAGAAAGTACCCACTTTGAAGTAAGGTACCGGCATGTCGGTAAGTGAGGACGCGAGACGCGACGGGACCGTACGGGGCGACGAGGGGATGTGCCCGTACCGGCTGGTCCTGGAGCATGTCACCAGCCGCTGGGGCGTGCTGGTGCTGATCGCGCTGCTGGAGCGCCCGCACCGGTTCAGCGAGCTGCGCCGGGCGATCGACGGGGTGCGCCGGGTCAGCGAGAAGATGCTGACCCAGACCCTCCAGACGCTGGAGCGGGACGGGCTGGTCCACCGGGACGCCCAGCCGGTGATCCCGCCCCGCGTCGACTACTCCCTGACCCCGCTGGGCCACGAGGCCGCCGAACAGGTCCGGACGCTGGCGCTGTGGACGGAACAGCGGATGGACGCGGTGACACAGGCCCGGGAGAAGTACGACGCGGCACGGGTCGCCGCTGGGTGAGCCGGGGCGTGGAGGAAAGCACTACGGGCGGGGCCCGGATGCCGTATCGCGCATCCGGGCCCCGCCCGTACGTCCCGTAGGTCGCCGGGGCTGGTCACCCCACGACGGTCCAGGTGTCCCCGCCCGCCAGCAGCGCCGCGAGATCGCCCTTGCCGTGCTGCTCGATCGCGGTGTCGAGCTGCTCGGCCATCTGGGTGTCGTACACCGGCCGGTCCACCGAGCGCAGCACACCGATGGGGGTGTGGTGCAGGGTGTCCGGGTCGGCGAGCCGGGACAGGGCGAACGCCGTGGTCGGTGAGGCCGCGTGCGCGTCATGGACCAGGATGTCCGCCTCGTTCTCCGCGGTGACGTCGACGATCGCCAGATCGCCGGTGCGCGGATCGCGGACGACGCCCCGGGCGCCGTCGGCGCCGAACCGGATCGGCATACCGTGCTCCAGCCGGATCACCGCCTCCTCGGCGCGCTGCTTGTCCTTGAGGGCCTCGAAGGCGCCGTCGTTGAAGATGTTGCAGTTCTGGTAGATCTCCACGAGGGCCGTGCCGGGGTGGGCGGCGGCCTCGCGCAGCACCTGGGTGAGGTGCTTGCGGTCGGAGTCGATGGTGCGGGCGACGAAGGACGCCTCCGCCCCGATGGCCAGCGACACCGGGTTGAAGGGCGCGTCGAGCGAGCCCATCGGCGTCGACTTGGTGATCTTCCCGACCTCGGAGGTGGGGGAGTACTGGCCCTTGGTCAGCCCATAGATCCGGTTGTTGAACAGCAGGATCTTGAGGTTGACGTTCCGCCGCAGGGCGTGGATGAGGTGGTTGCCGCCGATGGACAGGGCGTCGCCGTCGCCGGTGACCACCCAGACCGACAGATCGCGGCGCGAGGTGGCCAGGCCGGTGGCGATGGCCGGGGCGCGCCCGTGGATGGAGTGCATCCCGTAGGTGTTCATGTAGTACGGGAAGCGGGAGGAGCAGCCGATGCCGGAGACGAAGACGATGTTCTCCTTGGCGAGACCGAGTTCGGGCATGAAGCCCTGCACCGCCGCGAGAATCGCGTAGTCACCGCAGCCGGGGCACCAGCGCACTTCCTGATCGGACTTGAAGTCCTTCATGGACTGCCGGGCCTCGGCCTTGGGGACGAGCGAGAGTGCCTCGATCGTGCCCGTGCCTTCCGTGGACGTCTCAGCCATCGATGGCCTCCTTGAGCGCCGTGGCGAGCTGTTCGGCCTTGAACGGCATGCCGTTCACCTGGTTGTAGCTGTGCGCGTCGACCAGGTACTTCGCCCGGATCAGGGTGGCGAGCTGGCCGAGGTTCATCTCGGGGATCACGACCTTGTCGTACCGCTCAAGGACCTCGCCCAGATTCCGCGGGAAGGGGTTGAGATGGCGCAGATGGGCCTGCGCGATCGGCAGCCCCGCGGCGCGCAGCCGTCTGACCGCCGCGGTGATCGGCCCGTACGTCGATCCCCAGCCCAGCACCAGCGTGCGGGCTCCGGCCGGGTCGTCGACCTCGACGTCCGGGATGTCGATCCCGTCGATCTTCGCCTGCCGGGTGCGGACCATGAAGTCGTGGTTGGCGGGGTCGTACGAGATGTTGCCGGTGCCGTCCTGCTTCTCGATGCCGCCGATGCGGTGCTCCAGGCCGGGCGTGCCGGGGACGGCCCAGGGGCGGGCCAGTGTCTGGGGGTCGCGCTTGTACGGCCAGAAGACGTCCGTGCCGTCGTCCAGGGTGTGGTTCGGGCCCTGCGCGAACTGCACGGTGAGATCGGGCAGTTGCTCCAGCTCCGGGATGCGCCAGGGCTCGGAGCCGTTGGCCAGGTAGCCGTCGCTGAGCAGCAGCACCGGGGTGCGGTAGGTCAGCGCGATCCGGGCGGCCTCGATGGCCGCGTCGAAGCAGTCGGCCGGGGTGCGCGGGGCGACCACCGGCACCGGTGCCTCGCCGTTGCGCCCGAACATCGCCTGGAGCAGGTCCGCCTGCTCGGTCTTGGTCGGCAGCCCGGTGGACGGGCCACCGCGCTGGATGTCCACGACCAGCAGCGGCAGCTCCATCGAGACCGCGAGCCCGATGGTCTCCGCCTTCAGGGCGACGCCGGGGCCGCTGGTGGTGGTGACGGCGAGGGAGCCGCCGAAGGCCGCGCCGAGCGCGGCGCCCACCCCGGCGATCTCGTCCTCGGCCTGGAAGGTGCGTACCCCGAAGTTCTTGTGCCGGCTCAGCTCGTGCAGCACGTCCGAGGCCGGGGTGATCGGGTACGAGCCCAGGTAGAGCGGCAGATCCGCCTGACGGGACGCGGTGATGAGCCCGTACGCGAGGGCCAGATTGCCCGAGATGTTGCGGTATGTACCCACCGGGAAGGCGGTGGACGCCGGGGCGACCTCGTAGGAGACCGCGAAGTCCTCGGTGGTCTCACCGAAGTTCCAGCCCGCGCGGAACGCGGCGATGTTCGCCGCCGCGATCTGCGGCTTCTTCGCGAACTTCGACGTCAGGAACTGCTCGGTGCCCTCCGTCGGCCGGTGGTACATCCAGGACAGCAGACCCAGCGCGAACATGTTCTTGCTGCGCTCGGCCTCCTTCCGGGACAGCTCGAAGTCCTTGAGCGCCTCCACCGTCAGCGTGGTCAGCGGCACCGGATGCAGGTGGTAGCCGTCCAGCGAGCCGTCCTCCAGCGGGTTCTCGGCGTAGCCCACCTTCTGCATCGCCCGCTTGGTGAATTCGTCGGTGTTGACGATGATCTCGGCCCCGCGCGGCAGATCGCCCACATTCGCCTTCAGGGCCGCCGGGTTCATGGCGACCAGGACGTTGGGGGCGTCGCCCGGGGTGAGGATGTCGTGGTCGGCGAAGTGGAGCTGGAAGGACGAGACGCCGGGCAGGGTCCCGGCGGGGGCGCGGATCTCGGCGGGGAAGTTCGGCAGGGTCGACAGGTCGTTGCCGAAGGACGCGGTCTCGGAGGTGAACCGGTCACCGGTGAGCTGCATGCCATCACCGGAGTCCCCCGCGAACCTGATGATCACCCGGTCCAGCCGGCGGACGTCCTTACCTCCCGCCGGTTTGCGCTGCTCCCCCACGACGGTCCCGTCGGTTCCATCGGTCCCGTCGGCCTGTTCCTTCTCGCTACTGACCTGGCTGGTCACTGAACTGGACCTCCTTCGAGGCTGCTGTCGGGACAGGGCCCTCCCGCAGGCCCACCCAGGATCAACCCTACGTCCGCGGGGGTCGCCCGCTCGGGGCCATTCGCATGATGAACACTCCATAGGGACCACTCCCCACCCGGACGAGGGGTGTGGGCCGTACGGGTGACAGGGGTCGTCCGGACCCGCCGGACACGCCGGACCGGCCGGACCGGCGGACGCCCGGCCGTCACCGTCCGGTGTCCGATGACCGTCCCCGTCCGGTGTTTGATGACCGGCCCTGTCCGGTGTCTTCTGACCGTCCCCGCCCGGTGTCTCATGAGTTGAGATAGGTGAGGACGGCGAGCACCCGCCGGTGGTCCCCGTCGCTGGGCGACAGGCCCAGCTTCAGGAAGATGTTGCTGACGTGCTTCTCCACGGCCCCGTCGCTCACCACCAGCTGCCGTGCGATGGCCGAGTTCGTACGGCCCTCCGCCATCAGCCCCAGCACCTCGCGCTCCCGGGGGGTCAGCCCCGCCAGCACGTCCTGCTTCCGGGACCGGCCGAGCAACTGGGCGACCACCTCGGGATCCAGCGCCGTACCGCCCCGCGCGACCCGCACCACGGCGTCCACGAACTCCCGGACCTCCGCCACCCGGTCCTTCAGCAGATACCCGACGCCCCGGCTCGACCCGGCCAGCAGCTCCGTCGCGTACCGCTCCTCCACGTACTGCGAGAGCACCAGCACCCCGAGCCCCGGATGCGCCTTGCGCAACCGCACCGCGGCCCGTACGCCCTCGTCCGTGTGGGTCGGCGGCATCCGGACGTCCGCCACCACGACGTCCGGCAGCGCGCCCTCCGCGTCCAGCTCGGTCACGGTCTTGATCAGCGCCTCGCCGTCGCCGACCCCGGCGACCACGTCGTGCCCCCGGTCGGTGAGCAGCCGGGTCAGTCCCTCCCGCAGCAGCACCGAATCCTCGGCGATGACCACCCGCACCCTGTCCTCCACGATCCTTGGCCCCCACCCCGCCCCGCCACCGCTCCCCGGCGACCGGCTTCGACCCATGACTTGTACAAGTCCAGCATTCCAGTATTCGGACCTGAATGCGTATGGGTGCCGGTTGAGCAGTTGGTCGGAAGGGGGGTGAGGGCCGGGGGAGGGGTGGGGTCAGCCGCGCCAGGGCAGCTCCGCCGTCACCCGGGTGGGTCCGCCCTCGGGGGAGTCGACCACCAGGATGCCGTCCACCGCGTCGAGGCGGCCCGCGAGCCCGGCGAGCCCGGACCCCGCGCCGGAGTCCGCGCCGCCCACGCCGTCGTCCGTGACCTGGAGCATCAGCCGGTTCTCCACCCGCCACACATCCACCCACGCCGACCTGGCCCGGGAGTGCTTGGTGATGTTCTGGAGCAGCTCGGAGACGGTGAAGTAGGCGATCCCCTCGATGGCGGGCGCGGGCCGCTCCGACAGATCCACGTCCAGCCGCACCGGGACCGCGCAGCGCGAGGCGACCGAGGACAGCGCGGCGTCCAGACCGCGGTCGGTCAGCACCGCCGGGTGGATGCCCCGGGCCAGGTCCCGCAGCTCCTGGAGCGCGGTCTTCACCTCGCCGTGCGCCTCGTCCACCATCCGCGCCGCCGCCTGCGGGTCCTCGGCCAGCTTCTCCTTCGCCAGCCCCAGATCCATCGCCAGGTTCACCAGCCGGGCCTGCGCCCCGTCGTGCAGATCCCGTTCGATGCGGCGCAGGTCGGCCGCCGCCGTGTCCACCACGACCCCCCGGTCCGACTCCAGCTCCACCACCCGGGTCGCCAGCCGCGACGGGCCGAGCAGTCCGTGCACCATCAGCCGGTCGACCGTGGTCAGCGCCCGGGTGATCCAGGGCGCCGCCAGCACGAACAGCAGCCCCACCGCCGCCGTCACCGCGATCTCGAACGGGTTGTCCAGATACATCTGGTGGGTCGCGTCGCCGTACAGCTGGATGCCGTCCTGCCCGCCGTACACCGGCAGCACCCAGAACCACAGCGGATACGACAGCAGCGACCAGCCGGTCACCCAGACCGTGACCGCCACACCGAACGAGAAGACCGCCCACGGCAGATGGAGCACCGAGTACAGCAGCGCCCGCCACGACGCCCCGTCCTTCAGCGCGGCCCACATCCACGCCATCGCCCCGCCCTTGCGCACCCGCAGCGGCTCCGGAGCGGCGACGTCGAGACCGAGCAGCCCGCGCGCCCGCACCCGCTCCAGCGCGCCCAGACCCCGGCTCCCGGCCAGCGCCCCCGCCAGCACCGGAATGCCGAGGAACGTCACCAGCAGGCCGACCCCCAGCGCGAACATCGTCACCGCGTAGGTGAACAGCGCGATGCTGATCGGCAGGCTGAGCAGCACATAGAGGAACTCCCGCCAGGCCCGCCCCGCGAACGGCGCCCTCAGCCCGACGGGCACCCGGCCGCCCCGGCGTCCGTACCCGGCGCCGTACTGGTGGTGCTCGTGCCCGTACTCCGTTGTGGTCATCGGTGTCGTCCCGTCCCGTTCCCTCGCCGCCGGCCCTGGGCTCGCGTCCCTGTCCGTTCCGTTGTCGTGTCCTCAGCTTGCTGTGCGGGGGGCGGGGGAACCATGGAGCGGGTCGGCCTCTTGGGAGGGGGGTTTTCCCTACCTGGTGCGTCGGCGGGGGCCTGGTCCTCCGGGCCGTCTTCCAGGACGTCTTCCGGGCCGTATCGCCGACCGTATGGCCGACCGTTTGGCCGTATCGGTGGCCGTCTGGCGGGATTGCCGACCGTATTGCGGGCCGTGTTCACGCCGCTCCCTGGCCGCTCCGGGCCGTACCTACGCCGGTCCCTCGCCCTTCCGGGCCGTGCCTACGCCGGTCCCTCGCCCTTCCGGGCCGTACCTACGCCGGTCCCCGGCCCGTCCGTCCCGCCGTCAGCTCGTGCGTTCCCGCCACGGCAGCTCCGCCGTGATCGTCGTGGGTCCGCCCTGCGGGGAGTCGACGACGAACAGGCCGTCCACCGCGCCCAGCCGCTCCGCCAGCCCCCGCATCCCCGTACCGCCGTCCAGGCTCGCCCCGCCCCGGCCGTCGTCGCTGACCTGGATCAGCAGCCGCTCCCCGGAACGCCACACCTCGACGCCCGCCGAGCGGGCCGCGCTGTGCTTGCTGACGTTCTGGAGCAGCTCGGAGACCGTGAAGTAGGCGATGCCCTCGATGGCCTCGGCGGGACGGGCCGGCAGATCGACCGTCACCTTCACCGGGACCGTGCACCGGGAGGCGACCGAGGACAGCGCGGCGTCCAGACCGCGGTCGGTGAGCACCGCCGGGTGGATGCCCCGGGCCAGGTCCCGCAGCTCCTGGAGGGCGAGTTTCACCTCGCCGTGCGCCTCCGAGACCATCTCCGCCGCCGAGTCCGGGTCCTCCAGCAGCTTCTCCTTCGCCAGCCCCAGGCCCATCGCCAGGTTCACCAGCCGGGCCTGCGCCCCGTCGTGCAGATCCCGTTCGATGCGGCGCAGGTCGGCCGCCGCCGTGTCCACCACGATCCCGCGGTCCGACTCCAGCTCCGCGATCCGCCGCTCCAGCTCGTCCGACGGCGACAGCAGCCCGCGCACCATCGCCCGGTCCACCTGGGACAGACCCCGCGCGATGAACGGCAGCACCGGCCACAGCACGAACAGCGACACCAGCGTCACGGTGAAGGTGAGCACGCCCCACGGCAGCCGGATGACGTCGTACAGGAACGTCCGCCAGCCCACCGGGTCCTTGAGCATCATCCACATCTGGGTCAGGAAGCCGCCCTCGCGCCGCCCGCGCCACGGCAGCCGGCTCGGCTCCTCCACCCGCACACCCAGCAGCGCCCTGGCCCGCGCCCGCTCCAGCCGGCCGAGCCGGCGCGCGCCCATCAGCCCGAGGGCGAGCAGCGGCAGACCGACCACGGTCACGGTCAGCAGGGCGCCGGTGGCCAGCACGGTGATCGTGTAGACGAACCCGATCAGGGACATCGGCAGGTTGAGCAGGAGATACGCGATCTCCTTCCAGGTGTGCCGGTCGTAGCCCAGCCGGGGCGGGGGCAGCCGGTCGCTGTCGCCGCCGCCACCCACGGTCGTCTCCCCGCTGGTCGTGCCGCCCGTGGACGGGATGCGTTCACTCATGACAGCCAGCGTGCCTGGCGGGCGGGCGCGGCGCCATGAGGTGGACCGCACGCTTCGGCTGAGGAAAACCCCACCCCCGGCTGGCGCCGTGCGCCCCGACCCCCTACAGGCTGCTTACCGCGCCTTTAGCAGGGCCTAGACTCCCGTGCGTGCAGATCGTCGAACGGTGACGTACACGGTGTTCGTACAACAGGCCGGGACCGGGCTACGGCCGGGGCGGCCAGGGAGCGAGGGGCGGACGTGAGACAACCGACCGTCGAACCGACCGTCGGAGCGACCGGGGTTGTCGCGGCGGACTACTTCCAGACCTACTCGGTCGTCGGACTGCTGGCCGTGATCGGCGTGCTCTTCGTCGCCGTCGCCTTCGGCGCGGGACGGCTGCTGCGCCCGGTCGTACCGACCCCCGAGAAGCTGCTGACGTACGAGTGCGGGGTCGACCCGGTCGGCGAGGGCTGGGCCCACACCCAGGTCCGCTACTACGTCTACGCGTTCCTGTACGTCATCTTCGCGGTCGACTCGATCTTCCTGTTCCCCTGGGCGACCGTCTTCGCCGACCCCGGCTACGGGGCGACCACGCTGGTCGAGATGTTCATCTTCCTCGGCTTCCTCGCCGTGGGACTGCTCTACGCCTACAAGAAGGGGGTCCTGGCATGGACGTGACCCCGAACGAGAAGGACTCCGCGGCGGTTCCGGGGGCCGGTGCGGATGCGGTTCCGGGTGCCGGTTCTGGTGCTGGTGCCGGTGCCGGTGCTGGCGTGGTCCCGCTTCCCGAGCCCCGGCGTCTCGGTACCCTCGCCCGGCTCGCGCCCGAGCCCATGAAGGTCGTCCTCAACTGGGGCCGCCGCTACTCGCTCTGGGTCTTCAACTTCGGGCTGGCCTGCTGCGCCATCGAGTTCATCGCCGCGTCCATGGCCCGGCACGACTTCATCCGGCTCGGTGTCATCCCCTTCGCGCCGGGCCCCCGCCAGGCCGACCTGATGGTCGTCTCCGGCACGGTCACCGACAAGATGGCGCCCGCCATCAAACGCCTGTACGAGCAGATGCCCGAGCCGAAGTACGTCATCTCCTTCGGCGCCTGCTCCAACTGCGGCGGCCCGTACTGGGACTCCTACTCCGTCACCAAGGGCGTCGACCAGATCATCCCCGTCGACGTCTATGTCCCCGGCTGCCCGCCCCGCCCCGAGGCGCTGCTCCAGGGCATCCTCAAACTCCAGGAGAAGATCGCCCGCGAGTCGCTGGGCGAGCGGTACGCCGCCACGACCGGCGGCGGCCGTCCCTCCGCCGCCGCCCTCCAGAGCGACCTGGTCCGGCCACCGGCCGCCGAGGGGGAGACCCGATGACCACCGTCGGCTGGCTGCCCGCGGGCGCCGAGGAACTGTTCGGCCCGCAGGCCACGGCCGAGGAGTCCTACGACCTGCTCACCGTCGACGTCCCCGCCGACACCTGGACCGACGCCCTGCGCACCGCCCGCGACCGGCTCGGCTGCCACTACTTCGACTGGCTCAGCGCCGTCGACGAGCCCGGCACCGGCTTCCGCGTCGCCGCCCACGTCGTCGCCCTCGCCCCGGTACGCCGGCTGCTCCTGCGCACCACCGTCCCGTACGAGGCCCCCACTCTCCCCAGCGCCGTCGACGTGTACGCGGGCGCCGCCTGGCACGAGCGCGAGACCCACGAGATGTTCGGCGTGGACTTCACCGACCACCCCGGCCTCGACCACCTGCTCCTGCCCGACACCTTCGAGGGCCACCCCCTGCGCAAGGACTTCGTCCTCGCCGCCCGCGTCGCCAAGGCGTGGCCCGGTGCGAAGGAGCCGGGCGAGTCGGAGCACGGCGGGCCCAAGCGCCGCCAGATGCTGCCCCCGGGCGTGCCCGACCCCAACGAATGGGGCCCCCTGAAGGGCCAGCTGCCCCCGGCCCCGACCCGCCCGGCGGGCCGCGCCGGACGCGCGGCCGGGGAGCGACCCGTACGGCGGACCCGTACGGCGTCGGAGGGCTCCGCCAGCCAGACGGCCGCCGCGGGGACGCCGGCTTCCGCGCCGGGGCCTTCGGCGACTCCACGCCGGTCCCGGAGCGCGTCCGGGGGCTCGGCCTCCCAGCGGGCGGCTCCGCGGGCGGCTCCGCGGGCGGCTCCGCCGGGGGCGGGGGGATCGGGGTCGGAGTCGGGGCCGGGGGAGGGGTCGGGGTCGGGGTCGGAGTTCGGGCCGGGATCGGGGTCGGGGTCGGAGCAGGCTCCGGACACGCCTCGCCCGGCGACGCCGCCGCGCAGCGCGGACGCACCGTGGCATCACGCGCGCCCGGCGTTCGAGGAACGGCCTGGGGACGACGCCCGGGGTGGCGACAGCGGAGACGGGGATACGGGGGGCGGCGACAAGAGCGGCGGCGGCGCCGAGCACCGCGACCCGTCTACTCCCTCTGCCGCTCCTTCCGCCCCCTCTGCCCCATCCGAGCCCCCCGACCGCACGGAACATCCCGGAGTCCCCGGAGTCCCCGGAGTCCCCGGAGTCCCCGGAGTCCCCGGAGTCCCCGAAGACCGCGAAGACCGCGAAGACCCCGAAGATCCGGAAGGAGGCCGTCAGTGAACGACGTGCTGGATGTCGCCCTGCGCCTCCTGATCGTCTTTGTCGCGTTCCTCGTCCTCCCCCTGCTCGTCGGCCAGACCGAGCACAAGGTGATGGCCCATATGCAGGGCCGCCTGGGACCCATGTACGCGGGCGGCTTCCACGGCTGGGCCCAACTCGTCGCCGACGGGGTGAAGTTCGCGCAGAAGGAGGACGTCGTCCCGAACGGCGCCGACCGCCGTATCTTCCAGCTGGCCCCGGCCGTAGCTCTTCTCCCCTATCTCCTGGTGCTGCTCGCGATCCCGATCGGCCCCGGAGAGGGCGCGGTCGGCCAGGTGATCGACGCGGGCGTCTTCTTCGTCCTCGCGGTGATGGGCGTCGGCGTGCTCGGCTCGCTGATGGCCGGCTGGGCCTCCGCCAACAAGTTCTCCCTCCTCGGCGGCCTGCGCACCGCCGCCCAGCTCCTCGCCTACGAACTCCCCATGCTGCTCGCCGCCGCCTCCGTCGCCATGGCGGCCGGCACGGTCTCGCTGCCCGGCATCCTGGACGCGTTCGAGTGGTGGTGGCTGCCCTGGCAGATCGTCGGCGCGATCGTCTTCTTCGTGGCGGGCCTTGCCGAACTGCAACGCCCGCCGTTCGACATGCCGGTGGCCGACTCCGAGATCATCTTCGGCGCGTACACCGAGTACACGGGCTTGCGGTTCGCGCTCTTCCTGCTGGCCGAGTACGCCGGGATCGTCGTCCTGTGCGGACTGACCACCGTCCTCTTCCTGGGCGGCTGGCACGGCCCCTGGGGCGAGGACGGGCTCGGCTGGGTGTGGACCCTGCTGAAGACGGCCGTCCTCGCCTTCATCGTGATCTGGCTGCGTGTCACCTATCCCCGGATGCGTGAGGACCAGCTCCAGAAGTTCTCCTGGACCCTCCTCGTCCCCCTCTCCCTCGCCCAGATCGCCCTGACCGGCGTCGTCAAGGTGGTGATCCAGTAGCCATGCCCGAGCCCGAGTCCTCCCCGCCCTCCCGGCTCCGTTTCCCCGGCAGCGGCCTCGCCAAGGGCCTGGCCGTCACCCTGCGCACGCTGACGCGGAAGACCGTCACCGAGCAGTACCCGGACGTCCAGCCCGACCTCCCGCCCCGTACCCGGGGTGTGATCGGGCTGTTCGAGGAGAACTGCACGGTCTGTATGCTCTGCGCCCGCGAGTGCCCGGACTGGTGCATCTACATCGACTCCCACAAGGAGACCCTCCCGGCGACGGCCCCCGGCGGCCGGGAACGCAGCCGCAACGTCCTCGACCGCTTCGCCATCGACTTCTCCCTGTGCATGTACTGCGGTATCTGCATCGAGGTCTGCCCGTTCGACGCCCTGTTCTGGTCCCCGGAGTTCGAGTACGCCGAGACCGACATCCGCGAACTCACCCACGAGCGCGACAAACTCCGCGAGTGGATGTGGACCGTCCCCGCCCCACCGGCCCTCGACCCCGCCGCCGAGGACCCCAAGGAACTGACGACGGCCCACAAGACCGCGGAAAAACTGGCCGCGGCTGCGGGGGCTACGGGGGTTGCCGACGGTGCTGCCCCGGCGTCGGCGGGTGCCGGGGCTGAGGAGACCGCCGGGGGTACCGGGGCTGCGGCGGCTACCGGGAGCGCTCCGGCACCGAAGGGCGTACAGGCACCACACGTCGCCAGCGCAACCGGAGATACCCAGCCGCCGGCTGCCGCTGCCAGTTCCGCAAGAGCCGCCGAGGCCGCTCAGACACCGGCGGACGCCGAAGCCGCAAGGGCCGCCGAGGCCGCTCAGACACCGGCGGACGCGGAAGCCGCAAGGGCCGCCGAGGCCGCTCAGACACCGGCGGACGCGGAAGCCGCAAGGGCCGCCGAGGCCGCTCAGACACCGGCGGACGCGGAAGCCGC